>NZ_JBVJWV010000004.1:85744-342648 GCF_055602105.1 Streptomyces sp. NPDC037421
AAGAAACAGACCAGCCGAAAAGGGGAGGAGGAGAAAAAGAAAGAAGGAAGCGGTAGGGGGGGGGGGGGCACGCCTCCCCCCCCCCCCCCCTCCGGCGTGTCCGGCCCGTGCCGGCTCCGTGTGGCCGCCGCTGCGCGGAGCGGTCCCCTGCCCGTCCTTCCACCGTTCCCGCCCTCAATCGCCGGGCGCGGCTACGGACACGGCGCTACCGCGCCCGCGCCTCAAACGCCGGCGAGGCTGGAGGTGGGGCTCTTCCAGCCCCGCCGGTGTTTGAGGCGAGAACGGTTGAAGGGCGGGGAGGGGCGAGCCCCGCGCAGCCGGGGAGGCCGCCTGCGGGCGAGCCGCGCGGGCGGCGCGTCAGGAAGGCGTGCGCTGGGAGAGGGACAGGGTGCGGTGGGCGGCGGCCACCACCGCGGGGTCGACGAAGCGGCCGTCCGGGAGCGCGAGCGCCCCCGGCGTGGCGCGGGCGGCGGTGACGATCTCCTTGGCGGCGGTGATCTCCTCCGGCCCGGGGAGGTAGGCCCGCTCGATCACCGGGAGCTGGCGGGGGTGGATCGCCGCACGGCCCAGGAAGCCCAGCGCCCGGCCCCGCGCGCAGGAGGCGGCCAGCGCCTCCAGGTCCCGGATGTCCGGGAAGACCGACTGCGCCGGCGGTGCCAGCCCGGCGGCCCGGGCCCCCACGACGACCCTGGAACGCGGCCAGTCCAGCCCGCTCTCCGCGCAGACGCCGAGGTCCGCGCAGAGGTCCGCCTCGCCCAGCGTCAGCCCCTGCAGGGAAGGGTGGGCGCGCGCGATCTCGTACGCCCTCTCCACCCCCAGCGCGGACTCCAGCAGCGCGTACAGCGCCACCCCTCCGGTGCGGTCCGCGACCCGGGTGATCTGTTCCGGCGCGTCGATCTTCGGCAGCCGCAGTCCCGCGAGCCCGTGCAGCCGGGCCAGCGCGGTGAGGTCGGCGCCCGACCAGGGGGAGCCGAGGGCGTTCACGCGGACGTGGACGGGGAGCGGCGGGCGCTCGGTCAGCAGTTCGGCGGTGGCCGCGCGGGCGTACTCCTTGCGCGAGGCCGACACCGAGTCCTCGAGGTCGACGATGACGGCGTCGGCCCCGCTGCGCAGGGCCTTGGCCACCACCTCCGGGCGGTCCCCGGGTGCGTAGAGCCAGGTCAGGATCACAGGGCCCCCTCCAGGCGGAGAGCGGAGATCTCGGCCCCGGTCAGGCCGAGCTCGGTCAGGACGGATTCGGTGTCCGCGCCGTGCGGGCGGCCGGCCCAGCGGATCCCGCCGGGGGTCTCGGACAGCCGGAAGAGGACGTTCTGCATCTTGAGCGGGCCGAGTTCGGGGTCCTCGACCTCGGTCACCGTGTCGAGGGCCGCGAACTGCGGATCGGCCATCACGTCCCGGACGTCGTAGACCAGGGCGACGGCGGCCTCGGCCTCCTCGAAGGCCGCGACCACCTCGTCGGCCTTGTGCCGGGCGATCCAGCCGCCGACCGCCTCGTCGAGGACCTCCGCGTGCGCGGCCCGCCCGGAACCGGTCGCGAACCAGGGCTCGGCGATCAGCTCGCCCCGGCCGACGAGGCGCAGCACGCGCTCCGCGACCGACTGGGCCGAGGCGGACACCGCCAGCCAGCGGCCGTCCGCGCTGCGGTAGGTGTTGCGGGGGGCGTTGTTGGCGGAGCGGTTGCCGGTGCGGGGCTGGACGTAGCCGAGCTGGTCGTACCAGAGGGGGTGCGGTCCGAGGACGGTCAGGATCGGCTCGATGATCGCCAGGTCGACCACTTGGCCGTGTCCGGTCCGGTCCCGCCCGGCGAGCGCGGTCATCACCGCGTACGCGCAGGTCAGCGCGGCGATGGAGTCCGCGAGGCCGAAGGGCGGCAGGGTCGGCGGGCCGTCCGGCTCCCCGGTGATCGCGGCGAAGCCGCTCATCGCCTCGGCCAGGGTGCCGAAGCCCGGCCGGTGGGCGTACGGGCCCTGCTGGCCGAAGGCCGTGACGCGGGCCAGGACGAGGCGCGGGTTGGCGGCCGACAGCTCGGGCCAGCCCAGGCCCCACTTCTCCAGGGTGCCGGGGCGGAAGTTCTCCACGACCACGTCGGCGGTGGCGGCCAGCCGCAGCAGGGTGTCCCGGCCGCCGGGCGTGGACAGGTCGAGGGTCATCGTCCGCTTGTTCCGCCCGAGCAGCTTCCACCACAGCCCGACCCCGTCCTTGGCGGGCCCGTGCCCCCGGGAGGGGTCGGGCCGGTGCGGGTGCTCGACCTTCACCACCTCGGCGCCGAAGTCCCCGAGCAGGGTGGCGGCGAGCGGCCCGGCGAACAGGGTGGCCAGGTCGAGTACGCGCAGCCCCGCCAGCGGGCCGGACGACGGCGTCGGGGCCTGATGCGGGGTGGTCCGCTGCGAGCCGGGCGGCCGGGCGGCGGCCGGCCCGCCGCCCGCTCGGGCCGCGTCCGTCCGCGCCGCGTCCGTCCGCGCCGTGCCGGCCGCGGTCGTGTCGGCCGGTGGCGCGTCCGCAGGCGTCATGACTCCGCCCCGCCCGCGCCCCGGTCCACTTCGGCGCGGGTCGGCATCGAGTCCTGCGCCCCGGGCCGCTGGACGGACAGCGCAGCCGCCACCGAGGCCCAGGACAGCGCCTCGGGCATGGCCCGCCCCTCCCCGAGCGCCACCGCGAGCGCCCCGACGAAGGTGTCCCCGGCGGCGGTGGTGTCCACCGCCCGCACCCGGGGGGCCGCCACCGTGAGCGGCTCGCGCCCCCGGGCCGCGTACAGGCAGCCGGCCGCGCCCAGGGTGACCACCACCTCCGGCACCTCGCGCAGCAGCGCCTCCGCGGCCCGGTGCGGGTCGGTGAGCCCGGTGAGGGCGGCGGCCTCGTGCTCGTTCGGGACCAGCAGGTCGGTGGCGGCGAGCAGCCCGGCCGGCAGCGGCTGTGCGGGGGCCGGGGTGAGGACCGTGCGGACGCCGTGGGCGCGGGCGGCCTCCGCGCCGGCGAGGACGGCCTCCAGGGGGAGTTCCAGCTGGAGCAGCAGGCAGTCGGCGGCGCCGATCCGCGACGCGTCGCCCGCCTCCAGGCCGGTGACGCGGGCGTTGGCGCCGGGGATGACGATGATGCTGTTCCCGCCCTCGTCGTCGACGGTGATGTGCGCGGTGCCGCTCGCGCCCTCGACGGTGCGCAGCGCGGCGGTCTCGACCCCGGCCGAGGCCAGCCCGGCCCGCAGCCGTACGCCGAACTCGTCCGCCCCGACCGCGCCGATCATCACCACCTCCCCGCCGAGGCGGGCGGCGGCCACCGCCTGGTTGGCGCCCTTGCCGCCGGGGGCCGTGCGGAACTCCCGTCCGGTGACGGTCTCCCCGAGCCGTGGGGCCTTGGGCACGTAGGCGACGAGGTCCATGTTGGTACTGCCGAGCACGGCGATGGCCGTCATGAGCGGGTTGCCTCCTGGGTGGTGAGGTGGGCGAGGGTGTCGAAGCCGATGCCGTCGAAGCCGGCGACGGTGGTGGCGAGGCGGTTCTTGAGCGGTGCGGTCCAGCGCTCCGGGATCCGGTCGGGGGACCCGGCCAGGAGCCCGGCGACCGAGCCGGCGGTGGCGCCGTTGGAGTCGGTGTCCCAGCCGCCGGACACCGCGCGGCAGACGGAGCGGGTGAAGTCCCCGTCGGCGTGGGTGAGGGCGGCGGCGATGAGGGCGGTGTTGGGGACCGCGTGCACCCAGTGGTAGTGGCCGTAGCGGGCGTGCAGCAGGTCCACGACCCGGTCGAAGCAGGCCTCCTCGCGGGCGGTGCGGATCCCGAAGCGGACGGCCCCGGCGAGCCGCGATCCGGGCGGTACGACGGCCAGCCCGGCCCGCAGCGCGCCGTGCACGTCGGTCCGGCCGCCGGCCGCCTCGGCGATGGCGGCGGCGGCGAAGAGGGCGGCGTGGACCCCGCCGGCGGTGTGGCTGAGGGTGGCGTCCCGCCAGGCCTGCTCGGCGGCGGCGGCCGGGTCGCCGGGGTTGGTCCAGCCGTGGACGTCGGCGCGGATGAGGGCGCCGATCCACTCGCGGAAGGGGTTGTGGTGGGTGGCGGTGAGCGGGGGCTCCAGCCCCTGGAGCAGGTTGCGGTAGGCGACGCGCTCGGCGGTGAAGGTGCGGCCGGCGGGGAGCTCGTCGAGCCAGAGCCGGGCCAGGTCGGCGGTGGTGAAGCCCTTGCCGTGCCGCTGGAGCAGCAGCAGGCCGAGGAGGGGGTGGTCCAGGTCGTCGTCCTCGGGCGCGCCGTCGATGTTCTCGGCGAGCGAGGTGGGCGCGGAGCGGCGGTTCCACGGGTACGCGGCCAGCAGCTCCGCGGGGACGCCGCGCGCGGTGAACCAGTCGTCCAGCGGCCAGTTCCCGGCGGCGCGGGCGAGGGCCCGGATGCCGTCCAGGGGGAGCTTCTCGACGGGTTTGCCGAGTACGCAGCCGACGGCCCGGCCGACCCAGGCGGCCTCCAGCCTGCGGCGCAGCCCGGGGTGCGGGGAGGCGCCGCGCGGTGGCGGGGACGCGGGCCAGCCGGCCCGGATGGCCGGCCACGCGGTGGGCTCCGCGCCCGCCGTGGGGACGGGGAGGTCCGCGAGCCCGTCCAGCAGGCGGGTGGCGAGCGCGCGCAGGTCCGGCGCGGCGGGGGAGGGCGAGGCCCCGGCCCGGGCGGGGGCGGGGCTGCCGCCCGCCGCGAGCCAGGCGGCGAGGGCCGGGCCGGGGTCGCGGCCGTCCTCCGCGGCCTGGCGCAGCTCGTGGCCGACCAGGTCCTCGGGCTGGACCCAGGTGAGCCGTACGGGGGCCGGGGCGGCGGTGGCCGGGCCTCCGGCGCGGGAGCCCGTCACCGGGGTGAGGCGATGGCGTCGAAAGCGGCCTCGTGCGCGCGGCGGCGGGACCGGTCCCGGTCGAAGACCTCCCGGGCCACGGCGGCCAGCGCCGCCGCCGGGGCGTGCAGGTCGAGCCGGCTGGCCTCGGCGACCTGCTTGGCCCATGCGGCCGGCACGGCGGACTCCCCGCCCAGGGCGCCGGCGACCGCCCCGGCCATGGTGGCGATGGAGTCGCAGTCGCGGCCGTAGTTGACGGCGCCGAGCACGGAGCCCTCGTACCGGCCGTCCGCGACCAGCAGCATGCCGAGGGCGACGGGGAGTTCCTCGATGGAGTGCAGGCGCGAGGGACGCCGGGCGCCGAGGGAGGGCGTGCGGTAGTCCGGCCCGACCGAGTCGTACGGAGCCACGGCCGCCCGCAGCGGTGCGAGCGCGGACTCGAAGTCCCGGTACCGCAGCGCGGCTTCGCGTACCGCCGCGATCGCTTCGCGGGTGCCGTCCTTGGCCAGCGCCAGCGCGGTGTCCACCACCGTCGCCGCCGTCGCGCCCGGGGCACAGGCCGCCGCGACCGCCGCCGCGAAGACACCCGCGGCCTCGCGCCCGTACGAGGACTGGTGCGCGCCCGCGACGTCCAGCGCCTCGGCGTAGGCGGCGGCCGGATTGCCCGCGTTGACCAGACCGACCGGCGCCATGTACATCGCCGCACCGCAGTTGACGATGTTGCCGGTGCCGGCCTCGCGGGGGTCCGCGTGCGCGTAGTGCAGCCGGGTCACGATCCACTTCTCGGCGAGGAAGATCCGCTGGAGGGGCAGGGCCTCGGCCTCCAGCTCGGGGATCCAGCGGGGGGTGCCCATCAGGTCCGGCACGAGGTGCTCGGCGACCGCGTAGGCGTCCAGGTGGTCGCGTACGGACGCGTAGACCCGTACCAGCGCGTGCGTCATGAGGGTGTCGTCGGTGACGTGGCCGTCGCCCTTGTGGTACGGCGCGATGGGCCGGGCGGTGCGCCAGTCCTCGTACCAGGGGCCGACGATGCCGTGCACGCGGCCGCCGTGCCGTTCGGCGATCTGCTCCGGGGACCACCCCTCCACCGGCCCGCCGAGGGCGTCGCCCACGGCGGCGCCGACGAGAGCGCCCGAGAACCGGTCCTCCAGTGTGAGGGTCATGCCCGAATCATCCCTTCGGTGAGGTGAGTTCCGTACGCGAGAGCAGTGCGGCGAGTTCGACGAGGTCGGTTCCGGCCAGCCGGGGCAGGGCGCAGCCGGAGAGGGTGCGGCAGGCCTCGCGCCAGGCGGCGGGGAGGGAGTCGCCGCCGCCGAGGGCGCCGGTGAGGGCGCCCGCGAGGGCGGGGGCGGAGTCGGCGACGCGGGAGAGGCAGGCGGCGGCCGGGACGGCCTCGCAGACCTCTCCGCGGGCGGCGGTGGCGAGGGCGAGGGCGACGGGGACGGTCTCGGCGGCGGCGATGCCGTAGCTGTAGACGTGGTCGACGATCTGGTGCTCCAGCAAAGGGACGAGGGCGAAGGCGCCGCCGGTCTCCGCGCGGGCGAGTTTGACGGCGTGCCGGGCGTTGCGGCCGATCTCGGTGGGTGCGGGCAGCTGTGCGAGCGCGGCGTCGACGGCGGTGTCGGTGTCCGCCCCGGCGAGGGCGGCGGCGACGGCGGCGGCCACGGCGCGGGCGCCGTGGACCCCGTCGCCGTCCTGGGTGTAGCGGGCGTCGAACTCGGCGAGGTCCGCGGCCGCGTGGGGGTCGCCGGGGTGCACGACGGCGAGTACGCAGGCGCGGACGCAGGCGGCGTCGTCGAAGTAGTGCGGGTTGTCGTGGCCGGTGGCGGGCGGGCGCAGGCCGGCGGCGAGGTTGCCGAGCCCGGCGCGTACGGAGATGCGGGCGCGCATCGGCAGGACGGCCGACTCGACCTCGGGGGCCCGTTCCGCGGCGGCGGCGACCTCGCTGGCGAGGGCGTTCCAGGCGAGGTCGATGGCGGCGCGCATGCGGCGGGACCGGGAGAGGTCGCTGAGCAGCACCCCGGCGGCGGTGAGTACGGATTCGGCGGCGAAGGCGGCCCATTCGGCGTCGTCGGAGGGGCCGAGGCGCAGCGGTTCGGGGGGCTGGTTGAGGGCGATGGGGACGGGGAGGGTGGTGGTGGCGTTCTGCTCGGCGAAGGTGTCGAGCTCGCGGGTGAGGCGGCGGGTCCACTCGGGCATCCGGCTGGCCCGGTGCCGGGCGGCGGGCCAGCCGGCGGCGTCGCCCGCGGCGAGGCCGAGGAGCAGCCCCTCGATCCGCCGGGGCGCCCGCGGCGGGATGGCGGGGGTACGGCTGGCCTCCGGCGGTGGGGCCGGTGCGGTACGCGGCTCCGTGCCGGGCACCCGCGGCGGTGGGGCGGGGGTACGCGGCTCCGTGCGCGGGGTCCGGCCGGGGGTGGTGGCCGGGGGCGCCGCCGCAGGGGCCCCGCCTCCGGCGGGCACGGCCGGCGCGGGCGCGGCGGCCCCGGCCTCCGGAGTGGGCGGCGGTGCGGTGCCGGCGGTCACGGCCGCCGGCGGCTCGGCCCGGCCGGCCGGTGCCGGTCCCCCGGCCCCCGGGGGCCGGGGGAGGCCGGGGGTTTCGGGGGTGGGGCCGGCCGGGGCGGGGGAGTCGGTGAGGGCGGTGTGCCGGGTCATCGGGCGGGCTCGGTTTCCGGGGTGAGGAGGTCCGCGATGTCCAGGACGTGGTAGCCGCGCATCGAGGGGAGGCAGCTGCCCCGGACCGGGCCGATGGCCGAGGCCCAGGCGGCGGGGATCTCGGCGGCGCCCGACAGGGCGCCGGCCAGGGCGCCCGCCACCGCCGCGGTGGTGTCGGCGTCCCGGCCCATGTTCACCGCGGTGAGGACCGAGGCCGGGAAGTCGCCCGCGCAGGCGGCGAAGGCGCCGAAGGCCAGGCCCACCGCCTCCGGGGCCAGGTCCGTCCACGGGTAGCCGCCGATGACGACCGCCGAGCGCACCGCCCGCTCCCCGCGCGGGGCGGCGGTCACCGCGCGGCGCAGCGAGCGGGCCGTCCAGGAGTCGGACGGGATGACGGACAGGGCCGCCGAGACCACCGAGGCGGGGGACCCGCCGGCCATGGCGGCCGCGACCCCGGCGGCGACGGCCTGGCCGCCGTAGATGCCCTCCCCCTCGTGGCTGACCGTGCCGTCGATCGCGACGAGGCGGGCCGCCTCCGCCGGGCGGCCCGCCGCGAACACCCCGAAGGGGGCCGCCCGCATCGCCAGGCCGTCCGACCAGGCGTGCCGGTGCTGTGCCGAGATCGGTGCCGCCAGGCCCCGGCGGAGGTTCTCCAGGGTGCCGCGCTCCGAGAAGCCCGCGCCGCGGAAGGGGCCCTCGTCCAGGTCGGCGATCCAGTGGTGCCAGGCGCGTTCGACGTGCGCGACGGTCAGGGCGGAGCCGTGCCGGGCCAGCAGCAGGCCGGAGAAGATCGCGTACTCGGTGTCGTCCGTGCCCGCCGGGTCGTCCGAGACGAAGCCCTCGATCCGGCCCCACTTCGCCCGGATCTCCGACGGCTTCATGTTCTCCGCGGGGGCGCCCAGCGCGTCACCCACCGCGAGGCCGAGAAGTGCGCCCCTGGCCCGTTCGAGGAGGACCTGCGGATTGCATGCAATCAGCTCCATGGGGCGCCTCTCCACTTGGTGGGGGACTCATCATGAGCCCTTGGGGGATTTGTGCCATGGCATGAGGTTTGTCGGTCGCCGCGAAACGCCCCCCGCCCGCCCCCGTCACCCGGTCGCCGACCCGCGAAACCCCAGGTAAGTACGGCCTTCCTTGCTGGCGGGAGCCAGAAATCGTGCGTACTTTCGAGGTGTTCAGGGGGAGTGCCCCGCGCCGGGCACAGCTGCGCGTCGCTTTCGCGTACCCGCTCGTACCCATTCGTACAAAAGGGGAGATACGCCGCATGTCCATCATCGACATCGAAGCGCCGCTGCACACCGCCCACCGCGACAACCACACCCACCGCGACGTCAACGGCGGATGGCTGCGGCCGGCCGTCTTCGGTGCCATGGACGGGCTCGTCTCCAACCTGGCCCTGATGACCGGTGTGGCCGGCGGTGCGGTGGCCCCCGCGACGATCGTCATCACCGGCCTCGCCGGTCTCGCGGCCGGTGCGTTCTCGATGGCGGCCGGTGAGTACACCTCCGTCGCCTCGCAGCGCGAGCTGGTCCTCGCCGAGCTGGACGTGGAGCGCCAGCAGCTGCGCAAGCACCCCGTCGACGAGATGGAGGAGCTGGCCGAGCTCTACGTCTCGCGCGGTGTCGAGCCGGCACTCGCCCGCGATGTCGCGATGCAGCTCTCGCGCGACCCGGACCAGGCGCTGGAGATCCACGCCCGCGAGGAGCTCGGGATCGACCCCGACGACCTGCCCTCGCCGCTGGTCGCCGCCGTGTCGTCCTTCGGCTCCTTCGCGCTGGGCGCGCTGCTCCCCGTACTGCCCTACCTGCTCGGGGCGACCGCCCTGTGGCCGGCCGTGCTGCTGGCGCTCGTCGGGCTCTTCGTCTGCGGTGCGGTGGTCTCGCGGGTCACGGCCCGGTCGTGGTGGTACAGCGGTATGCGCCAGCTCGTCCTGGGTGGCGCCGCCGCGGGTGTGACGTACATCCTGGGAACCTGGATCGGCGGCGCCATAGGCTAACGGCCGCGGGAGTGAGACACTATGCAGCACGCAACATAAGTAGTCCGTTACCCGGTGGTTTCGATTCCGTGACCGCTGGGCATCAGACCAGGGCGCCGGGCAATGATGCCCGTCTCGCGCCGGGACCTTCACCCCGTGTTGTGCCCAGCAGAAGCCCCCAGCAGAGGACCTGCAGAGTTGCAGGAGTCCTCGCCAGAAGCGTCTGCGACCCGAGAATCCCTTGAAGGTCCCTTCTTTCTGCCTCGCGCAGTGTCCGCATGCTGGAATGTGATATCCGGTTCTCGGAATTGCCGTCATCATGTAACCTGCACGAACTTTCGCAGAGGGCCAACGTCGTCCCTCGGCTAGCACATTGCCACGACGACGACGGGAGAGCCGATGCGTTCCGCATCCACGCACTCCGCGACCGGCCTCAGCAACACCGCCTGGTCGCCCATGGACGGTCGCCCCGCCCAGCAGGGCATGTACGACCCGCGCAACGAGAAGGACGCCTGCGGCGTCGGATTCGTGGCGAACCTCACCGGCGAGGCCACCCACACACTCGTTGAGCAGGCCCTGACCGTACTGCGGAACCTCGAGCACCGCGGCGCCACCGGCTCCGAGCCGGACTCCGGCGACGGCGCCGGCATCCTGTCCCAGGTACCGGACGCCTTCCTGCGCGAGGTCGCGGGCTTCGACCTCCCCGAGGCCGGCGCGTACGCCGTCGGCATCGCCTTCCTCCCCGCCGACGGCACCGCACAGGCCGTCGCCGTGGAGCAGATCGAGGCCATCGCCGCCGAGGAGGACCTCACGGTCCTCGGCTGGCGCGAGGTCCCGGTCACCCCGGACCTGCTCGGCAACGGCGCGCGCACCACCATGCCCGCGTTCTCCCAGCTGTTCGTGTCCAACGGCACGACCGGCATCGAGCTGGACCGCAAGGCCTTCGTCCTGCGCAAGCGCGCCGAGCGCGAGGCCGGCGTCTACTTCCCGTCGCTCTCCGCCCGCACCATCGTCTACAAGGGCATGCTGACCACCGGCCAGCTGGAGCCCTTCTTCCCGGACCTCTCCGACCGCCGCTTCGCCTCGGCGCTCGCCCTGGTCCACTCCCGGTTCTCGACGAACACCTTCCCGTCCTGGCCGCTCGCCCACCCGTACCGCTTCGTCGCGCACAACGGCGAGATCAACACGGTCAAGGGCAACCGGAACTGGATGAAGGCCCGCGAGTCCCAGCTGGCGACCGCCGCGTTCGGCGAGGGCGCCCTGGACCGCATCTTCCCGATCTGCACCCCGGACGCCTCCGACTCGGCCTCCTTCGACGAGGTCCTGGAGCTGCTCCACCTCGGCGGCCGGTCGCTGCCGCACAGCGTGCTGATGATGATCCCGGAGGCGTGGGAGAACCACACCTCCATGGACCCGGCCCGCCGCGCGTTCTACCAGTACCACTCCACGATGATGGAGCCCTGGGACGGCCCGGCCTGCGTCACCTTCACCGACGGCACCCAGGTCGGCGCGGTCCTCGACCGCAACGGCCTGCGCCCCGGCCGCTACTGGGTCACCGACGACGGCCTCGTCGTCCTCGGCTCCGAGGTCGGCGTCCTCGACATCGACCCGTCCAAGGTCGTCCGCAAGGGCCGCCTTCAGCCCGGCAAGATGTTCCTCGTCGACACCGCGCAGAAGCGCATCGTCGAGGACGACGAGATCAAGGACGAGCTGGCCGCCGCCGCCCCCTACGCGGAGTGGCTGGAGACCGGCGAGATCGAGCTGACGGACCTGCCCGAGCGCGAGCACATCGTGCACACCCACGCCTCGGTCACCCGCCGCCAGCAGACCTTCGGCTACACCGAGGAAGAGCTGCGCGTCATCATCGCGCCCATGGCCCGCACGGCCGGCGAAGCCCTCGGCTCCATGGGTACGGACTCGCCCATCGCCGCCCTGTCCGAGCGCCCCCGGCTGCTCTTCGACTACTTCACGCAGCTCTTCGCGCAGGTCACCAACCCGCCGCTGGACGCCATCCGCGAGGAGCTCGTCACCTCGCTGCTGTCCTCGATCGGCCCGCAGTCCAACCTGCTGGAGCCGACCGCCGCGTCCTGCCGCAGCGTCACCCTGCCCTTCCCGGTGATCGACAACGACGAGCTCGCCAAGCTCATCCACATCAACGCCGACGGCGACATGCCGGGCATGAAGGCCGCCACCCTGTCGGGCCTCTACCGGGTCTCCGGCGGCGGCGAGGCCCTCGCCGCCCGGATCGAGGAGATCCGCACCGAGGCCGACGCGGCCATCGCGGCCGGCGCCCGCCTGATCGTCCTGTCGGACCGCCACTCGGACGCCGAGCACGCGCCGATCCCGTCGCTGCTGCTCACCTCCGCCGTGCACCACCACCTCATCGCCACCAAGCAGCGCACCCAGGTGGGCCTGCTGGTCGAGGCCGGCGACGTCCGCGAGGTCCACCACGTCGCCCTGCTCATCGGCTACGGCGCCGCGGCCGTCAACCCGTACCTGGCCATGGAGTCCGTCGAGGACCTGCTGCGCGCCGGCACCTTCCTGTCCGGCCTGGAGCCGGAGCAGGCCATCAAGAACCTGATCTACGCCCTCGGCAAGGGCGTCCTGAAGGTCATGTCGAAGATGGGCATCTCCACCGTCGCCTCCTACCGCGGCGCCCAGGTCTTCGAGGCCGTCGGCCTGGACGAGGAGTTCGTCGGCACGTACTTCGCGGGTACCGCCACCAAGATCGGCGGCGCCGGCCTGGACGTCGTGGCCAAGGAGGTGGCCGCCCGTCACGCCAAGGCGTACCCGGCCTCAGGCGTCCCCGCCACGCACCGCGCGCTGGAGATCGGCGGCGAGTACCAGTGGCGCCGCGAGGGCGAGCCGCACCTGTTCGACCCGGAGACGGTCTTCCGCCTCCAGCACGCGACCCGCAACCGCCGGTACGACATCTTCCGCAAGTACACGGACCGCGTGAACGAGCAGTCCGAGCGCCTGATGACGCTCCGCGGCCTGTTCGGCTTCAAGTCCGACCGCCCGTCGATCTCCATCGACGAGGTCGAGCCGGTCTCCGAGATCGTCAAGCGCTTCTCCACCGGCGCCATGTCGTACGGCTCCATCTCCAAGGAGGCGCACGAGACCCTCGCCATCGCCATGAACCAGCTGGGCGCCAAGTCCAACACCGGTGAGGGCGGCGAGGACCCGGACCGCCTGTACGACCCGGCGCGCCGCTCCTCCATCAAGCAGGTCGCCTCCGGCCGCTTCGGTGTCACGAGCGAGTACCTGGTCAACGCGGACGACATCCAGATCAAGATGGCGCAGGGCGCCAAGCCCGGCGAGGGCGGCCAGCTGCCCGGCCACAAGGTCTACCCGTGGGTCGCCAAGACGCGTCACTCGACGCCCGGCGTCGGCCTGATCTCCCCGCCGCCGCACCACGACATCTACTCCATCGAGGACCTGGCCCAGCTGATCCACGACCTCAAGAACGCCAACCCGGTCGCCCGCATCCACGTGAAGCTGGTCTCCGAGGTCGGCGTCGGTACGGTCGCGGCCGGTGTGTCCAAGGCCCACGCGGACGTCGTCCTGATCTCCGGCCACGACGGCGGTACGGGCGCCTCCCCGCTCACCTCGCTCAAGCACGCGGGCGGCCCCTGGGAGCTCGGCCTCGCCGAGACGCAGCAGACCCTGCTGCTCAACGGGCTGCGCGACCGCATCGTGGTCCAGACGGACGGCCAGCTCAAGACCGGCCGCGACGTGGTCATCGCCGCGCTGCTCGGCGCCGAGGAGTTCGGTTTCGCGACCGCGCCGCTCGTCGTCTCCGGCTGCGTCATGATGCGCGTCTGCCACCTGGACACCTGCCCCGTCGGCATCGCCACGCAGAACCCGGTCCTGCGCGACCGCTTCTCCGGCAAGCCCGAGTTCGTCGTCAACTTCTTCGAGTTCATCGCGGAGGAGGTGCGCGAGCTCCTCGCCGAGCTGGGCTTCCGCACGATCGAGGAGGCCGTCGGCCACGCCGAGCTCCTCGACACCAGCAAGGCCGTCACGCACTGGAAGGCCCAGGGCCTCGACCTGGAGCCCCTCTTCTACGTGCCCGAGCTGCCCGAGGGCGCGGTCCGCCACGCCCTGATCGAGCAGGACCACGGTCTGGAGAAGGCCCTCGACAACGAGCTCATCGAGCTCGCGGCCGACGCGCTGAACGCGGACTCCGCCGAGACGGCCCAGCCGGTCCGCGCCCGGGTCGCGATCCGCAACATCAACCGGACCGTCGGCACCATGCTCGGCCACCACGTCACCAAGAAGTTCGGCGGCGCGGGCCTGCCCGACAACACGATCGACCTGACCTTCACCGGTTCGGCCGGCCAGTCCTTCGGCGCCTTCCTGCCGAGCGGTGTCACCCTGCGCCTGGAGGGCGACGCCAACGACTACGTCGGCAAGGGCCTCTCCGGCGGCCGCGTCGTGGTCCGCCCGGACCGCGCCGCCGACCACCTCGCCGAGTACTCCACCATCGCCGGCAACACCATCGGCTACGGAGCCACCGGCGGCGAGATGTTCCTGCGCGGCCGCACCGGCGAACGCTTCTGCGTCCGCAACTCCGGCGCCCTGGTCGTCTCGGAGGGCGTGGGCGACCACGGCTGCGAGTACATGACCGGCGGTACGGCGGTCGTCCTCGGCGAGACGGGCCGCAACTTCGCGGCCGGCATGTCGGGCGGCGTCGCGTACGTCATCGACCTCGACCCCCGCCAGGTCAACGCCGGCAACGCGGAGGCCGTCGAGGCCCCCTCCGACGCCGACAAGCAGTGGCTGCACGATGTGGTGCGCCGCCACGAGGAGGAGACCGGCTCGACCGTGGCCGCGAAGCTCCTGGCTGACTGGGACGCCGCCGCGGCCCGGTTCAGCAAGATCATCCCGACCACGTACAAGGCAGTGCTCGCCGCCAAGGACGCCGCTGAGCTGGCCGGACTCTCCGAGTCCGAGACCACCGAGAAGATGATGGAGGCGGCGACCAATGGCTGACCCGAAGGGCTTCCTCACCACCCCGCGCGAGACCGCCTGCACCCGTCCCGTGGCCGAACGCCTCAAGGACTGGAACGAGGTCTACGTCCCGGGCTCGCTGCTCCCGATCATCAGCAAGCAGGCCGGCCGCTGCATGGACTGCGGCATCCCGTTCTGCCACAACGGCTGCCCGCTCGGGAACCTGATCCCGGAGTGGAACGACTACGCGTACCGCGAGGACTGGACGGCCGCGTCGGAGCGCCTCCACGCCACGAACAACTTCCCGGAGTTCACCGGGCGGCTGTGCCCGGCCCCCTGCGAGTCGGCGTGCGTCCTCGGCATCAACCAGCCGGCCGTCACGATCAAGAACGTCGAAGTCTCGATCATCGACCAGGCCTGGGACAACGGCGACGTCACCCCGCAGGCGCCCGAGCGCCTGTCCGGCAAGACCGTGGCCGTCATCGGCTCCGGCCCGGCCGGCCTGGCCGCCGCCCAGCAGCTGACCCGGGCCGGCCACACCGTGGTGGTGTACGAGCGCGCCGACCGCATCGGCGGCCTGCTGCGCTACGGCATCCCCGAGTTCAAGATGGAGAAGGTGCACATCAACCGCCGCATCGAGCAGATGCGCGCGGAGGGCACCAAGTTCCGCACCGGCATCGAGGTCGGCCGCGACATCACGGCGACCGACCTGCGCAAGCGCTTCGACGCGGTCGTCGTCGCGGCGGGCGCCACGGTCTCCCGCGACCTGCCGGTCCCGGGCCGCGACCTCAAGGGCATCCACTTCGCGATGGAGTACCTCCCCCTCGCGAACAAGGTCCAGGAGGGCGACTTCCTGGCCCCGCCGATCACCGCCGAGGGCAAGCACGTCGTCGTCATCGGCGGCGGCGACACCGGCGCGGACTGCGTGGGCACCGCCCACCGCCAGGGCGCCCTCTCGGTCACCCAGCTGGAAATCATGCCGCGTCCGTCGGAGGACCGCCCGGAGTCCATGCCGTGGCCGACCTTCCCGATGCTGTACAAGGTCACCTCGGCCCACGAGGAGGGCGGCGAGCGGATCTACTCCGTCTCCACCACCCACTTCGAGGGCGACGAGGACGGCAACGTCCAGGCCCTGCACCTGGTCGAGGTCTCCTTCGAGGGCGGCAAGCTGGTCCAGAAGCCCGGCACCGAGCGGGTCCTCCCGGCCCAGCTGGTCACCCTGGCGATGGGCTTCACCGGCACCGACCAGGCCAACGGTCTGGTCGAGCAGTTCGGCGTGAACCTGGACGAGCGGGGCAACATCGCCCGCGACGCCTCGTACGCCACCAACGCCGACGGCGTCTTCGTCGCCGGCGACGCGGGCCGCGGCCAGTCGCTCATCGTGTGGGCCATCGCGGAGGGCCGCTCGGCCGCCCGCGGCGTGGACCGCTACCTGACCGGCACCAGCGCCCTCCCGTACCCGGTCAAGCCGACGGACCGCTCCCTGATGGTGTAGCCGTCAGCCCCCGCCCGTGAGGGCGGGGGCCGAGCAGCGCCCTCGCCGCGCGAACGGCGGGACCCCTCATACGGTCCGTACAACGGCGTACGGAACTCCGACCCGCGCCCGCCACGACTCCTTCTGGATGCCGGGCTCGCACCGTTCGGCCGCTGGCGGCCTCCCGGGCTTCGCCCGGCTGCGCCGGCCTCCGGCCGTCGGTGCGGGGCCCGTGTCACTGGTAGCGCCCTCGCCGCGCGAACGGCGGGACCCCTCATGCGGTCCGTACAACGGCGTACGGAACTCCGACCCGCGCCCGCCACGTCCCCGACCAGGGGTGGCGGGCGCGGTGGCGTTCGGGGGCCGGGCTATTCGGGGGCGAACTCGTACTGGAGCTCGTAGAGGTGCCCCGCCTTGACCATGACCGTGACCTCGATGGGGTGGTCGTCGGGGCCGTACACCGTGCGCAGTGTCCGGAGCACCGGCAGCTCACCAGGCAGCCGCAGGGCGGCGTGCTGCTCCTGGGTCGCGACCCGGGCCGAAACCCGGTCGACGCTGCGGCGCGGCGGGAAGCCGAGCTCGGTCAACAGGCTCGGAGTACCGCCCTTGATCCGCTGCTCCTCGGCCAGCGCTGTGCCACTCGCGATGTCCAGCGGGTAGTACGAGGTGACCAGTTCGGCCGGCTCGCCGTCGACGCTGATCAGCTGGAGACGGCACAGCGCCGAGCCGCCCTCCGGCAGGCCGATGGCCTCCGCCACGTCGCCGGTGACCGGCACCTCCCCGACGGCCAGCAGCGAGCTGCGCGCGGCCGACAGGCCTTCGGTCACCTCGAAGAGCCAGGGAAACGCGGCTCCGGCGGTCGCCGGTGCGAGGGAGCGCGCCGGGCGTACGGTCCGCTGGCGGTTCTCCCGCACGGTCACCGCCGCGCCCGCGCGGCCGATGGCCAGGCCCTCGGCCTTGAGGAGCTGGACGGCCTTCTGGATCGTGGCGTTGGACGCGTCGAAGCGGGTCTTCAGCTGAGCGGTGGACGGAAGCTTGGCTCCTGCTGCGAGATCGCCGCTCATGATCTCGTCCCGGAGGTCGGCGGCGATGCGGGCGTGAAGGGGCCGGGGGTCGAGGCCCTCAGTTCCGGGCATGGGCAAATTCATCCGATCCTGATCTCGTACCGCAGCTGCTGGCGTCCGGCGGGCATCACCATCACGTCCGCCTGGATCGGGTGACCCGCCGAGTCGTACGTGGTGCGGGCGAGTTGCAGGACCGGTTCCCCCACGCCGAGTCGAAGCTGCTCGCGCTCCTCGTCGCTGGGCGTACGGGCGGTCACGTTCTCGACGACCCGTACGCCGACGTGGCCGAGCGCGGCCAGCAGTGTCACGGCGCCGCCGCGGATCTTGGCAGTGCCGGCCAGCGGGGTGCCTCCGGCAATGCCGGCCGGGTAGTAGGTGTCCGTCAACTCGGTCGGCTCGTCGTCGAGTTCGATGATCCGGCGGCGTACGACGACGGCGTCCCCGTCCGTCAGGCCGAGCATCAGGGCCACAGGGGCCGGGGCCGGTGCCTCTCCGGCGTGCACGATGCGCTGGCTTCCCCGCCGACCGGCCCCTCGGGCCTCGTCGGTCCAGGCGTCAGTGTCTCCGGCGGCACGTGGAGTCAGGTACGGCATCGACGTACTGGTCCACTCGCCGCTGTCCACGATGCCTCCCACGCGTCAGATGTGTTGCCCCACCCCCACGTTATGCGACGGCGTCGACCGAACCCACCCTCGCGAACCTTGCTGGCTTTCGCGAATAGCGATACGGTCTGTGTGGCCTTGGGAGCTCAGAGTGAAGGCGGTGGGGTGCGGTGTCCTTCGTCAGGCAGCAGCGATTCCCCCGGGCGCGCGCCTCAGTGCGTGCCGCCCGGCAGTTCGTAGGCGACACGCTCGCGGAGTGGGCTGTGTTCGAGCGGCGGGACGACATACGGCTCTGTGTCTCCGAACTCGCCGCGAATGCAGTTCTGCACGGTGTCCCCATGGGGCGAGAGTTCGCTGTGCGTCTCCTAAGGGAAGGGGCAGTGTTGTGGATCGAGGTGCGCGACAGCGGGCCGGGTCGCCCCCTCGTCCGCCGCCCCTCCACTGATGCACAGGCGGGCCGTGGCCTGTGGCTGGTGTCGGAGCTCGCGGACGAGTGCGAGATCCGAGATGAAAAGGTCGGCAAAACGGTCTGCGTTGCCTTCAAACTGTCGGACGGCTGACGCCGCGGCTGGGCTGCCGCAGCGCCCGTCGCCCCGGTCGGGGGCGGGCGCTGCGGTGCTCGTCGGTGCTACTCCGGCTGGACTACGACCGCGCCCCAGCGTATGGACGGGGACGAGGCGGTCACTGTGGCGCCGAAGCCGCCCGAGAGGGCGGTGCCCAGGGGGACGGTGGTGCGGGTCGGGGAGTTCGGGGCGCAGGTCAGGGTGAAGGGGGCCGGGTTGCGGTCCGGGTGGTTGTCGAGGACGAAGGTCACCTCGATCCTGCCCTCGCCCTCGCAGGCGAAGGTGGTGTAGGTGTCCAGGTGTGCGTTGAGGCCGCCCGAGACGAAGCCGCTGGAGCCGGTGACCTCCGGCACCCAGATCACGCCGTCGGGGCCCGGGTAGCCGATCAGTTCGTCCGCCGCCGAGGCCTGTCCCGCGCCCGTGGTCAGTGCGAGTGCCGCCGCGAGTGCTGCGATGGTGAGTGCCTTGTGTGTCATGTCTCCCCCTTGGGTGCCGAGTGCCGATGGGACGGCCGTTTCACGGTAGGCGGTGGCACTGACAGTGACCCCGCGTAGCCCGGACGGGGCAAGCGGGGGGTGTCGCGGGGGAGTTGGCGGGGGGTAGGGGGGAGCGTGGGGGCCATGCCCTCACGAACCCTGTTGCGCTGGCTGCTGGGCGCCGCCCTGTTGATGCCGCTCGCGCCGGCCGCGGCCGCCACCGGCGACGGGCCGCCCGTCGAGTACCGCGGGCTGCGCCTGACCCTGCCCGCCGACTGGCGGGTCGTCGACCTGGAGCGGGAACCCGGCGCCTGCCTGCGGCTCGACCGGCCCACCCTGTACCTCGGGCACGCCGGCACCCAGGCCGACTGCTCCGGCCGCCGGGCCGTCGCCACCCGCGCCGACACCCTGCACCTGGAGCCCCTCGACGGGGCCCCGGCACGCGCCGACGTCCCCACCCTCACCGTGGACGGCGGGTCCGCGCTGCCGCCCGCCGAGGGCGACAGCGGAGAGGTGCGGTACGCCCTGCGTGGGCCGGGGGTGATGGCCACCCTGTCGTACGGGGCCGGGCCCGCAGCCGTACGCGGGCTGCTGGCGCGGGCCGTCCCCGGCGGGACCCGCACCCCCGCCGCCCCCGCCCCAGCCGCCCCGCGGCCGGCCGACGTCGTCGCGCAGCGGGCCGTCACCGGGGAGGGCTTCGACGCCTGTACCGCCCCGCCGCAGCGCTCCATGGACGCCTGGCGCACCGCCTCCCCCTTCGGCGCGGTCGGCGTCTACATCGGCGGCCGCGCCCGCGCCTGCGCCCAGCCGCAGCTGACGGCCGGCTGGATCCGCAAGCAGGCCGCCGCCGGCTGGCACCTGATGCCGATCTGGGTCGGACCGCAGCCCTGGCACAGCTCCACCACTGGCCTGTCCACCGACCCCTCCGAGGCGAACGAGCAGGGCAAGGAGGCCGCCGACGGCGCGGTCGGGGCGGCCCGTGCCCTCGGCCTCGCCGAGGGCACCCTCCTCTACAACGACCTGGAGAACTACGGCGACCGCACCACCTGGGACGCACCGGTCGTCGCCTACCTCACGGCCTGGACGGTACGGCTGCACGAGCTGGGCTACCGCTCGGCGGCCTACGTCGCCGCCAGCTCCGGTGCCAAGGCGCTCAGCGCCCACCACCACCAGGCCCCGCACGCCATGCCGGACGTGCTGTGGGTGGCCCAGTGGAACGGCGGGGCCTCCGTCACCGACGCCGACATGGGCCTGCCCAAGGGCAAGGCGCTGTGGACCGGCCCGCGCCGGGCCCACCAGTTCCGGGGCGACCACGACGCCTCGTACGGCGGGGTGACCATCAACATCGACCGCAGCTGGGTGGACGTGGATCCGGCCGCCCTCACGCCGGCCGCCGGTCCCGCCGCCGTCCCGCGCTTCAGCTAGCCGGCTCCTCGCGCGGCGGCTCGTCGTCGTTGCCCCGGCGCAGGACCCGGGTCCCGCGCGCCGGGGTCCACGACCGGACCACCAGCTCCTCGCCGTCCACCGCGATGTGCACCACCTCGGTCAGGTCGGCGTGGAAGAGGTGGAAGGGGTGCGGGGAGTCGGTCTCCTCCGCGTACCGGTGCAGCTCGGGCGGGTCCACGATCTCCACCGCCCTTCCGGAGATCCGCACGTCTCCGTCGGGCATCGCCATGCCCTCGCCCGGATTGGTGTGCAGGGCGAAGCGGGGGTCGCGCTGGAGGTCGCGGGCCTTCATCGAGCCCGCCATCATGCCGAGCCACAGCTCCCCGCCGCGGAAGTCGACGTTGAGCCCGGCCACCCGGGGCGAGCCGTCCTTGCGCAGGGTGGCCAGGACGTGGTGCGGGTACCGCGCGAAGCGGGCCCGCACGGCCGCCGCGAACTCGGGTTCCGCCTTCTCGAACGCTGCCCAGTTGTTCGTCGTCATGCGTCCATCAAAGCGCGCACCACCGGCGGCGGCCGGTCAGGCGCGCACGATGCCCGCCGCGCGCGCCGCCGCCAGCCAGGCGGGGAACTCGGCGACGAGCCGGTCGTACAGCTCGGAGTCCGGGACGGCGCGCGGTTCGGGGCCGGCGTGGAAGTAGCCCGCGTTGTCCACGACCCGCTTGCCGGGTACGGGGAGTTCGTCGAGGCGGCGAAGGAAGTCGAACTGGGTGCTGCGCGTGTTGCCGAAGCCGACGAACTGCCAGAACAGCGGCAGCCGGGCCGCCTTGCACAGGTACTTCTCGGCGGCGGCCTTGTTGACCGGGCCGCCGTCCGTCTGGAAGACGACCAGGGCCGGATCGGCCGAGCCCGAGTCGAGGTAGTGGTCGATGACCGCGTCCATCGCCAGGTGGTAGGAGGTCTTGCCCATGTGGCCGAGACGGGCCGCCATCGCGGTGACCCGCCCCTCGTGGCCCGCCAGGGTGACCTCCTCGACCGCGTCGACCTCGGTGGAGAAGAACACCACCGGGACGCGGCCGTCGGTGTCGAGGTGCGCCGAGAGGCCGAGGATCCGGTCGGCGAAGGCCTGCACGCTGCCGTCGTCGTAGTACGGGCGCATGGACCCGGAGTAGTCCAGGACCAGGTACACCGAGGCGCGCCCGCCCTCCAGGCCGTGCTTGCGGAGGGAGACGCCGGCGCTCTTGTACAGGTTCACGAGCGCCGGGGCCGCCTCCTCGACCTTGCGGAGGTTGATCGCGCTGCCCGTCATGCAGCCGAGGGTACGTCAGGAGCCGGGCACCCGGCCCAGGTGCGGTACGGGGCTCAGCGCGCGGCCCGGCTCCGCCATGGCCACCCCAGTCTCGGCGGCTCCGCGGCCCGGCCCGCCGTACTCCTCCGGCACCGCGACGGGGCGCCGTTGCTGCGGTTCCGGCGCCCCTACGGGCGGTTGGCGGAGCCCTCGCCGACGGCGCGGGCCGCCTCCAGTGCGTCGATGTCCTCCAGCATGGCGGCCGCGAGGTCGCGCTCGGAGGTGTAGTACCGCTCGGCCCACTTGAGCGTCAGGGCGGGGTACGCCCAGGCCGCCTCGTCCTTGGCGGCCTCGACGTCCGCCTCCGCGCGCCGCCGCATGTCCTCCGCGAACTCCTGGTGCCGGTGCAGCACTTCGCGCATCTGCTCCGGCTCCAGCAGGTGGCCCAGCCACAGCCGCAGCATCGGCCCGTGCTTGAGCACCGGCGGGTCGACCGGCGCCTCGCGCGCCCAGGTCCGTACGGCGGCCATGCCCGCGTCGGTGATCCGGTAGACGCGCTTGTCGCGGGTGCCGGTGTCCTGGGCGACCATCCGCGAGGAGGCGTAGCCGGCCTTCTCCAGCCGCTTGAGCTCGCTGTAGATCTGGCTGAAGGACGGGCTCCAGTAGAAGAAGCGCAGCGACCGGTCCGACCACTTCTTCAGGTCGTAGCCGGAGAGTTCCTCGCCGAAGGAGAGCAGCCCGAGGACCGCCCAGCTGGTCGCGGGGAGGGTGCGCGGGTTCGTCCCCGCCGCCGTCTGCTCTGCCGTCTCGGCCGTCTCGTCTGCCACGCAGCGCAGTCTACGACCGGTCCCGCGGCGGCCTTCCCCCTGTGGGATATGGCTGCTAGAAGTATTTCTGTTCGCAATAGCTCGCCGTGTCTTCTCGCCGATCCCCCGCTGGAGGGACCTTCCGTGAAGTTCCAGGAGACGCCCGCGTACCGGCTGCGCCCCGATGCCCCCGGCCTCCCCGGCGCCGGCGGCGGGGCCTGAGATGGCCTCGCTGGAGGGCAAGGTCGTCGTCATCACCGGCGCCGCACGCGGCCAGGGCGCCGCCGGGGCACGGCTGTGCGCCGGGGCCGGGGCGCGGGTCGTCGTCACCGACCTCCGTGAGGAGGAGGGCCGGGCGGTCGCCGCGGAACTGGGCGGCCAGGGCCTGTACGTACGCCACGACGTGGCCGACGCCGGCAGCTGGACCGGGGTGGTGCGCGAGGCGGTGGCCGCCTTCGGGACGGTCTCCGCGCTGGTCAACAACGCCGCCCTGTGGCGCACCGCGCACGTCGAGGAGCAGAGCGAGGAGGGCTTCGAGGAACTGCTGCGGGTCAACCTGCTCGGCCCCTTCCTCGGGATCCGGGCACTGGCCCCGGTGCTGCGCGCCGGCGGGGGCGGCTCCGTCGTCAACATCTCCTCCACGGCCGGGCTGGTCGGCATCCCCGGCCACGCGGCGTACGGGTCCGCCAAGTTCGGGCTGCGCGGACTGACCCGGTCGGCGGCGCTGGACCTGGCCGCCGACGGGATCCGGGTCAACTCGGTGCACCCCGGGGCCATCGACACCCCGATGGTGGCCGACGCCGTCGCGGGACGGGACTGGTCGCACGTGCCGCTGGGGCGGATGGGCCGGCCGGGGGAGGTCGCGGAGCTGGTGCTGTTCCTGTGCTCGGACGCGTCCTCGTACGTCACGGGCGCGGAGTTCGCGGTCGACGGGGGGATGACGGCGCGATGACGCGTGACGAGCTGTCAGGGGCCGCGCGGCGGCTGTGCGACGCGATGGCCGCCGGCTTCCCCGGGCCCGGGGACGTGGCCGCCCTGCGGGCCGCGGTGGCCGCGGGCGGGCCGGTGCGCCCCGCGGGTCCGGAGGTGGCCTCGGTGTACGACACCACCGCGGGCGGGGTGCCGGTGCGGGTCTACGACCCCGCGCCCGGGGCGGCGGGGCGGCCGCTGGCCGTGTACCTCCACGGCGGCGGGTGGGTGATGTGCGGCCCGGACACCCACGACGCCCTGTGCCGCGCCCTGGCCTCGGCCTCCGGGGCGGTGGTCGTCTCCGCCGACTACCGGCTCGCCCCGGAACACCCCTGGCCGGCGGCGGCCGACGACGCGCTGGCCGTGCTGCTGTGGGCGCGGGCCGAGGCGCCCCGGCTGGGCTGCGACCCGGGCCGGGTGGTGGTGGCGGGCGACTCCAGCGGCGGCAACCTGGCGGCGGTCACCGCGCTGCGGGCGCCCGGACTGGTCGCCGGACAGCTGCTGGCGTACCCGCCGCTGGACGCCTCGATGGGTTCCGAGTCGGTGGCGGCGTACGGGCGCGGCCACTTCCACACCGCCGCGCACATGGCCTGGTACTGGGACCAGTACGGCGGCGACCCGGCCCACCCGCACGTCTCCCCGCTGCGGGCCGCCGAGGTCGCGGGCCTCCCGCGCACCCTGCTGCTCCTCGCGGACTGCGACCTGCTGCGGGACGAGGGGCTCGCGTACGCGCGGCGCCTGGCGCGGGCCGGCGTCGACTGCGAGGTCCGGCTCTACCCCGGGGTCTTCCACGGCTTCCTGGGCCTGCCCCTGCCGGCCGCGCGGACGGCGGTGGCGGGAGCGGCGGCCTGGCTGGCCGCGACGCCCTGAAGGGGTGAGGGGGCGGGGCGGCCGGATTCGAACCGGCGTCCTCCCCTTCGCAAGGGGGTGCAACGACCTCTGTACCACGACCCCGCCCGTGCGGCCGATCGTACGGCCCCGCGACGGTGGGAGGACGACGGTGGGAGGAGAAGGGCGGGGCGGCCGGATTCGAACCGGCGTCCTCCTCCATGCTGTGTAGGCGCACTACCTCTGTGCTACGACCCCGCTTGAGCCGGATCCTAGGCGACGCCCGGCGGGGGCCGCACCGGGATATCACCGGCATGATGTGTCCATGCCTGCCTTCCTGCTGCGCACCCTGCTGCTCCTCGCCGTGGAAGCCGGGGCCGCCGCGCTGCTGCGCGATCCCGGGACGCCGTGGATCCCCGTGCTGCTGGCGGTGTTCGTGGCCGGCTCGGCCGTACCGCACGGGACCGAGGCGGAGTTCGCCGGCCGCTTCCTGGTCGCGCTGACCGCGGTCGGGGCGGCCCGGCTGGGGGCGACGGCCTGGGAGGGGCGCGGCCTGCCCGCCGCGGTCGGGCTCGGTGCGCTGCTGCTGTTCCAGACGGCGCTGCTGATGCGGCTGTCCCTGCGCGGGCGGCGCAGGAGGGGCCGCCGGGTCTAGGCGGTGCCGGTGTACCGGTGCAGCCTCACCGACGGCGGGCCGACTCCGTCCGGGTACGCCAGGGAGCCCAGGTAGGGCCCGGGGAGCGCCAGGTCGACGGCCCGCCAGTGGGCCGGTACGCCCGGTACGGCGGTGCGGACCCGCACCGGTCCGGGATCGGCGGGCCGGGTCTCCAGTGCCGACAGGTCGGCGACGATCCCCGTGCCCACGGCCTTGAGCACGGCCTCCTTGCGGGTCCAGCAGCGCAGGAAGGCCCGGTTGCGGCCCCCGGCGTCGGCGATCGCGCCGACGTGGGCGCGCTCGGCCGGGGTCAGCGCCTTGGCGGCCATCTCCGGCGACCACGCCCGGCGGTGCCCGTGCTCCACGTCGACCCCGACGGGGTGCCCGGCGACGGCGAGCAGGCCGCAGCCCCGGGTGTGGGAGATGCTGATCCACAGGTCGTTGCCGGGGTGGCGGACGTACGGGGGACCGTGCCCGGCGTCGGCGCACTCGGGACACGGCCGGCGGCCGAACTCGACCTGCTCCGGCGGGACGTCGAGCAGTGCGCCCAGCACCGTGCGGACGGCCGCCCGGGAGGCGGTGAAGTCCGGCCGGCGGTCGGCCGGCCGTCTGGCGGCCGCCGCGAGCTCGGCGGCGGTCAGCGGTCCCGGGTCGCCGGGGCGGGCGGCCTCCTCGGTGAGCCACCACCAGATCTCCGCGGCTGCCGGGCCGTTGGGGCCGCTGCGGGCGAGGTCGGGCCGCCGGAGTGCTGTGGTCCTGGTCACGTTCGCCGTTCTCCTCGGTGCCCGGAACTCGACCGAGCAGGCCCGGCGACTGTAGGAGCCGGAGGCGCGGGCCTGCGACGGCGCTGGCAGCAAGATGCCAGGACAGGGCCGGGATGTGACCGTACGCACCGGTCAGTTCGCCGACCGCAGTCGCCCGGGGCCCGCGCAGGCAGCTTCCTGTGAAGTGCGCCCGCCGTGGAACCGGAATAACTCTCCAGTAATGAGAGCGGCACGGGACCATTCCCGGAAATTCCCGCGGCGGCAAGAAGTTCAACAATCACTCACCGTAGGGGCTCGGTTGACCGTCCGACTTCGAGCGGGATAGCCTCGCTGGGGGCGTGGCGCTGTGAGGAGAAGGCGGGGGAAGTGGGCAACGGAAAAACAGAGCCGCAGCCGGTCGCCCGGAAAAGAGCTCCGGTCGACGACGAAGTCAGCCGGGCGCTTTTGCAGGTTCAGGGACTCATTGAGGCGGCCAAAGGCCGCCGCTCCCCGGCGGGTCCCGCACATTCTGTCCGAATACTGGAATGCGACGAGGACGTCATCGGGGTTTCCGGTCGCCTGGCGGAAAACGCCCGGCGGGACGTGAGCGTCATCGTGCAGGCCGCCTCCTCGCAGGCGGGGGCGGTGGCCCTGGACCTGATGCGGTCCGCGTCCGGGGCGGGGCCGGCCGCCGGAGCGCGGGTCCGGCTGCTGTGCGCGCCCGCCGTCGTGCGCGCCGCGGCGTTCCGCGAAGCGCTCGCCGGCGCTGCCGGATGCGTGGTCAGGATCGCCGAATGCGCCCTGAACGAGGCCGTCGTGGTGGACGGTTCGGTGGCCGTGCTGTGGTCCGGGCCGCGAGGCGGCGCCAAGGCCGTGTCGCTGGTCGAGGACCCCGCGCCGGTCACCGCGCTGGCCGCCCTGTTCGCCGCGGTGTGGAACGGGGCGACGGTCTGGGAGGCCGGGGCCAGCCGGGCCCGCAGCGAGACGGGGCGGCGGATCCTGGAGGCCCTGCGCGACGGCCGCACCGATGCGGCCGCGGCCCGCGAGCTCTCCATCCCGCTGCGGACGTACCGGCGCTACGTGGCGGAAATAATGCGCGAACTCGGGGCGGATTCGCGATTTCAGGCGGGGGTCTGTGCGGTGTGGTTCGGCTTGTTGAAGAGGGACGAATAGCTGCGGATGGCCGGGGCGGCGCCGACGGTGTTCCGGCCATCGCGGTGAAGCAAAAGCATTTTGGGGGAAATGTGATGGGGGAAGGGCGTGGCGGAATGCAGCGCGGCGAAGAATTCGATGGAGTGCTGGGCGATATACACGACCTTATAGACGAAGCGGTTTCGAAATACCGGGAGTGGTCCAACCGGAGCCCGATCGACACACCCGTCGGGCCGGGCTGCAACGGCATGCGGGAGGCCGCCCGGCACCTGGTCTCGCAGGCTCGGCACAGCGTGGACGTGGTCGTCGCCGCCGGCGGCGACAAGGCGGTGGAGGTGTGCACCGCCCTGTCCCACCTGCTGCGGGGGGAGCGGGCCGAGGTGACGGCGCGCGTGCTGTGCACCCACGCGACGGTCGAACAGGAGTCCTTCCGCGACTTCCTCAAGGAGGACCACCCCTTCCGCGTCCGGGTGGCGCCGATGCCGTACCTGGAGACGCTGGTCGTCGACGGCGAGGTGGCGCTCGTGCGCGCCGAGCGCACCGCCGACGCCGCGGTGATCCGCAGCCCGGCCGTCCTGGAGCCCTTCCAGGCGCTGTTCGCGAGCGCCTGGCGGGGGGCCGCGTCCCCGGGCGGCGGCATCGCGCCGGCGAGCCCGCTGCGCAGCGACTTCACGGCGGGTGTGCTGCGGCAGCTGCACACGGGGAACACCGACGACACCGCGGCCCGCGAGCTCGGGGTGTCGGTGCGCACCTACCGCCGCTACGTCGCCGAGATCATGGAGGCGCTCGGGACGAAGTCCCGCTTCCAGGCCGGGGTGCGGGCCGCCGAGCACGGGCTGATCCGCCCGCCGGTCCCGCCCGCCCGCGCCGCCGAACGGTGCGGCCCGACCGCTGCGCCGCTGCGGCCAGGTGGGCAGCTAGCTGCCAATTCCGGGCTGCGCATTGCGAATGCGCGCCCGTTTACCGGCCGGTACGACACCTTGCTGACAGTTCGCGGATGACATGTGGCCCGGCCGCTCCGGAAAAACCTACGGTGAATCCGGCGCGGCCGCCGCCGCGTTCGGGCGGCTCTTTCCCGACGGGCCCCCGAATCCGCCGACTTTTGGGGGAACGGCCGATGAGCGAGTCGACGACGGACGGCCGGCAGGACCGGCTCGCCGAATTCCACGCATTGCGCGAACGGGTCCGGCAGGGCCCGGGTGAACAGGCGACCGCGGCGCAGCACGCCAGGGGGAAGCTGACCGCCCGCGAACGCATCGACCTGCTGCTCGACGAGGGCTCCTTCCACGAGGTGGAGCCGCTGCGCCGGCACCGGGCGACCGGCTTCGGGCTGGAGGACAGGAGGCCGCACACCGACGGAGTGGTCACCGGCTGGGGAACCGTGCACGGCCGTACGGTCTTCACGTACGCGCACGACTTCCGGATCTTCGGCGGGGCGCTGGGCGAGGCCCACGCCGAGAAGATCCACAAGATCATGGACATGGCCCTGGCGGCCGGCGCCCCGCTGGTCTCCCTCAACGACGGCGCGGGCGCCCGCATCCAGGAGGGCGTCTCGGCGCTGGCCGGCTACGGGGGCATCTTCCAGCGCAACACCAGGGCCTCGGGCGTGATCCCGCAGATCTCCGTCATGCTGGGCCCGTGCGCGGGCGGCGCCGCGTACTCCCCGGCGCTGACGGACTTCGTGTTCATGGTCCGGGAGACCTCGCAGATGTTCATCACCGGCCCGGACGTCGTCCGCGCGGTGACCGGCGAGGAGATCTCCCAGAACGGCCTCGGCGGCGCCGACGTCCACTCGGCCGTCTCGGGCGTCTCCCACTTCGCCTACGACGACGAGCGGACCTGCCTGGAGGACGTCCGCTTCCTGCTGTCGCTGCTGCCGCAGAACAACCAGGAGAACCCGCCGCACCTCTCCGGGGGCGACCCGGCCGACCGGCGCTGCGAGGCGCTCGGGGAGCTGGTCCCCGCCGACGGCAACCGCCCCTACGACATGCGGCGGGTGATCGCGGAGATCGCCGACGACGGCGAGTTCCTGGAGGTCCACGAGCTGTGGGCCACGAACGTGCTGTGCGTGCTGGCCCGTGTCGACGGGTACGTCACCGGCATCGTCGCCAGCCAGCCGCAGTCGCTGGCCGGTGTCCTCGACATCGACGCCAGCGACAAGGCCGGCCGCTTCGTGCAGCTCTGCGACGCCTTCAACATCCCGCTGGTCACCCTGCTCGACGTGCCCGGCTTCCTGCCGGGCGTCGACCAGGAGCACGGTGGGATCATCCGGCACGGCGCCAAACTGCTGTACTCCTACTGCGCCGCGACGGTGCCGCGCGTCCAGGTCATCCTGCGCAAGGCCTACGGCGGCGCGTACATCGTCATGGACTCCCGCTCCATAGGCGCCGACCTCTCCTTCGCGTGGCCCGCCAACGAGATCGCCGTGATGGGCGCCGAGGGCGCCGCGAACGTCGTCTTCCGCCGGGAGATCAATGCCGCGGCCGACCCCGAGGAGGTGCGGGCCCAGCGGATCAAGGAGTACCGGACCGAGCTGATGCACCCGTACTACGCGGCCGAACGCGGCCTCGTCGACGACGTCATCGACCCCGCCGACACCCGCTCCGTCCTCGCGGCCTCCCTCGCGATGCTCCGCACCAAGTACGCCGAACAGCCGGGCCGCAAGCACGGCAACCCGCCGATGTGACGGGGGGACCATCCGCGATGCACCCGCACACCCACGGCGAACCGCTGTTCCGCGTCACCAGGGGAGCGCCCGCCGCCGAGGAGCTCGCCGCACTCGCCGCGGTCCTCCTCGCGCGGGCCGCGGCCACCGCCGCGGACGCCGGCGGCGCCGGCCTGGCGCCCGCCCGCCCCCGGGGGCCCCACCGAGGCGGCCGGCACATCCCGCCGGGCGCCTGGCGGCGCTCCGCCTGACCGGTTCGCGTCCGGCCGGAAAATGCCATCCGAGCGGCCCCGCGAACGCCCGGGAAAGCCCGCTGGCAGCTAACTGACACGAGCCTTCTGCACGCTCGGCCGACTGAATAGAGTCGAAACCGACGCGGAAATAGATCGCGCATTCTTTTCGACTTCCACCAATCTCCGTCAGGAATGAGGGACCACTGTGTCCGCTACGACCGAAGAGCGCCGCGAGACCATCAAGGAAATCGTCTGCGACATCCTTGAGATCGACCCCGAGGACGTGACCGACAGCAGCCTCTTCAAGGAGGACCACGACGCGGACTCGCTGCGCGCGATCGAAATCCTCGCCTCCTTGGAGAAGGAATTCAACGTCGTCATCAACCAGACCGAACTCGGCCGGATGGTGAACCTCGACGGCGTCTACGAAGTCGTCGCGGAAGCCGCCGACTGGAAGTAGGACCGGGCGGCGCCGTGCGCACGGACGCAGCACCTCACGGACGCCGCACCTCACGGACGCACCACCTTGGGAACGGCCGGCTGCCCCGGCCCTCGAGACAACGGGATGAACATGTCTGATGTACCGGCGAACAGGGTGGTCATCACCGGGCTCGGTGCGGTCTCCAGCATCGGGCTGGGCGCCGCCGAGTTCCTGTCCGGGCTGCGTTCGGGCCGTAGCGCCGCAAAGCCGATCACGGCATTCGACACCGACGGCTTCGACCACGCCAACGGCTGCGAGATCACCGGCTTCGAACCGGCCCGCTGGATCCGCAACCTGGAGCCCGAAACGCTCGGCCGGGCCAGCCAGTTCTCGGTGACGGCGGCCCGGATGGCGACCGAGGACGCGGCGCTGCCGGAGGAGCACCTGCGGGCCGGCCGCGTCCTCATCTCGATCGGCACCACCGACGGCGAATCCCGCGACCTCGACCAGCTCGTCGAGACCGAGGTCCGCCAGGGCCCCGAGCGGATGGACCCCACGGTCACCGCCCGGGTCCCCGCCGGCCGCCTCTCGGCGGCCATCGCCCACGAGTTCGGCCTCAGCCGCGTCGAGGCCGTCACCCTCCCCACCGCCTGCGCGGCCGGGAACTACGCCATCGGCTACGGCTTCGACGCCGTCCGCACCGGTGAGGCCGACTACGCCCTCGTCGGCGGCGCCGACGCCCTGTGCCGCAAGACCTTCACCGGCTTCTACCGGCTCGGCACCATCGCCCCCGAGCTGTGCCGGCCCTTCGACGTGGACCGCAAGGGCATCCTCACCGGCGAGGGGGCGGGCGTCCTGCTGCTGGAGACCCTGGAGTCCGCGCGGGCGCGCGGCGCCCGGATCTACGCGGAGGTGCTCGGGTACGGGCTGAACTGCGACGCCCACCATCCGGTCGCCCCGGACCAGGACAGCGTCGCGCAGTGCATGCAGCTCGCGCTGGACGGAGCCGGGGTCTCGGCCGGGGACGTGGACTTCATCTCCGCCCACGGCACCGGCACCAAGGCCAACGACGTCACCGAGGCCCGGGCCATCCGGCAGGTGTTCGGCGACCGCCCCCCGAGGACCGTCTCGATCAAGTCGATGCTCGGGCACAGCATGGGCGCGGCCAGCGCGCTGGCCTCCATCGGCTGCGCGCTCGCCCTGACCGAGGGGTTCATCCCGCCCACGATCAACCACGTCGAGACCGACCCCGAGTGCGCCGTGGACTGCGTACCCAACCACGCCATCGAGGCCGACCTGCGCGTCGTGCAGAACAACGGGCTGGCCTTCGGCGGCAACAACTCCGTAGTGATCTTCGGCAAGTACGAGGAGGCCGTCGCATGACCGCACGTCCCGCACCGGCCGGAGCGGCCGTCCCCGACCTCGTCTTCACCGGGCTGGGCGCGGTGGCGAGCGTCGGCAACGGCGTCGACGAGGTGTTCGAGGCGCTGTGCGCGGGCCGCACCGGCCGGGCCCCGCTCCGCGGATTCGACCCGGCCGGCTTCCGGGCCCGGCACGCCTACGAGATCGACGACCGGCCCGCCGCCGGAACCGACGAGCCCGCCCGCGCCACCCGCTGGCTCCTCGCCGCCATCGCCGAGGCCGCCCGGGACGCCGGCCTCGGCGAGGACCTGTCCGACGTACCGATCCTCGTCGGCACCGGGCTGCGCGAACTGCGCTCGGCCGAACTGCGCTGGCGCGACGGGGCCGAGTTCGACATGGCCGGCCTGCACTTCGGCACGGCCCTGCGCGAACGCTTCGGCGCCCACCGGACCTACACCTTCTCCAACGCCTGCTCCGCCTCCCTGTACGCGCTCGCCATGGGCGGCGACCTGCTCGCCGGCGGCGCGGACGGCACCGGCGACACGGTCATCGTCGCGGGCGTGGACACCCTCACCGAGAGCATGTACGGGCTCCTCGACCGGGTGCACATGGAAGCCCCCGACACGCTGCGGCCCTTCGACCGCGACCGCAAGGGCGTCCTCATGGGCGAGGGCGCGGCCGCCGTGGTCCTGCGGCGCGCAGGCACCGACGCCGGACGCCGCGACGCGGCCCCCGCGGGCCGGCCGGCGCGCGGCCGGCTCCGCTCCGTCCACGTCAACTGCGACGGCTACCACGTCACCGCGCCCGACCGCGAGGGCATCGCCGAGGCCGTCCGCGGCGCCCACCGCGACGCCGGCGTCAAACCGAAGGACATCGGCCTGGTGATGCTGCACGGCACCGGCACCCTGCTCAACGACGAGGCCGAGGCCGCCGCCATCGGCGACGTCTTCGGCCCCGAGACGGCGACGCCCCTGATGACGGCGGTGAAGTCGATGACCGGGCACACCTCGGGCGGCTCCGGCCTGCTCAGCGTGATCGTCGCCCTCAAGGCCCTCGAATCGGGGCGGATCCCGCCCGTCATCGGGCTGCGCGAGCCGATCGAGGAGGCGGCCGGCTTCCGCCTCGTACGGGACCGGGCCGCGACCGCCCGCCCGGCCCTGGCCCAGATCGACGCCTTCGGCTTCGGCGGCGTCAACGCGGTCGCCATCGTGGAGAGGGCAGCACTGTGACCACCAGCACCGTGACCACCAGCACCGCGACCGCCGACACGGCGGCCCGCAGCCCCGAGGACGCCGGCGCGATCCTGGTGACCGGCATCGGCACCGCGCTGCCCGGCATCACCGACCCCGCCGGCCTGCTCGCGACGGCCGCCCCCGCCGCGGCCGGGGCCGCCCCGGTCGACCCGGGCGCCCTGATCGGGCGGCGGGGCCTGCGCTACAAGGACCGCGCCTCACAGCTCGCCCTCTGCGCGGCCCAGGCGGGCCTGCGCGACGCAGGCCTGCTCGGGGACGGCGCACCGGCCCTCCCCGGCGCCACCACCACCGCCGTCGTCGTCAGTTCCAACCTCGGCAACCTCGACACCGTCTGCGAGGTCGCCGACGGCATCAAGGAACACGGCGTCGCCGGAATCAGCCCCATGGGGCTGCCCAACGCGTCGAGCAACGTCGTCGCCTCCTCCGTCGCCATCCGGCACGGCCTGCGCGGCCCCAACGTGATGGTCTGCAACGGCCCCACCTCCGGACTCGACGCCGTCCACTGGGCCGCCGTGCTGATCCGCGCGGGCCGCGCGGACCGGGCCCTCGTCATCGGTGTCGAAACCCACAACCGCTACGTCGAGGGCCTCCTCGGACGGCCCGCCGCCGAACTCCTCGACGGAGCCGCCGCCCTGGTCCTGGAGCGCTCCGCCGCCGCCGCCGCGCGCGGCGCCGAAGCCCTGGCCGTCCTCGGCGGCTACGCCCGGGAGGCCGACGTCGAAGCCTGCCTGGAACGGCTCCTGGACACCCCGCGGGGGCCGCTGCGCCCCGGCCTGTGGCTCGTCCCCGAGGGCTACACCGGCGAACCCGGGGCCCTGCTCGGCGCCGACGTCCCGCGCCACGACCTCACCCGTACCCTCGGCGCGGCCTCCGGAGCGCTCGGCGTGCTCCAGTGCGCGGCCGCCGCCGCCCGGCTCGCCCGCCCGGGGGCTCCCGCCGGCCCCGTACTGGCCAGCTCCGGCACCGACACCGACGACGCCTGCGCGGCCCTGCTGCTCACCGCCGTGCCGGGCAGCGCGTGAGCCCGGCCCCCGAGCCGGTGACGGTGGCGCTGCGCCGGGCCGGCCGCGCCCCCGGCGCGCGGCGGATCCTGCTGCTGCACGGACTCGCCGGCGGCGCCGGAGTCTGGGACGCCTACCTGGAGCAGACCGCCGGCTCCCCCGACGAGGTGTGGACCGCCGAACTGCCCTGGCGGGCCGATACGGTGCCCGGCTGGACCGGCCGGCCGCCCGCGCACTGGGCGGAGCGGGCCATCGGCCTGGTGCCCGGCGGCCCGGACGCCGTGATCGCCCACTCCTTCGGCGCCAACGCCCTGCTCGCGCACCTCGCCGCACGGGACCCGGCCACCTCCGCCCCCGCCGGGAGCGGCCCGCAGGGGCCCCGGGCCGTGGTCCTGGTGTCGCCGTTCTACCGGCCGAGCCCGGAAGGGTTCGACTGGGAGGCGATCTCCTACTACCTGAACGACTTCGACCGGATCCTCGCCGACGGCCTGCGGGTCCGCTCCGGCGGCCGGATACCGGACGGAACCCGCCGGGACATGGCCTTGAAGGTCCGCGACCGCATCGGCCCGTACGGCTGGGTGAGCTTCTTCGACACCTACCTGCGGACCCCCGCCCTGCGCACCGAACGGCTGACGATGCCCTGCCTGATCATCGGCGGCGAGGAGGACTTCGCGTCCTTCCCCGCCGACAGCCGCGCCCTGCGCGAGGCCCTGCCCCGCGCCGAGGCCGAGATCCTGCCCGGCTGCGGCCACTTCGCGATGACCGAGCGGGCACCGGAGTTCGCGCTCCGCACCGAGGAGTTCCTCCGGACCGCCGGGTGACGGCCCCGCGTCCCCGTACCGCACCAACCGCCGACAAGGAAGCGAACGACATGAGCAACCCGACCGCAACGGCCGTCACGTACCTGTTGGAGAGCGTCACCACGCTGCGCCTGCGCCCCCGCTTCGAGGGCTCCAACATCAACACCTGGATCGGCTTCAAGCACGTCAACTACCTCGTCGAGGAAGCCGTCCTGGAGCACTTCCGCAGCGCCGGACTGCCCTCCCGCGAGCTGTTCGAGGAGCACGGCCTCGGTCTCGACGTCGTCGACCTCGACACCCGCATCCTGCACGCCTTCCACCAGGACGACGAGGCCCGCGCCGTCGTCGTGCCGGCCACGAAGGACGGCGACACCCGCTTCGGCTTCTCCGTCACCCTCTACGTCGAGCGCGACGGCCGCGAGCTGAAGGCCGTCACCTCGAAGGTGAAGGTCTCCCTGCGCGCCGACGACTACCTCGCGCCGCTCGCCCACCCCGAGGAGCTGAGCCGCTTCACCACCCCGCGCCTGGGCGGAACCGAGGAGCGCTCCGCGCACCACGGCACGCCGGCCGCCCCGGCCCCCGCCACGGCCCTGTCCGCCGGCCGCGGCACCACCGGCGCCGCCGACCCGGTCCTGGAGCAGCTGCTCGCCGGGGAGAACGCCTTCGGCTGGAAGTGGCGGATCCCCTACCCGTACTGCCACTTCAACGAGCGCCTCGCCCTGTCCGGCTACCTGCGCCAGATCGAGGAGGTCGTCGACCTGTTCCTCGCCGACCGCGGCATCTCCATCAAGACCCTGCTGGACGACCGCCGCTGGATCCCCGTCGTGCCCCGCTCGCAGGTCCGCTTCCTCGACGAGGCCCTGATGGAGGAGGACCTGTACACGGTCTTCACCGTCGAGGAGGTCTTCAAGGACTTCACCTACACGGCCCGCACCGACTTCTACGTGGTGCGCGACGGCCGCCTCGTGCAGACCGCCACCGGCCGCATCACCCACGGCTACGCCGTCTTCGAGAACCGCCGTGACTGGAGCCTGGTCGGCTTCGACGAGCGGGTCGTCAAGGCGCTGGGCGAGGTACCCGCCGCCGGGTGACCGGCCGCACCGGCCACCGACCACCCACCTACCCCCCCCGCATCCGGAGTAGACCCGATGGAACAAGTGCTGATCACTGGTCTGGGCGCGATCTCGCACCTTGGCCTCGGCGTCGATGCCTTCTGGCACGGCCTGATGCGGGCGGAGGGCGGCCCCGCGCCGGCCGCCGATCCGTACGCGCGGATGGACATCCCTCTGATGTACACGGCCCCCGGGCTGCCCGAGTCGCCCGGGCTGCCCACGCCGTCCGAACTGCCCGGGCTCGCCTCCCGCTTCGCCGTGGAGGCGGCCCGTCAGGCACTGGCCGACTCCGGACTGACCGGCCCCGGAGCGGCCGCGGCCGCACCCGAGCGGGTCGCCGTGGTCATCGGCACCGGCATGGGCGACTCCGGGCTGCACGAGCAGTGGCGGGTGGAGGACCGCCCCGCCGGCGACACCTGGTCCCCGGTGTTCTCCGTCGCCAGTGCCGTCGGCGCGTGGCTCGGCGCCGAGGGCGCCAACAGCAGCATCAGCAACGCCTGCGCCGCCAGCGGCTTCGGCCTCTCGGCCGCGGCCGACCTGATCCGCACCGGCGCCGCGGACGTGGTCGTCGCCGGGGGCGCCGAGGCGTACTCCCGGGTCGCCCTGGCCTGCTTCAACCGGCTCGGCGCCATCGACCCGCAGCGGTGCCGGCCCTTCGACGCGAACCGCCGGGGCACCGTCTTCGGCGAGGGCGCCGGGATCATGGTGCTCGAATCCGCCGCGCACGCCGCCGCCCGCCGGGCCCCGAAGGTCTACGCGAGGCTCGCCGGCGAGGGCTGGAGCTGCGACGCCCACCACGCGACCGCCCCCGAGCCCGCCGGCACCCAGATCGTCCGGGCCATGCGCGAGGCGCTGGACCGGGCGGGCGCCGCGCCCGGCCAGGTCGGCTGCGTCGTCCCGCACGGCACCGGCACCGCCCTCAACGACGCCGTCGAGAGCCGGGCCCTGCACGCCGTGCTCGGCGGGAGCGCCCCGCACACCCCCCTGTACAGCCTCAAGGCCCTGGTGGGGCACACCGGCGGCGCGGCCGCCGCACTCGGCGTCGTCGCCGCCGCGCTGATCCTCCACCACCGGGCCGTCCCGCCCAACCACCCCGTCGCCGAACCGGACCCCGCCTGCGACGTGCTCCTGCCCGTGGAGCGGACCGGCCTCGCGGGCCCCTACGCCCTCGTCAACGCGTACGCCTTCGGCGGCAACAACGTATCCCTCGTCCTCCAGGAGGCCGGCGCATGACCACGGAACCGCACGGCGCCCCCGCCACGGCCGCCACCCTGGTGGTCTCCGGCATCGGCGTGGTGACCCCCCGCGGCGGACGCCCCGAGGACGCGGCGCGCGCCGCCCGGGACGCGGAACCGGCCCGGACCGACGGCTGGTTCGACCACCGCACCCGGCTCGGGCCGCGCGGCTACAAGTACCTGCCGGCCGCCTCCCAGTTCTTCCTCGCCGCCGCCAAGGAGGCCCTCGCGGACTCCGGGGACGAACCGGACCGCCGGCCCGGCGAACTGCGCGGCGCCGCCGTGGGCACCAACAGCTCCGCCGCCGCCCTGCACGAGGCCATGGACGCCACCGTCCTCACGGAGGGCGCGGGAGCCCTCAGCCCCGTCACCGCGCCCTACTTCTCCATCAACCTGTTCGGCAGCCGGCTGGCCACCGAGCACGGCCTGAAGGCCTTCAACCTCACCGTCACCTCACCGCGCACCGCCGGCCTCGAATCGATCGAGGCGGGCGCGCGGGCCGTGGCGGCGGGCCGCGCGGACTGGCTCCTCGCCGGGGCCACCGAGGACGCCCTGGCCGCCGCGCACGCCGGCCACGGGCAGTCCGAGCGCGGGGCCGTGGCCCTCGTCCTGGAACCGCTGGAGGCCGTACGGGCCCGCGGCGGCCCGGCGTACGGGCACTGCCGGGTCCGGAGCATGTTCCTGCCCCCGCACACGGCGGCGGGGCCCCAGGGGGCGGAGCGGGCCCGGAAGCTGATCGGCTCCGGCCTCGCCCTCCTCGGCGCGGACACCCCGCCCGCGCGGGTGGTCGCCGTCCTCGACGACTCGCCCGTCGGCCGCGCGGTGGCCGGGGCGCTCGGCCCGGACGCCGACCGGGTCCCGGCCGGCGCGGGGGCCCTGGAGCCGCTGGTCCAGGCGGCCGGGGCGCTGGCCGGCCTGGCCGGGCCCGTGCTGGTCGTCACGGCCGCGGCGCAGGGGAACCTCGCGCTGGCCCTGCTCACCCCGCCCTCCGACGCCGCCTGACCCGTACCCGCACCCGCACACGCACGCGCACGCGCACGAAGAGAGAGAGTTCATGACCACGTCACTTGAGGGTTCCTGGTGCCTCGTCCTCGGCTCCTCCAGCGGGATCGGCCTGGCCACCGCCCGGGCCCTCGCGGACGAGGGGGCCCACATCCTCGGCGTCCACTTCGACACCGCCGAGGGCCAGGAGAAGGCCGGGGCCGCCGTCGAGGAGATCCGCTCGACCGGGGTGCGGGCCGAGTTCTTCAACGCGAACGCGGCCGCGCCGGCCACCAGGACCGAGCTGGTGCCCCGCATCGCCGGGCTGACGCAGGGCCGGCCGCTGCGCGTGGTGCTGCACTCCCTGGCCTTCGGCACGCTGCTGCCGTACCTGCCCGCCGGCGGCGACCCCGCGATCACCGGCCGCCAGATGGACATGACGCTGAACGTGATGGCCCACTCCCTCGTCTACTGGACGCAGGCCCTGGACGCGGCCGGGCTGCTGGGTGAAGGCTCCAAGATCTTCGCCATGACCAGCGCCGGCGACCAGCGGGTGACCGCCAGCTACGGAGCGGTGTCGGCCGCCAAGTGCGCCCTGGAGTCGCACGTGCGGCAGCTGGCCCTCGAACTCGCCCCGCGGGGCGTCGCCGTCAACTCCCTGCGCGCGGGCGTCACGGTCACCCCCTCGCTGGAGCGCATCCCCGGTCACGACAAGCTCGTCGAGACCGCCGCACGCGCCAACCCGCACGGCCGGCTGACCCGCCCCGAGGACGTGGCCGAGGCCGTCGTCACCCTGGCCCGCACCGACTCCTCCTGGATCACCGGCAACGTGATCGGCGTCGACGGCGGCGAGGCGCTGACCACCTGATGCCCACGGACACACGACCGGACGAACGGCCCGCCGCCGGGGCCGCGCCGCGCGCCCTGCACACCCTGCGCGCCCTGCCCACCGCCGTGCGCCTCGCCGTCCGGCACGCCCACGAGCTGTACCACCCGCCGCCGGCCCGCCCCGGCCGGAGTCCGCAGAGCAAGGGCCTGCCGACGCGCGCCCTGACCGTCCGCACCACCCTCGACGGGGTGCGCCTGGACGCGTGGGTGGTGCCCGGCGAAGGCCCGCACACCGTCATCGTCTGCCACGGCATGGGCCGCACCAAGTCCAGCGTGCTCGGCCACATCCGGCTGCTGCACGACGCGGGCCACCACGTGGTCGCGTACGACATGCGCAACCACGGCGAGAGCGGACGCGACCGCCGCTGGGGACGCATGTCCGAGCGCTACACGGGTGACCTCGCGGACGTCATCGCGGCGGTGCGCCGGGATCCCGAGACCGGCGGCGGCCGGCTCGCCCTCCTCGGCTTCTCCTTCTCCACCTGGGTCTCCCTGCACGTCCTGCGCCGAGTCGACCCGCCCGTGGCCGCCGTCGTCTGCGACAGCGGCCCGATGTCCGACACCGCCGCCGGGCTGCGGCACTTCGCCGACCTGCGCCGGACGGCCCTGCCCGAAGGCATCCGGGAGGGCGCGGCGTTCGCCCTCTACCACCGGCTGTTCGCCCTGCTGTCGCTGCGCATGCTGGCCGTCCGGGAGTTCCCGCCGGACCTGAGTGGAGTGCCGACCCGGCTGATGTTCGTGGCCGGCGCACAGGACCCCGTGATCAGCGAGGCCCAGATCGCGGGCGTCGCCGACCACTACCCGGACGCGGAGCGGTGGACCGCCCCGCAGGCCATGCACATGAGCGCCCTGCGCTTCGACGCGGCGGAATACCGGCGCCGGGTGCCGGAGTTCCTCGCGGCGGCCTTCGCCGCCGCCGGGCGGGAGACGGAGGGCACCGGCCGTGGGTGACTACCTGCTCGTGGAATCCCAGGGCCGCTGGGCCGGACCCGGGGCGGAGGCCTTCCTCGACGACGCGGCCCGGCTGGCCGGCGACGGCCACGGCGTGGTCGTCCTGCTGATCGAGAACGGCGTCACCGAAGGCCTCCGCGGCGCCGGACCGGCCGTCGGACGGGTACTGGCGGCCGGCGGCGAGGTATGGGCCGACGGGTTCTCCCTGGACCAGCGGGCGCTCCCGCGGCGCCGGCTGGCCGACGGAGTCCGGCCCGTGGACATGGACGAGGTGGCGGAGCGGCTGCTGACGCCCGCCGTACGGGGAGTGTGGCACTGACATGGCACGACAGCTTCCGCGCGCGGACGTGCTGATCGCCGTCATGGGCGCCCCGCACACCGGCGACCTGGTCACCTCGGCCTTCCGGCTGGCCCAGGCCCTGCTCGCCCGCGGGGCCTCGGTCCACCTGTGGACCTGCGGCCACGCCACCGGGCTGACCCGGTCCGCGCTCGGCACGGACAAACCCCGCAACGTCGTGGACTGGGTCCGGGAGTACCCGACGACCGCCACCCTGGCGGCCGAGCTCATGGCGGCCCACCCGGCCGCCCTGACCTGGTTCGCCTGCCGGTTCTGCAGCCAGGAGCGCGGGGTCGACGCCCACGTCCCCGGGGTCAGGCTGCGCGCCCCGTTCAAGTTCACCGAACATCTCGACGCCGCGGACAAGGCGTTCTTCCTGGGGGTGTGCTGACCGTGTCCGTCACCCGACGCCGGCTGCTGATCATCGAGCGGGCCTACCGGGGCTCCGTCGAGACCCAGTTCGCCGACGTGCTGTACCTGGCCCGCGAACTGAACCGGCAGCAGGGCGGCCTGGACATCCTGCTGCGCGGCCTCGCGGTCACCTTCGCCGCGGACGCGGCCCCGCCGCCCGCCCTGCGCGTCGGCGCCCGCGTCCTCGACACCCTGCCCGACCCGCGCGCGTCCCTGCGCACGCTGCTCGCGGAGGGCGCCCGGGTCTGGGCGGAGGACGGGGACCTGGCCCGGCTCGGGACGAGCCCCGACCGGCTGCTGCCGGGGGTCCGCCGGGCCGGGCCGGAGCACCGCCCGCACTGGTCCTCGTACCAGGGCGTGCACTTCCTGTGACGCCCGGGCCCCGCGCCCGCCCCAGCCCCACCGAAGCCACCGAAGGAGCACCGCGATCATGGAAACCGCCACCGCTGCCGGCACCGCCGCCGGCCGAGGGCCGCTCATCACCGCCTGGTCCGCCGTCTCGCCGTTCGGGCTGGACAGCGCCGACCTCACGGCCGGCCTCGCCGCCGGCCGGCCCGCCGCGGCCGCGCTCGACCCGTCCGAATGGGGCGGCCCCGTGGACACCGCCTGCCTGGTGCCCGGCTTCAGCAGCAAGGCCGTACTGGGCCGCAAGGGCACCCGCTCGATGGACCGGGTGACCGGCCTGGCCGTCACCGCCGTCGGCCGGCTCCTCCAGGACGCGCGGGGCGGCCGGATCCCCGGCGTCGGCGAAGACGCCGGACTGGTGCTGGGCACCAACACCGGCAGCGCCCAGAGCATGATGGACTTCACCCGCGACTCCCTGGTCCAGGAGAAGCCGTTCTACGTGGACCCCATGCGGTTCCCCAACACGGTGATGAACTGCGCCGCCGGGCAGTGCGCCATCTGGCACCGGCTCAAGGGCCCCAACACCACCGTGGCCGGCGGCCGGGCCTCCGGACTCCTCGCCCTCAACTACGCCCTGCGGCTCCAGCGGTCGGGCCACACCTCCACCGTGCTGTGCGGGGCGGTGGAGGAGTTCTCCCCGGCCCGCGCCTGGCTGGAGGTGCACACCCGGCGGCCGGACGAGGCCGACGCCGTACTCGGCGAGGGCGCCGCGGTGCTGCTGCTGGAGTCCGCCGAAGCGGCGCGGGAGCACGGGCGGCCGGGCCTGGCCGAGGTCCTCGCCCTGGAGTTCGGCGTCTTCCACACCGACGAGAACGCGGCCGCGGTGCTCTCCGACTGCATCGGCCGGGCCCTGGACCGCGCCGCGGTCCGCGCGGACGAGGTCGGCCTCGTCGCCGACTCGCACGCCCACGGAGTGCGCGGCGACGGCGAACGCGCCGCCCTGCGGAAGGCGTTCGGCGAGCACGGCCCCTCGCGCGTCCCCGGCGCCGACCTGATCGGCGACACGCACGCGGCCTCCGCCTCCTTCCAGATCGCGGCCGTGCTGGCCACCGCCGAGCACCGGGGGGACCTGGCCGGCACCGTCGCGCTCGTCACCTCCGTCGACCGCGACGGCGTGGCCGGCTGCGCCCTCCTGCGCCTGCGCTGAGCACCCGCACCGCCACCGGCCGCACCCGCGCCCCCACCACGTCCACCACACCCACGCACCCACCCCATCCGATGAAGGAGAAAGACATGTCCGAGACCACCGCCGCCCCCGCCCTGGACCTCGACGACCTGCGCGGCACCGTCGCCGACGTCCTGGACGTCGAGGAGCCGGAGCTCACCGACGAGGCCGACTTCGTGAACGACCTGGGCGTCGACTCCCTCATGGCCCTGGAGGTCATGGTCGTCCTGGAGAAGAAGTACGGGGTCAAGCTCGGCGAGTCCGAGCTGAAGGAGGTCACCTGCCTGCGCAAGGCCTACGACCTGCTCGACGCCAAGCTCCAGGCCGCCTGATGCCGGCCCCGGTCGCAAGCCCCGTCCGCGCGGTGCCGGCGGTGGGCGAGGCCACCCCCGCCGGCCCGCGCACCACGGTCCGCGTCGACGCCGACGAACAGGTCTTCCCCGGCCACTACCCCGGATTCCCGATCTTCCCGGGGGTGTGCATCGTGGAACTGGTCCACCGCAGCGCCGTGGCCGCCGCCCCCCACCCGGACGTCCGGGTGACCCTCCGGGCCGTGGAGTCCACGCGCTTCCTCAGCCCGGTCTTCCCCGGCGACGCCCTCACGATCGACCTCGCCTGGTCCCGCCGCGGCGAACACTGGCGGTGCGACGCCGTCGCCGCCACCGGCCGGGGCCGCGCCGCGACGGTCCGCCTGCGCTTCACCGAAGGGAGCAACCCGTGCTGACGATCACCCGGATCAAGCAGGTCCTGCCGCACCGGTACCCGATGCTGCTCGTCGACCGGGTGACCGAGCTGGTCCCCGGCGAGCGGCTGACCGCCCTCAAGGCGGTCACCTGCAACGAGCCCTGGTACGCGGACCTCGACCCGGACGCCGACGAGGCCGGCCACGGCTACCCGCAGACCCTGCTCATCGAGTCCTGGTGCCAGGCGGCGGGCGTCCTCGCCGCCTGGGACCGGCCCAACCCCGACGTGCTCTCGGGCCAGGTGATGCTCTTCGGCAGCATCTCCGACGTCGTCCTGCACCGGCCGGTGCTCCCCGGCTCGGTGCTGGAGCACCGGATCCGGCTGTTCCGCGCCCTCAGCGACACCGTGATCTTCGAAGGGGAGTCGCTCGTCGACGGCGAGACCGTCATGGAGGTCGGCCGGGTGGTCATGGCCATGCGCCCCGCGCAGGAGCTGACCGACGCACGTACGCAGAGCACGGCCGCCGCCGCGGCCGGCGCCAAGTGAGGAGAGCCCACATGTCGGACAGCACCACCGGGGTCGCCCTGGTCACCGGCGGGACCCGCGGCATCGGCCGGGCCACCGTGCTCCGGCTGGCCCGCGACGGCCACGAGGTGGCCTTCTGCTACACCTCACGGCCGGACGCCGCCGCGGAACTGGAGAAGGAGGTCGCCGAACTCGGCGTCCGCTCCTACGGCCACCGGACCGACGTCGCGGACCCCGACGCGGTCCGCGCCCTCGTCGCCGAGACCGAGGACCGCCTCGGCGGCATCGACACCGTCGTGACCTCCGCCGGCATCGTCCGCGACCAGCCGCTGCTGATGATGTCGGACGACGACTGGCAGCAGGTGCTCCGCGTCAACCTGGACGGCACCTACCACGTCTGCCGCTCCGTGGTCTTCGAGATGATGAAGCGCAAGAAGGGCTGCATCGTCAACATCTCCTCGGTCGCGGGCGTCTACGGCCACGCCACGCAGACCAACTACTCCGCCTCGAAGGCGGGCATCATCGGCTTCACCAAGGCCCTCGCCAAGGAGACCGGACGCTACGGCATCCGCGCCAACGCCGTCGCGCCGGGCTTCATCGAGACCGACATGACCGCCGGCCTGTCCGGAAAGGTCCGCGAGCAGGCCCTGAAGGGCATCCCGCTGCGCCGCCTGGGCCGCGCCGAGGAGGTGGCCGACGCGGTCGCGTACCTGGTCGGCGCCGAGTACGTGACGGGAGCCGTGCTCCAGATCGACGGAGGACTCGTTGTCTGACCAACGCCCCGCGGCAGCCCGCCGCGGCCCGCGGCGGGCGGGCCCCCCGCGCTTCTACTTCTCACTGCGCAGCCCCTACTCCTGGCTCGCCCACCGGGACCTGCACACCCACCACCCCGGCCTCGCGGACCTCGTCGAATGGCGGCCGTTCTTCGAGCCGGACGAGACGAGCGCCCGCGCCCTGGCCGCGGCCGGCGGGCACTTCCCGTACGTGGCCATGTCCCGGGAGAAACACCTGTACATCCTCCAGGACGTCCGCCGCCTCGCCCGCGCGCGCGGACTGGAGCCCACCTGGCCCGTGGACCGCGACCCCTGCTGGGAGGTCCCGCACCTGGCCTGGATGGCGGCGGCCGACCGGGGCCTGGGCCCGCGGTTCGTCGAGCTGGCCAAACGGGCCCGCTGGGAGGAGGGCCGCGACATCTGCGACCCGCGGGTGATGGGGGAGCTGGCCGAGGCGCTCGGCCTGCCCCCGGACCTGCTGGCCGGGGCCGCACGGGACGCCGGGCTGCGCGAGCGGGGCGTGGCGGCGCTGCTCGACGTACACCGCGACGGCGTCTTCGGAGTTCCCTTCTTCGTCGACGGCCGCGAGAAATTCTGGGGCACGGACCGGCTGGCGGCTTTTGCCGATTCTGTTCGGGCCCGGCTGCCCGCGGTGTCCAACGGGTGGGAAGGCGCCGGGAAAACGAGCGTTCCGCCGACTCCTGCCGATACGGTGGCGCGGTCGGCAGAAGGGGGCCATGCCGGGGGCTGCGGCTGAAGCCGAAAGCCGCACCGGGACCGCCCCGTCACATTCACCGAGGGGGAATTCAGTTGCAGAGGGAAGTCGACGGTCCGGAGATACGGGAAAACGCCGCGGAGGAAAGCGGATCCGCCAAAAGGACGGCACGCAGCCGGGGCCCCTTCGGAGCGCTGGCCTCGCTGCTGGCGCTGCCCGCGGCCCCGGCGTACGGGGCGACGCTCTCCTACCTCGTCTACCACCCGCCCCGCCGGCCGCACCACAAGCACCCCCGCGACTTCGGCCTGCCCGTCGAGGAGGTGTCCGTCCCCCTCCCCGGAGGCGGCCGCGAGCTGCACGTCTGGCTGTGCCGGGGCGGCCGGGACCGGGTCGTGGTCATCGGGCACGGCATCGGCCTGAGCAAGTCGGCGAGCCTCGCCCAGGCCGCGTTCCTGCACGAGGCCGGCTACACCGTGGCCCTGTTCGACCACCGCAACCACGGGCTCAGCGACGCGGACAAGGCCTTCTGGGGACTGAGCGAGCGCCACACCGACGACGTCGTCGCCGTCGTCGAGCACCTGCGCGGATACGACGAGTACCAGGACGCCCGCTACGCCGTCTTCGGCTTCTCCTTCTCCACCTTCCCCTCGCTGTACCTCCTGGGAAGGCCCGGCTGCCCCGTCGACGCCGTCATCTGCGACAGCGGCCCGGCCCTGGAACTGAGGCCGCTGTTCGAGAACTTCCTGCGGGCCAAGGGGCTCCCGGTACCGGGCCCGCTGCGCTCAGGACCGTCCTGGGCACTGCTCACGTCGGTGTTCGCCCGGCTGGGCACGGCCATGCTCCAGGCGGACTGGCCGCCGCCGGCGCGGGGCGCCTACCTGCACACGCCGGTGCTGGTGCTGGCCGGCGAGGACGACAGCATCATCCCCGTCGAGAACGTACGGGCGCTGGCCGCCCGCTACCCCGAGGCGGAGGTCGAGGTACTGCCGGCGACCGAACACCTCCAGGGCATGAAGACCGACCCGGACCGCTACCGCACCGCGGTCCTGGACTTCCTCAAGCGGGCGCTGGGGTAGGGGGCCGTCGTGGATCTCCCCCGGAACTGGGGCGCGCGGCCCGCGGAAGCAGCCGCCGCCTACCCCTGCGACGGGCTGCTGGGCCCGGCGGCCGAGCCGTGGCTGCGGGCGGTCACCGTCGCCGCCGACCCGCCCGAGGTGTTCCGCTGGCTGTGCCAGCTGAAGGTGGCCCCGTACAGCTACGACCTGCTGGACAACCTCGGCCGGCGCAGCCCCCGCACGCTCACCCCCGGCGCCGAACGCCTGGCGGCGGGCCAGCGGGTCATGACCATCTTCGAACTGGTCTCCTTCGAGCAGGACCGCGAGCTCACCCTGCTGCTCACCACCCCGTGGGCGGTACGCGCCTTCGGCGGGTTCGCGCTGACCTACCGGGTGAGCGCCCTGGGGCCGGGCCGCAGCCGCCTCGTGGCGAAGCTGATGGCCGGCCGCCACACCGGCCCGCTGGGCGCGGCCCGGCTGCGGATGATGGCCTGGGGCGACCTGCTGATGATGCGGCGCCAGCTGCTCACCCTGCGCGACCTGGCCGAAGCCGGGACGACTGGCAGTTAACTGCCAGCCGGACGGCATTCGTTGACCGCGCTTCGCGCCGACGTGGACGATCACGGGGCAGTCCTTCGCCCCAACCGAGAGGTCGTGTCACGTGGTTCAGCAGTTCGCCGGCCCCCGGCCGGACCAGCCGGCGGGCGGTGCCGCCGGGGCCCCGCCGGGGCGCCGGTGGCTCGCCCTCGCCGTGCTGGTGCTGGCCCAGCTGACCGTCTGGCTCGACAACACGATCCTGAACGTGGCCCTGAAGACCCTGGCCGACCCGGACGAGGGCCTGGGGGCGAGCCCCAACCAGCTCCAGTGGAGCATCAGCTCCTACACCCTGATCTTCGCGGTGATGCTGTTCACCGGAGGCGTCCTCGGGGACCGGTACGGGCACCGCCGGCTGCTGCTGACCGGGACGGCGGTGTTCGCCGCCGCCTCCCTGTGGGCGGGGCTGAGCGGCAGCCCCGGCGAGCTGGTCGTCGCGCGCGGCGCCATGGGCATCGGCAGCGCGCTGATCATGCCGGCCACGCTCTCCCTGATATCGGCCGTCTTCGAAGCCCGGGAACGGGCGATGGCCATCGCGATCTGGTCCGGTGCCAGCGGCCTGGCCATCGCGGCGGGCCCGCTGGTCGGCGGTGCGCTGCTGGAGCGCTTCTGGTGGGGCTCGGTCTTCCTGGTCAACCTGCCGCTCGCCGCCGTGACCCTGGCCGGCACCGTGCTCCTGCTGCCGGCCGGCCGCCACCACGGCCGCGCGAAGCTCGACCCGGTCGGCGTGGCGCTGTCGACCGCCGGGCTGCTGGCCGTGGTCTACGGGCTGATCGAGGGCGGCCACCGGGGCGAGTGGACCACGTGGGGCGTACTCGGGCCGATCGCCGGCGGCCTGGCCGTCCTCACCGTCTTCGTCCTCGTCGAGCTGCGGGTCGCCACCCCCAGCCTGGACGTGCGCCTCTTCGCCAACGCCCGCTTCAGCGGCGCCACCACCTCCGTGATGCTCGTCTACTTCAGCCTGTCCGGGTCGATGTTCTACACCGCCTTCTACCTCCAGGGCGTACGGGAGCAGACCCCCTTCGAGGCGGGGCTGAACCTGGTGCCGGTCGCGGCCGGGGTGCTCCTGGGCGCGCCCCTGTCGGCGGGCCTGGTGCGCCGCTTCGGCCTCGGACCGGTGGTGGGCCCGGCGATGCTCGTGGCTGCCGGCACCTTCCTGGCGTACGTCCGGCTGGGCCCGGACACCCCGATGGCCTGGTTCTGGCTGCTGATGCTGGTCCAGGGCGCGGCGCTGGGCGCCGCGATGGCGCCGACCACCGAGGCGGTCATGTCGGTGCTGCCGCCGGAGCGCACCGGGGCGGGCTCGGCGGTGAACAACTCGGTGCGGCAGATCGGCGGGGTGCTCGGCGTCGCCGTCCTCGGCTCCCTGCTGACCGGCTCCTACCGTACGGACGTCACCCCGGCCCTGGCCGGGCTGCCCGGTCCGGCGGCGGACGCGGCCGGCGACTCCGCCGAGGCCGCCCGGCTGGTCGCCGGGCAGCTGGGCAGGCCCGGGCTGGCGGCGGCCGCCGACCAGAGCTTCCTGCACGCCATGCACACGACCTCGCTGGTCGCCGCGGCCGCGGCCGCGGCCGGAGCCCTCGTGGTCCTGCTGTCCTTCCGCCGGTCCGACGGCCGTTCCGACCGGCTTTCTGGCAGCTAGCTGCCCGGGCATTGCCCGCGGAAGCGGGCGGCGGCTAATTTTCGAAGGGGCGCGACAAGGCCCATTCGAGAAATTCTCCGCGGGGGAGGAACAGAAATGTCTCCGGGTAGCAGCACGCCCGTCCGTCCGGTTCCGAAAGTAAAGGGCCGGGTCGGCATCGGAAACACCTGGGAATTCAAGAAGGACCGGCTGGACCTGTTCCGGCGCACCTTCGAATCGTGTGGTGACATCGGTACGTACCGGCTCGCCGGACAGGACTGCTATTTCGTCAATTCCGTCGAGATGGCCCACGAGATCCTCATCAGGAACGGGTCGCTCTTCGAGAAGACCGACCGCTTCCGCGCCTTCGCCCGGCCGCTGCTCGGCGACGGGCTGCTCACCGCCCCCAACGAGGACCACAAGCGCAACCGCAGGCTCATCCAGCCGCGGTTCCGCACGGCGGTGGTCCGCAACTCCGCGGAGACGGCGGCCCGGGTCGCGGCCGAGGTGGCCGGCGGCTGGGCCGACGGCGAGGTCCTCGACGTGCGGCGCGAGATGGTCCGCCTGGTGCTGGGCATCGTCGGGCACAACCTGTTCAGCCGGGACGTGCTCGGCGAGGCCGACGAACTGGGCAACGCGCTCACCGACGCCATCCACGGCTTCGACTCCCAGGCCAGTGCCCTCGTCCCGCTGACCATCGAGTGGCCCACGCCCGCGAACCTGCGCTACCGCCGGGCCATCGAGCGGCTGGAGGAGACCTTCAAGGCCGTCCTGGCCGAGCGCCGGGCCATGGCGCGGCGGCCCGACGACTGGCTGAACCTGCTGATGGAGTGCGTCACCGAGGACGGCACCCCGCTCGGGGACAAGCAGATCCGGGACGAAGCGCTCAACATGTTCATGCCCGGCCACGAGACCACGGCCACGGCCCTCACCTGGAGCTTCCACCTCCTGGACCGGCACCCGCAGGTGTACGAGCGGCTGCTCGCCGAATCGGACGCGGTGCTCGGCGGCAGGACGGCGACCCTGGAGGACCTGGAGCGGCTGCCGTACGCCCTCCAGGTGTTCAAGGAGGCCATGCGGCTCTACCCGCCGGTGTACATGTTCTCCCGCCAGGCCACCGCGGACGTGGAGGTACTGGGCCACCGCATCCCGGCCGGCGCCTGCGTGATCTTCAGCCCGTACACCCTGCACCGGCGGCCCGACTACTTCGCGGACCCGGAGCGCTTCGACCCGGACCGCTTCTCCCCCGAGCGCGAGGAGGCGCTGCCCAGGCACGCCTACATGCCGTTCGGCGCGGGGCACCGGGTCTGCATCGGGAACAACCACGCGCTGCTGGGCGGCCAGATCGCCCTCGCCACGCTGGCCGGGCAGGTACGGCTGAGCGCGCTGCCCGGGGCGCCGGAGCCGGTGATGGAACCGATGGTGACGCTGCGGCCGCGCGGCGGAATGCCGATGCGGGTGACCCGCCGCCCGGCCCCCGCCCGCACGGCGGAGCCGGCCGCCGCCCCGGCCCGGTGCCCGTACCCCCACGAGGGGACGGCCCGTCCGTAGGGGCGATTTGGAAGAGCTCCGCGGACCGGGTATTTTTCCTGTCGAGGCGCCGCTAGCTCAGTTGGTTAGAGCAGCTGACTCTTAATCAGCGGGTCCGGGGTTCGAGTCCCTGGCGGCGCACCTGATCTTCGGGCGGTTCCCGGTACACCGGGAACCGCCCGAAGTCGTTCCCGCCCGGGCGGCGGCCCTTAGGATCGCGGGCATGTCCACCACCACCCTCTGGCGTCCCACCGGCCCCGTCGAGCTCGAGCTGGTGCGCGCCCTCGACTGGCGGGCCTGGCCCCCGCGCCTGCCGGAGCAGCCGATCTTCTATCCGGTGCTCAACGAGGACTACGCGGTCCGCATCGCCCGCGACTGGAACGTCAAGCACGACGGTGCCGGCTTCGTGACCCGCTTCGAGGTCGACTCGGCCTTCCTGGAGCGCTACCCCGTCCAGCGGGCGGGCGGCGAGACCATCCTGGAACTCTGGGTCCCGGCCGAGGAACTCCCCGAGTTCAACGCGCACATCGTGGGGCGCATCGAGGTGGTACGGGAGTTCCGCTGAGCCGTCCCGGCCCCGGTGCCGGGTGGCCGCCCCCGCCCCGCGACCCGGGCGGACGGCGCCGCTTTGCGGACACCCGCTAATCCACCACCTCCGCCCGGCACTGCGACGGCCCGCCCCACGCGTCGCGCAGCGGGCGGGCCTTGCGCAGCCACAGGGACAGGTCCAGCTCCTCGGTGTAGCCGACCGCGCCGTGCAGCTGGAGGGCGGTGAGCGCGGCCGCGTACGCCGCCTCGCCGGCGGTCAGCTTCGCCGCCGCCACGTCCTGGCGGGACAGGGACAGCGCCGCCGCCCACAGCAGCGGCCGGGCGAACTCCAGCGCCAGCAGGGTGTCCGCCAGCCGGTGCTTGACGGCCTGGAAACCGCCGATCGGCGTCCCGAACTGGGTGCGCTGCTTCGCGTACTCCACCGTCTGCGCCAGCAGGGCCTCGCCCACGCCCAGGCACTGGGCCGCCGTCAGCAGCCGCGCCCAGCGCAGGGCCGTCCCCGCCGCCGCCGTCACCGCCGGGCCCGCCGCCAGCCGCTCCCCGTCCCCGGCCGGCCGGTACAGCCGCCGCGCCGGGTCGGTGGACGCCAGCGGCTCCCCGTGCCCGCCGGCGGGGGCCAGCCGCAGCTCGCCGGCCTCCGTCACCGTGAAGCGGTGCGTCGCCGCGTCCGCGTCCAGGGCGTACGGGGAGCCGCACGGCAGCGTCACCGTCGCCGAGGCCTCGCCCGAGGCCAGCCCCGGCAGGAAGCGTTTCGACAGCGCCTCGTCGCCCAGCCCGGCGAGGAGCACCGCGGCCGCCGCCGTCTCCACCACCGGGCCCGGCACCCCGGCCCGCCCCAGCTCCACGTAGCCCAGCGCCAGCTCCACCGGCAGCGGGCCCGCCCCGTCGTACGCCTCCGGCACGGCCAGCGCGAACAGGCCCGTCCCGGCGAGCCGGGACCACAGCGCCCGCCCGGGCCCGTGCTCCCCGGCCGCCCAGGCCCGTGCGGTCGCCGGGACCCCGGCCGCGCCCAGCAGGGAGCGCAGCGTACGGGCGTAGTCGGACTGTTCCCCGGTCGGCAGGAAGCGCATCAGCGGCGGCCCTTCGGGAGGCCGAGCAGCCGCTCGGCGATGATGTCGCGCTGGATCTCGTTCGTACCCGCGTAGATCGGCCCGGCCAGGGAGAAGAGCCACGGCTCGGCCCACTCGCCCTCGGCGAGCTCCGCGTACGGGCCCAGCAGGTCCAGGGCCGTCTCGTGCAGGGCGATGTCGTACTGGGACCAGAACACCTTGTTCAGGCTGGACTCGGCGCCGATCCGCTCGCCCGCCGCGAACCGGGAGGCGCCGGTCCAGGTGAACAGCTCGTAGGCGCGGGCCCCGACCACCGCGTCCGCGACCCGGTCGCGCAGTGCCGTGTCGGCGGGGTCGCCCTGCGCGCGCCACAGCCGGGCCAGCCGGTCGGCGGCGGCCAGGAACCGGCCGGGGGAGCGCAGGGTCAGCCCCCGCTCGTTGCCGGTGGTCGACATCGCGATCCGCCAGCCCTGCCCGGGCTCGCCGATCACGTCCTCGTCGGGTACGAACACCCCGTCCAGGAAGAGCTCCGCGAAGGCCGGCTTGCCGTCGAGGCGGCCGATGGGCCGCACGGTCACGCCGGGGGCCCGCAGGTCGAACATCAGGTAGGTGAGCCCGTGGTGCGGCTTCGGCGCCCCGGGACCGGTGCGGAAGATGCCGAAGGCGCGGTCGGCGAAGGCGGCCCGCGAGGACCAGGTCTTCTGCCCGTGCAGCAGCCAGCCGCCCTCCGTCCGCACCGCCCGCGAGGTGAGCGAGGCCAGGTCGGATCCGGACTCCGGTTCCGACCAGGCCTGCGCCCAGATCACCTCCCCGCTCGCCATGGGGGGCAGTACGCGTGCCCGCTGCTCGGCGGTGGCGTGGTCGAAGAGGGTCGGGGCCAGCAGGCTGATGCCGTTCTGCGAGACCCGGCCGGGGGCGCCCGCCGCCCAGTACTCCTCCTCGAAGACGAGCCACCGCTCGATGTCCGCGCCCCGGCCCCCGTACTCCTCGGGCCAGGAAACCGCCGACCAGCGGTCCGCGTGGAGCAGCGCCTCCCACTCGCGGTGTGCGGCGAATCCCTCCCCGGTCTCCAGGGAGGGCAGGGGGCGGGCCGGGACGCGGGAGCGGAGCCAGTCGCGGGCCTCGGCCCGGAAGGCCTCCACCCCGGGGGAGTGGTCGAGGTTCATGAGCTGCTCGCCTCCTTCATGGCGGCCACGTCCGCGGGCGGGCCGGCGGCGGAATCTTCGGCAAAGGCGTCGGCGGCGGGCATCGGCACATCCTTCCCTAACAAGTGTTTGGTAGGTTAACGTACGGCCATGAGCGGCGTCGAGGAGTTCCGCACCGGGGTCCGCACTCGGCCCGGCGCCCACCTCACCGGCGGGTTCGCGGCCCTCGACGCCCGCCGGCACCGCGGCCCCCGCGAACTGGCCACGGACGTCCTCTCCTCCCGCGCGGACACCCTCCACGCGGGCTCCGACGAGATCCAGCGCAACTTCGCCGCCGAGCGGATCCTCGGCATTCCCAAGGAGGTACGGACATGACCGCCCCCGCGTACGTCCCGGCCCACGGGCTGCTCAAGGACCGCACCGCCGTCATCACCGCCGCCGCCGGAGCCGGCATCGGCGGCGCCACCGCCCGCCGCTTCCTGGAGGAGGGCGCCACCGTCCTGATCAGCGACGCCCACGCCCGGCGCCTGAAGGAGACCGAGGACGCCCTCGCCGCCGGGTTCGGGCCCGGCCGCGTCGCCTCCCTGCCCTGCGACGTCACCGACGAGCAACAGGTCCGGGCCCTGTTCGCGCACGCCGAGGAGCTCCACGGCGGCCTCGACGTCGTCGTCAACAACGCCGGCCTCGGCGGCACCGCCGACCTCGTCGACATGACCGACGACCAGTGGGGCCGGGTCCTCGACGTCACCCTGAACGGCACCTTCCGCTGCACCCGCGCCGCACTGCGCTCCCTCAAGGCCTCCGGAGGCGGCGGAGTCCTCGTCAACAACGCCTCCGTCATCGGCTGGCGCGCCCAGACCGGCCAGGCCCACTACGCCGCCGCCAAGGCCGGGGTGATGGCCCTGACCCGCTGCGCGGCCCTGGAGGCCGCGGAGTTCGGCGTACGCGTCAACGCGGTCGCCCCCAGCCTGGCCATGCACCCGCACCTGGTGAAGGTCACCAGCGAGGAACTGCTGCGCGAACTGACGGCCCGCGAGGCCTTCGGCCGGTACGCCGAGCCCTGGGAGATCGCCAACGTCATCGTCTTCCTGGCCAGCGGCTACTCGTCGTACATGACGGGCGAGACGGTGTCGGTCAGCAGCCAGCACGCGTAGGCCGAGAATGGGCCCGTGCCAACGAACAAGCCGAAGAAGACACAGGTGACCGCCTCGCCGGAGCGCCGACGGGAACTCCTCGACACCGCCGCCGAGGTCTTCGCCGCCCAGGGCTACAACGCCACCACCGTCCGCAAGATCGCCGACGCCGCCGGGATGCTCGCCGGCAGCCTCTACTACCACTTCGATTCCAAGGAATCGATGCTCGACGAGATCCTCTCGGCCTTCCTGAACGAGCTGTGGGCGGGGTACGACACCGTCCTCGCCGCCGGCCTCGGCCCCAGGGAGACCATCGAGGCCCTCGTCACCGAGTCCTTCCGGGAGATCGACCGGCACCGTGCCGCCGTCGCCATCTACCAGAAGGAGGCCCGCACCCTCTCCGCGCAGCCCCGCTTCCACTACCTCTCCGACTCACAGGTCAAGTTCGAGAAGGCGTGGCTGGGGACGCTGGAGCGGGGCGTCACCGCCCAGGTCTTCCGCGCCGACCTCGACATCCGCCTCACCTACCGCTTCGTCCGCGACACGGTGTGGGTCGCGGCGTCCTGGTACCGGCCGGGCGGCCAGCACAGCCCCGAGGAGATCGCCCGCCAGTACCTGTCGATGGTGCTGGACGGGATCGCCGTACGCCCCTGACCCCGTTGAGGAGCCCGTCATGCCCGAGGCCTACGTAGTCGACGCCGTACGCACCCCCGTGGGGCGGCGCGGCGGCGGCCTGTCCGCCGTGCACCCCGCCGACCTGGGCGCGCACGTCCTGAGGGCGCTGGTCGAGCGGTCCGGGGTGGACCCGGCCGCGGTGGAGGACGTGGTGTTCGGCTGCCTGGACACCGTCGGGCCGCAGGCGGGGGACATCGCCCGGACGGCCTGGCTGGCCGCCGGCCTGCCCGAGGAGGTCCCCGGCGTCACCGTCGACCGGCAGTGCGGGTCCTCGCAGCAGGCCGTGCACTTCGCGGCGCAGGGCGTCCTGTCCGGGACCCAGGACCTGGTGGTCGCGGGCGGCACCCAGAACATGTCGATGATCCCCATCGCCTTCGCCTCCCGGCAGGCCGCCGAGCCGCTGGGCTTCACGGAGGGCCCCTACGCGGGATCGCGCGGCTGGCGGGCCCGGTACGGGGACGCGCCGGTCAACCAGTTCCACGGGGCGCAGCTCATCGCCGAGAAGTGGGGGATCTCGCGGCAGGACATGGAGGAGTTCGCCCTGCGCTCCCACCGGCGGGCGGTCCGCGCCATCGACGAGGGCCGCTTCGGACGGGAGACCGTCGCCTACGGGGACGTGGCGGTGGACGAGGGCCCGCGCCGGGACACCACCCTGGAGAAGATGGCCACCCTGAAGCCGGTCGTCGCGGGCGGCACCATCACGGCGGCCGTCTCCTCGCAGGTCTCGGACGGCGCGGCGGCCATGCTGATCGCCTCCGAGCGGGCGGTCGCCGAGCACGGCCTGACCCCCCGGGCCCGCATCCACCACCTGTCGGTCCGCGGCGAGGACCCCATCCGCATGCTGTCCGCCCCGATCCCGGCGACCGCGCACGCCCTGAAGAAGACCGGGCTGACCCTGGACGAGATCGACCTGGTCGAGATCAACGAGGCCTTCGCCCCGGTGGTCCTGGCCTGGCTGAAGGAAACGGGCGCCGACCCGGACCGGGTCAACGTCAACGGAGGCGCCATCGCCCTGGGCCACCCGCTGGGCGCGACGGGCGTGAAGCTGATGACCACCCTGCTGCACGAGCTGGAACGCACCGGCGGCCGCTACGGCCTCCAGACGATGTGCGAGGGCGGGGGCCAGGCGAACGTGACGATCATCGAGCGGCTCTGACCGGGGGCCGGTCCGGCGGGGTTGCGGCCGGGTGGCGCAGGTCGCAGCGCCGCCCGGCCGGGGTGTGCTAGCTTAGGGGCGTTGCAGTTGTGGTACCCATGAACTTTATGTGCGCCTGACGGGAATGCTCCGCAGGCGCTTTTATTGTTTTTCCCGGATCCTCCCGGATGGGGCCCTTGCCGCCTATTCAGGAGATTCAAATGGCTAACGGTACCGTGAAGTGGTTCAACTCGGAAAAGGGCTTCGGCTTCATCGAGCAGGACGGTGGCGGCCCGGACGTCTTCGCCCACTACTCGAACATCGCCACCTCTGGCTTCCGTGAGCTGACCGAGGGTCAGCGCGTGACGTTCGACGTCACCCAGGGCCAGAAGGGCCCCCAGGCGGAGAACATCCTCCCCGCCTAAGTTCTTCAGCATGCCGGGGTCCGCACCGCGAGGTGCGGGCCCCGGCTTGTCTGCTGTCTCGACCTTTGTTTTACCTGCCGGTTTCAGGAGGGCTTTCTCGCATGACCAGCTCCAGCTCCGCACGACCCAGCCGCCGCCCCACCCGGGGTCGAGGTGCGGCACAGGGGCGTCCGAAGGCTGGTGCGGGACGGCAGAAGTCCGCCCCCGCCCCCCGGCCCCAGGAATTCACCATGCCCGAGCCGACCGCCCCGGCCCTCCCGCCGGTCGCCGCGTTCGAGGACATGGACATGCCCGAGGCGCTGCTGAAGACCCTCGCCGCCCAGGGCGTCACCGAGCCGTTCCCCATCCAGGCCGCCACCCTGCCGAACTCGCTCGCCGGCCGTGACCTGCTCGGCCGCGGCCGCACCGGCTCCGGCAAGACCCTCGCCTTCGGCCTGGCCCTGCTCTCCCGCACCGCCGGCCGCCGCGCCCAGCCCAAGGCGCCGCTCGCGATGGTCCTCGTACCGACCCGCGAGCTGGCCCAGCAGGTCACCGACGCCCTGAGCCCCTACGCCACGGCCGTCAACCTGCGCATCGCGACCGTCGTCGGCGGCATGTCGATCAACCGGCAGTCCGGCGCCCTGCGCCGCGGCGCCGAGGTGCTCGTCGCCACCCCCGGCCGCCTCAAGGACCTCATCGACCGCGGTGACGCCGACCTCTCGCAGGTCTCCGTCACCGTCCTCGACGAAGCCGACCAGATGACCGACATGGGCTTCATGCCGCAGGTCACCGCCCTGCTCAACCAGGTCGAGCCCGGCGGCCAGACCATGCTGTTCTCGGCGACCCTCGACAAGAACATCGACAAGCTCGTCAAGATGTTCCTGAGCGACCCGGTCGGCCACTCCGTCGACCCGTCGGCCGGCGCGGTCACCACCATGGAGCACCACGTCCTGTACGTCATGGACGAGACCGACAAGAAGGCCGTGGCGACCCGCATAGCGGCCCGCGACGGCCGGGTCATCATGTTCGTGGACACCAAGCGGGGCGTCGACCGCATGGTCAAGCGGCTGCTCGCCGACGGCGTCCGCGCCTCCGGCCTGCACGGCGGCCGCTCCCAGCCGCAGCGCAACCGCACCCTGGACTGGTTCAAGACCGGCGAGGTCACCGCGCTCATCGCCACCAACGTGGCCGCGCGCGGCATCCACATCGACGACCTCGACCTCGTCGTCAACGTGGACCCGCCGACCGACCACAAGGACTACCTGCACCGCGGCGGCCGTACCGCCCGCGCCGGCGAGTCCGGCAGCGTGGTCACCCTGGTCCTGCCCGACCAGAAGCGCGACATGTCCCGCCTGATGTCGGACGCCGGGATCACCCCGCGCACCGCACAGGTCAAGTCCTCCGACGAGGAGCTGTCCCGCCTCACCGGCGCCCGCGAGCCCTCCGGCGTCCCCGTCGTGCTGGAGGTCCCCCAGCCCCCGCAGCCCAAGCCGCGCACCGGCTCGGGCTCCGGCTCCTCGCGCCGCCGCGCGGGCGGCTCCCGCGGCGGCTCCGCGACCGGCTCAGCCCCCGCGGCCGGCGGTCGCGGCCGGCGCTCCGGCGGCTCCGCCTCCGGCCAGGCCCCCGCCGCCGGCTCGGGCCAGGCCCGCCGCGGCCAGGGCGGCGGCCAGGGCACCGGCGGTGCCCCCGCCCAGGGCCGGCGCTCCGGCGGCTCGTCCTCCGGCGGCGGTGCCGCCGCGGCCTCCGCGCGCAGCCGCGTCGGCACGGGCGGCGGCCAGGGCCGCCGCCGGGCGGTCTGACCCCCGCGGCACGACGTACGACCACCGGACGCCGGGCGGCGCGCACTGCGCACCGCCCGGCGTCCGGCGTTTGCGGGCCTCGCCGCCCGGCTAGCGGACCAGCTTGTCCTGCAGCTTCACCAGCGTCCGCAGGTCCAGGCCCAGCCCGTCCGTGAGGTAGCCGTAGAAGCTCCCGTAGTCGGCCTCCAGCCGCGCCGTCGCCGCGTCCAGGTAGTCCTGGCGGACCTCCTGGAGCGGGATCAGCAGGTCCGGGTTCTGCATCCGCCCCGACTGCTTCAGACCCGCCCGCACCTGGGCGTCGTACGCCGCCCGGAACGTGTTCGAGGCCAGGTAGTCCCGCTCGGCCGTCTCCTGGGGCACGGCCAGCGAACGCAGCAGGACGTAACTCAGCCAGCCCGTACGGTCCTTGCCGGACGTGCAGTGGTACAGCAGCGGGCCCTGGCTCCCGTCCGCGATCTCCCGCAGGGTCGTCGCCAGCTGCGCCCGGTTCTCGGGGCTGGTCACGAAGGTGCGGTAGATGTCCCGCATGTACGCCTCGGCGCGCCCGCCGCCGAGCATCTGCTCCTGCTTCACGGGGTCGCCGGTGGCTATCGCCCCGACCAGGGTGCCGTACAGGCCCAGGTCGCTGATCGGGCGGGAGGTGGCCGAGAGCCCGGACGGCAGCCGGTCGGCGCCGTCGTACTGGAGCTCCATCGCGATGCGGAAGTCGACGACCTTCGTGAGGCCGAGACCCGAGACGGTGGTGATGTCCGCCGGGGTCAGCTTGCTCAGCGCGTCGGAGCGGTACACCAGCCCCTGGCGGACCTGACCGCCGGTGTAGGTGCGGTAGCCGCCGATGTCCCGGAGGTTGACGGCGCCCTGGAGGGGGATCTGCCGGATCGTCTCCGGCGCGTACTGCCAGTGGTACGGGTGCCTGGCGGCGGCGGCGCTGTCCGCCGGCGCCGCGTACGCGGAGGCGGCGGGCAGGGTCCCGATGGCGAGGGCGGCGGCGGCCGCCGCGGTCGCCAGGCGGATTCGGGCACGGCTCATCTTTGCGACTCCTGTAACGGAGAAGGGGGATCACCCTGGTGGTGGCAGGGTGTGGAGCGAGTGCAGTGCTTCCATTGCCTGTCGTGCTTCGGCCATGACCCGGGAGACGAGTTCCGCACAGGACGGCAGATCCTCGATCACCCCCGCGACCTGGCCCGATGCCATGACACCGAGGTCCGTACGGCCCTCGACCATGGACGCCTTCAGGAGCATCGGGGTGTTCGCCGCCAGCAGGACCTGGCTCCAGGACAGGTCCTTGCCGTGTTTCATCGCCAGGCCGTCGCGCACCATCTGCGCCCAGGACAGGCCCGACAGCCTCCGGAACCCGGCCGCGTGCCGGACCGCCCGCGCCAGCGCCCCGGCGCGGCCCGACCGCTCCAGGGCCGTGACCAGTTCGGTGCGCAGCATCCGGTGCGGCAGCCCGTCGACGGCCGTGGTGACGGTGACGTCCTTGACCGTGGCCCTCAGGTACTCGGCCTTCACCGCGTCCGGGACGGTGGAATCGGAGGTCAGCAGGAAGCGGGTGCCCATCGCGATGCCCGCCGCCCCGTACGCCAGGGCCGCGACCAGGCCGCGGCCGTCGCTGAAGCCGCCCGCCGCGATCACCGGGATGTCCACCGCGTCGACCACCTGCGGCAGCAGCACCGTCGTGGCCACGTCACCGGTGTGCCCGCCGCCCTCGCCGCCCTGCACGACCACCGCGTCCGCGCCCCAGGCCGCGACCTTCTCGGCGTGCCGGCGCGCCCCGATCGAGGGGATCACCACCACTCCGGCGTCCTTCAGCCGGGCGATCAGCTCCCGGGACGGGGCGAGCGCGAACGAGGCCACCCGCACGCCCTCGTCGATGATCAGCCGCACCCGCTCGGCCGCGTCCCCGGCGTCCGCCCGCAGGTTCACCCCGAACGGCGCGTCCGTACGGGACCCGACCTCCTTGACCGCGGCGCGCAGCTGCTCCACGGTCATCGTCGCCGAGGCCAGGATGCCCAGCGCCCCCGCGTTCGCCGCCGCCGAGACCAGGCGCGGCCCGGCCACCCAGCCCATGCCCGTCTGCACGATCGGGTAGCGGACCCCGACCAGCTCGGTGAATGCCGTCTCCATCGCAGACTCCCCGCCTCTCCGGCTCCTCGCCTCAGACCCGGACTTCCCGGTCGCGCAGGCCCCGGGGGTCGATCACCTCGCGGATCAGCCGCAGCTCCTCGGCGCTCGGCTCCCGCGTGTACGGGACCCCGTCCGCGACCGCCAGCTCGAACCCGGTCGCCGCGCGGACCTGCTCGACCGTGACGCCCGGATGCAGGGACGCGAGGCGCATCGAGCGGTCCGGTCCGGTGAAGTCGAAGACCCCGAGATCGCTGACCACCCGCGGCAGCCGGTGGTAGCGGGTCACCCCGGCCGCCTCCGCGCGGTCGTATCCCACTCCGCTGACCATGTCGACGCGCTCGACGAACACCCGGGGGGAGTGCTTGGGGACCCAGTAGCTCACGGGGTTGTTCAGGGTGTTGACGGGCGCGCCGCGCACCCCGAGGAGCTGGCGGGAGGGCCGCTCCCAGTCGCCGATGCAGGAGATGTTCTGGTTGCCGTACCGGTCGATCTGGCCGGCGCCCATCATCACGTGCCGCCGTCCGCCGGTGACCATCGTCAGGTGGCGGCGGTACGGCAGCCAGCCCTCGGGCGTGCCGTCGAGGCCGACCAGCATGGCCTCGCCGTCGGTGAGTAGCAGCTCGGGGGCGAAGGTGCGCTTGGCGAGCCGGGCCCCGAAGGAGGGGATCAGCCCCATGGGGCTGGCGAGCACCTCGCCGTTGTCGCGCCATGCCTCGGCGCAGGCGATCACGCAGTACTCCTGCCGGGTGGCGGCGGTCGCGGCGGTCACTTCTGCTCCTCGTGCCAGGTCCGGACGGCGGTCTGGTAGTCGTGCTCGCTCCCGCCGGCCAGGAAGCGGGCGGCGAACTCGGGCCAGGGGGTGGAGGCGTACAGCTTCTGGAAGGCCTCGTCGCGGTCGTAGTCGGGCACGCAGGAGGTGAAGTGCGCGCCGTTCGGGGTCTCCACGACCCCGGTGACGGAGTGCCGGCTGACGAGGAGGGACTGCGGGGGGCCGGACTTGGCCAGCTCGGCGCTCTCCACGAGCTGTTCGCAGGAGACGTACGCGGCGTCGGCGGCCTCGCAGAAGAGGTCGTCGAAATAGGGGTCCGGGCCCAGGTACTGGGCGTTGCCGAGCCGGTCGGCGCGGTTGAGGTGCACCAGGGCCGCGTCCAGGCGCAGGGCGGGGACGGCGACGAACTCCTCGGCGTCGGCGTAGGGGGAGGTGACGGTGCGTAGTTCCGGGTTGACCCGCATCACGTCGGAGCCGAGGCCGGCCCGGACGGGCATGAAGGGGAGCCGGTTCGCGGCGGCGTGCAGCCCCCACATGAACATGGCCTCGTCGTACTCGGTGAGGGCGATGGCCCCGCTCTCGCGGGCGGCCCGGAAGTTCGGCTCCAGCGCGATGGAGTCGAGGGTGGCGAAGGGGGCCACGAGTCTGCGGATCCGTCCGGCGGCGGCCAGCAGCCCGACGTCGGGGCCGCCGTACGAGACCACGGTGAGATCGGTGATCTCCGAGCGGAGCAGTGCCCGCACCAGGGCCATGGGCTTGCGCCGGGAGCCCCAGCCGCCGATGCCGAGGGTGATTCCGCTGCTCAGCTGTCCGACCACCTCGTCGGGGGTCATCGTCTTGTCCGTCATGCGGTCTCCTCCTGTCCTTTGCCGAAGGTGTCGCGGACGCGGTCGGCGACCCCGCTGAGGTTGGCCTCGAAGGTGAAGCCCTGTTCGAAGCGGTAGCTGCGGCGCACGTCCACGGGGTCGATGCCGTTGATGGCCGCCTTGGCCAGGCGGATCAGGTAGCCGTCCTTCTTGGCGATCTCGGCCGCCAGTTCCAGGGCGGCGTCCCGGAGCCGTTCGGGCGGGACCACCTTCCAGACGGAGCCGTGCGCGTGGAGTTCGGCGGCGGTGACGGTGCGCGAGGTGTAGTACAGGGCGCGCATCAGGTGCTGCGGGACGAGCCGGGCCAGGTGGGTGGCGGCGCCGAGGGCGCCCCGGTCGAGCTCCGGGAGCCCGAAGACGGCGTCCTCGCCGGCCACGATCGCGTCGGCGTTGCCGACCAGGCCGATGCCGCCGCCCAGGCAGAACCCGTTCACGGCGGCGACCACCGGCACCTCGCACTCGTAGACGGCGGCGAAGGCCTCGTAGCAGCCGCGGTTGGCGCCGACGAGGGCTCCGTGCCCGGTGTCGCGCTGCATCTCCTTGATGTCGACCCCGGCGTTGAAGCCCCGGCCCTCGGCGGCCAGGACCACGCAGCGGACCTCGGGGTCCCGGCCGGCGGCGCGCAGGGCGTCGGCCAGGTCGTACCAGCCCCGCACCGGGAGCGCGTTGACGGGCGGGAAGTCGGCTGTGACGAGTGCGATGCCCTTGGCCGGGCCGGAGGTGGAGACACCCATGAGCGGATCAGCTACCTTTCCACCAAACATTTGTTAGGTGAGGAAGGTAGCAGCCGATGGAGCTCAAGGGGAGGGTTGTCGTCGTCACCGGCGGAACCCGGGGGGTGGGCGCCGGGATCGCGCGCTCGTTCCTCGCGGCCGGGGCGGAGGTCGTCGTCTGCGCCCGGCGGCCGCCGGAGGAGCCGGTGGCGGCGGGCGGGCGGCAGGCCGCCTTCACCGCCGTGGACCTGTGCGACCCGGCCGCCGTACGGGAGTTCTTCGACGCCGTCGGCGAGCGCCACGGGCGGCTCGACTGCCTGGTGAACAACGCCGGCGGAACCCCGTACCGGCTGCTGGGGGAGGGCGGTGCCGAGCGGCACGCGCGGGTCGTCGAACTCAACCTGCTGGCCCCGATGACGGCCTCGCTCGCCGCCTACCCCTGGCTGCGCGAGAGCCGCGGCTCGGTCGTGATGACCGGCAGCGTCAGCGGCACCCGCCCCTCGCCCGGGACGGCGGCCTACGGTGCGGCCAAGGCGGGCCTGGAGAACCTGGCCCGCTCGATGGCCGTGGAATGGGCGCCCGAAGTACGCGTCAACTCGCTCGTCCTGGGCATGGTGCGGACCGAGCTGGCGCACCTGCACTACGGGGACGAGGCGGGCATCGCGGCGGTCGGCGCCACCGTGCCGCTGGGACGGCTGGCCGAGCCCTCGGACGTGGGGGAGGCGGCGGTGTTCCTGGCCTCCGGCCGGGCCGGCTACGTGAGCGGCGCGAGCCTGCTGGTGCACGGGGGCGGGGAGCGCCCCGCGTTCCTGGACGCGGCAACGGTCAACAAGGAGAGCTGAGGCGGACATGGGCATTGCGGACGGACGCGTGGTGATCGTGACGGGCGCGGGACGGGGACTGGGCCGGGCCCACGCCCTGGCCTTCGCGGCGGAGGGCGCGCGGGTGGTCGTCAACGACCTCGGGGTGGGCCTCGACGGCCGTCCCGGGCCCGACAGCCCGGCGTCGCTGGTCGTCGAGGAGATCCGGGCACTGGGCGGCGAGGCGGTGGCGCACGGCGGGGACATAGCGTCGCAGGAGGGGGCGGCCTCGCTCGTGGACTGCGCGGTCTCCGCCTTCGGCGGCCTGGACACCCTGGTCAACAACGCCGGGTTCCTGCGGGACCGGATGCTGGTCAACCTCGGTGAGGCCGACTGGGACGCGGTGATGCGGGTGCACCTCAAGGGGCACTTCCTGCCGCTGCGGTCGGCGGCCGCGTGGTGGCGGGCCGAGGCGAAGGCCGGACGCCCGCGGGCCGCCCGGGTGGTCAACACCTCCTCGGGGGCGGGGCTGCTGGGCTCCGTCGGCCAGGGCAACTACAGCGCGGCCAAGGCGGGGATCCTCGGCCTGACGCTGGTGGCGGCGGCCGAGATGGGCCGGTACGGGGTCCAGGTCAACGCGATCGCCCCGGCGGCGCGGACCCGGATGACGGAGCAGACCTTCGCCGGGTCGATGGCCGCGCCGGAGGCGGCCGGGGGCTTCGACGCGATGGCCCCGGAGAACGTGTCCCCGCTGGTGGTGTGGCTGGGCTCCGGGGACTCCGAGGGCGTCACGGGGCGGGTCTTCGAGGCCGAGGGCGGCCGGATCACGGTGATGGAGGGCTGGCGCCCGGGCCCCACCGCCGACCGCGGCGCCCGCTGGACCCCGTCCGGGGCGGGGGTCGCCGTGACGAAGCTCCTCGCGGAATCCGAGCCCCCGCTCCCCCCGTACGGCTCCCGCTGACCCCGGCCCGGGCGACCCGCCGCCCCGGCCTGGCCCGGCCTGGCCCTCGGCTCCGGCCCTCGGCTCCGGCCCTCGGCTCCGGCCCGGTCGGCTCGTGCGGTGCGGCTCCGCCCCTCCCCGCCCCCGCTTCCCGGGGAGGGGCGGGTGCGGCGCGGGGCGGCGCCGTCCCGGGGCCGGGGAACCGGCCATCGTGGGCGACGGGGTGGATCAGGCCCGGCGGGCCCGGGCTGATGGGCGGTGTGACGGACGCGGCGGCTCCGCCGGTTCCGGCCAGGAAAGGTGCCCGGGAAACCCCGGAACGGCGTTGGCCGTATCACGCCCTCCCCGCCCCAGCGGCAGCGTGATGGCATGTCCACGCCGAATTCCCGACGAATGGGGAACCGAACATGCCGCTCCGCAGAATTGCCGTCGGCGCCGCCATCGCGGTGTTGTCGGCCGTGGCCGCACCCGCCCGGGCCCAGGCCGACCCCCCGTACATTCCGCCGCCCGGCCGCATCACCGTCGACGTCGTCGGCGTCAACGGCTCGGGCTGTCCCCAGGGCACCGCCACCGTCGCCGCCGCCTCCGACAACACGGCCTTCACCGTCACCTACAGCAACTACCTCGCCCAGACCGGAGCCGGCTCCGGCGGCACCGAGTTCCGCAAGAACTGCCAGCTGGCCCTGCGGATCCACGTCCCCCAGGGGTTCACGTACGCCATCGCCCGCGCCGACTACCGCGGCTTCGCCCACCTCCAGCGCGGGGCCTACGGCCAGGAGCGCGCGAACTACTACTTGCAGGGCGCCGCCCAGACGGCCCGCAGCACCCACCAGTTCAACGGCCCCTTCACCGACAACTGGCAGGCCAGCGACCAGACCGAGTACGCCGACCTCGTCTGGGCCCCCTGCGGCGAGGAGCGCAACCTCAACGTCAACACCGAACTGCGGGTCTACGGGGGCACGTCCAGCCCGCAGGCACTGAGCTTCATGAGCATGGACTCGACCGACGGCAGCGTCAGCACCGTCTACCACTTCGAGTGGAAGGAATGTCCCGCCCGCTGACGCCAGCGCCCGAAGCCACTCGAAGGTCAGGAGTGACAACGATGTCCCGTCCCAGGACCCGCACCCTGCTCATCGGCGCCGCGGCCGCCGCCCTGGTCACCGCGTCCACCCCCGCCGTCGCCGGCGGCCCGATCACCGTCCCGCCCGACAAGATCGTGATCGAACTCGCCACCGTCAACGGCTCCGGCTGCCGCGAAGGCACCGCCCAGGTCGCCGTCGCCCCCGACAACACCGCCTTCACCGTCACCTACAGCGACTACATGGCCCAGGTCGGCCCCGGCGCCCCGCCGACCGCCTTCCGCAAGAACTGCCAGCTCAATCTCCGCGTCCACGTGCCCTCCGGCTTCACCTACGCCATCGTGCAGGCCGATTACCGCGGATTCGCATTCCTCCAGCCCGGCGCGTCCGGCCAGGAAAGGGCGAACTACTACTTCCAGGGAATGCCGCAGACGTCCCAGCGGACCCACCAGTTCAACGGCCCCCTCAACGACAACTGGCAGACGAGCGACAAGACGGAATACGCGGACCTCGTCTGGGCCCCGTGCGGCGAGAAGCGCAACTTCAACATCAACACCGAACTGCGCGTGAACGCCGGCACCTCCAGCCCCCAGACCACGAGCTTCATGGCCATGGACTCCACCGACGCCAGCGTCAGCACCCTCTACCACCTCGCCTGGCAGGTCTGCCCGGGCGGTCCGAGGAACAAGCCCTAGCGGAAAGGGCTCCGGGCCCGGCCCCCTGGCGAGGGGTCGGGGCCGGAGCCCTTCTCGTGCGCTGCCATATGACTACCCGCTACATCCGCTCGCTGAACCGCGGCCGGCCCATCATGTTGTCCATCGCCCGCGCCGGCGCCCAGTGCGTCCGGGCCCGGGGGCGACCGTCGGCCCGGCGACGGCCTTCGCCCGGGCGGCGGTCAACGCGATCGCGGGCGAAGCGGGCGCCGCCGGAGATACCTGACGGAGCCACGTGTTCCGGTGCCGCGCCCAGGGCACGAGCCGGGTACGACGGTGACGGGGGTGGAGCATGAGCCGGGAAGACCGCTGGTTGGCGATCGGCTGGGCGCTGATCCTCGCGGTATGGGGGGCGCTCGGCTGGATCCTGTGGGACCCGGACTTCCAGGGCGTCCAGGCGGGCATCGGCTGGTGGATGATCGCCATCGCCATCGCGCCCGTGACGCTCACGGGCATGATCGTGGGCGTCGTCGAGGAGAAGAAGGACGACGATCGCGGCTCCTGGGCCGACGAGGACGCCTGCGAGCCGCAGAGCCCTCAGGTGTGGCGACGGGGCCTCGACAACTGCGGAGGGTGCGGCGGCTGAACCGGCGGCCCCGGCATGGGCGGCCGCCGGGGGGCGGCCGCCGGGGGGCGCCGGGTCAGGACAGCTTGCCGCCGTAGTCGGGCAGCTTGACGGTGCGCTCGGCGTGCCCGCCGACCAGGTCGCTCTCGTTGTTCCCGATGTTGGCGATGATCGTGTAGCCGCGCGCCTCGATCTCGGCCCGCTTGGCCGTCTTGTACGCGCTGACCTGCTCGAACAGGGCCGGCAGGTCACGCACGTACAGCCCGCTCACCGGGTAGCCGACCGACTTCAGGTTCCGCTCGGTCATCGAGTACACGATCCCGGGGCGGGCGGTGACGAAGAAGATCGCCACACCGCGCTGGTCCGCGTACTGGGTCAGTGCGCGGACCTTCTCGATCGCGGGCGTCGGGAACGTCCAGAACCAGTGGAAGTCCGTCTCCAGCGAGGAGTTGTCGATGTCGAGGACGATCGCGGGCTTCTCGCCGGCCGGTGAGGCGGCGATGCGCCGCTCGATGGCGGGGCGCGCGGCGTCGATGACGGCGGCCACGTCGCGCTGCCAGGTGGCGTAGTCGATGCCGAGGATCGCCGCGTTGCCGCCGGGCGCGGAGGTGATGGCGGCGGCGGTGACCGGCGCCGGGACCGGCGCGGGGGCGGCGGGGGCCGCTTCGGCGGCGGTGGCCGGAAGCAGGGTCAGCACGGCGGCGGCGACGGCCACGGTGGCGGCGGCGGTACGGGACGTGCGGGTGCGGCGGGTGCTGCGCATGTGGGGGCGCTCCTCGGTCACGGTTTGGCATGTACGTGACCAGAGTTGGCCAGAACCGCACCCATGTCTACTGGCTGGTAGGAAACTTTTCGTGGCCGCCCGGTGAATGGTGATTCGCCCCCGGCGGCGGGGCCGGAACTTGTCCGAAAAGGCGTTCTTGATGCGGGCGCGGTGGTGGATGTGTCATGGACGCGTCATTCACCCGATGGCACGCACAGCCCAACCCCCCACGAAAGGCAGTGTGTTGACCGTGACCACCCTTGGCAGAATCGTCAAGCGCGCCCTCGCCGTCGGCGCCGTCACCCTCGCCGCCGTCAGCCTCCAGCCCGCAGGCGCCAACGCCTCACCCACCCCCGTCGTCGGCGGAACCCGTGCCGCACAGGGCGAGTTCCCCTTCATGGTCCGCCTCTCCATGGGCTGCGGCGGGGCCCTCTACACCCAGCAGATCGTCCTCACCGCCGCCCACTGCGTCAGCGGCTCCGGCAACAACACCTCCATCACCGCCACCGCCGGCGTCGTCGACCTCCAGAGCAGCAGCGCCACCAAGGTCAAGTCCACCAAGGTGCTCCAGGCCCCCGGCTACAACGGCAAGGGCAAGGACTGGGCCCTGATCAAGCTCGCCAAGCCGATCAACCTGCCCACCCTCAAGATCGCCGACACCAAGGCCTACGACAACGGCACCTTCACCGTCGCCGGCTGGGGCGCCGCCCGCGAAGGCGGCGGCCAGCAGCGCTACCTCCTCAAGGCCCAGGTCCCCTTCGTCTCCGACGCCTCCTGCCAGAGCTCCTACGGCAACGACCTCGTCCCCGGCGAGGAGATCTGCGCCGGCTACGCCCAGGGCGGAGTCGACACCTGCCAGGGCGACTCCGGCGGCCCCATGTTCCGCCGCGACAGCAGCAACGCCTGGATCCAGGTCGGCATCGTCAGCTGGGGCGAGGGCTGCGCCCGGGCCGGCTACCCCGGCGTGTACACCGAGGTCTCCACCTTCGCCGCCGACATCAAGGCCGCCGCGGCCGCCCTGTAGTCCCCGGCAGTTCCCCTCGGCCCCTCTCACTCGTCCTTCCGGCCGGGCCCGAACCGGCCGGAAGGGCGAGGCGCAATGTCCCGAACGCCCCTAAGGTCGATATCCGTGCCTCCCGCCGCCCTGCGGTTGCGGGCGGCAGCGCGCGCGGGTCCCATGGGAGGAATCCAGCGGCATCGGCGGGCGACAGTGGGGCAGGCGGCGCATGACGATCAGAGTGGTCATCGCGGACGACCAGGAAATGGTCAGAACCGGATTCCGCATGATCCTCGAAAGCATGCCCGACATCGAGGTCGTCGCCGACGTCGTCGACGGCGAAGCGGCCCTCGCGGCCGTCGCCGAGCACCGGCCCGACGTCCTCCTCCTCGACATCCGCATGCCCAGGCTCGACGGACTCGAAGTCACCCGCCGGCTCGCCGGCCAGGACACCACCCGCATCGTCATCGTCACCACCTTCGACCTCGACGAATACGTCCACGCGGCCCTGCACGGCGGAGCCTCCGGCTTCCTCCTCAAGGACGCCAGCCCGGCCATGCTCGTCGAAGCCGTCCGCGCCGCGGCCGTCGGCGACGCCCTCGTCTCACCCGCCATCACCGTGCGCCTGCTGCGCGAAATGGCCCCCCGCACACCCGCCGCCCAGACCGCCCGCCGCCCCGCCGAACCCCTCACCGAACGCGAACGGGAAGTCGTCCGCTGCCTCGCGCGCGGGCTCACCAACGCCGAGATCGCCGCCGAACTGTACGTCTCCCTCTCCACCGTCAAAACCCACCTCGCCAACGTCCAGGCCAAACTCGACGCCCGCAACCGCGTCGAGATCGCCGCCTGGGCCTGGGAAAGCGGCCTCGCCGCCACGGCCGCGTGACCCGGCCCCGCCGGCGGGCCCGTACGGCACCCACGTCCCGGCCACGCCCCGCCGGGTTCCCCAGGCTCCCCGGGCCCCCCGGCCGACGGCCGTGCCGGACCGGCCGCCGCCCCGGGCACGGGGCCGTGACCCCCGGCGGGCCCGGCACCCCGCCGTCCGGCCCCGACCCCGTCGAGACCGGACCCCGGGGCCGGCCATGAGCCCCCTCGCCTCCTGGGCACGCCGCCACCCCCGCGCCGCCGACCGGATCCGGCTGCTGCTCTGCCTGCTCCTGCTCTCCCTCGTCACCTTCGAGGGCATCGTCCTCGCCCGCCAGCCCAGCCCCCCGCACGCCGCCGTCTGGGCCTCCGGCCTCCTCGTCTGCCTCAGCGCCGCACCCTGGCCCGGCATCCGCCTCCTGACCCGCGCCTGGTTCGCCGCCGCCACCACCTGGACCGTCACCCTCCTGCTGGTCTTCGGCAACCGCCCCGTCATCGTCTGGGGCGCCGGCGAGGCCATCGCCCTGCTCGTCCTCCTCTCCCAGGTCCTGCTGCGCGCCCCCGCCCGCACCGCCGCCGTACTCGGCCCCGTCCTCGGCCTCGGCTGCATGGCCGCCCCCGTCCGCGACACCAGCCCCGGCCGCTTCACCCTCCTCTTCTCCGTCCTCGCCGTCGTCGTGGCCGCCTACTCCCTCCTCCTGCGCCTCCAGTCCGTCCAACGCGTCCGCGAACTGCACGCCGTACGCACCGCCGAACGCCTGGAACTCGCCCGCGAACTCCACGACCTCGTCGCCCACCACGTCACCGGCATCGTCGTCGAAGCCCGCGCCGCCCGCTTCACCCGCGTCGACGCCGACCGCGCCGCCGAGGTCCTCGGCCGCATCGAAACCGCCGGCGACCAGGCCCTCGGCTCCATGCGCCGCCTGGTCAAGATCCTCCGCGAGAACGACGGCCCCGGCACCCAGCCCGCCACCGCCCCCGCCACCGCCCCCGTCGCCGGTCTCGCCGACATCCGCGAACTCACCGAACGCTTCTCCGCCACCGGCCCGCCCGTCGTCCTCTACATCGAACAGGGCCTCGAAAGCCGCCTCCCCGCCCACGTCGCCGCCACCGCCCACCGCATCGTCCTCGAAGCCCTCACCAACATCGCCAAACACGCCGCCACCGCCACCGCCGTCCGCATCGGCCTGCGCACCATCCCCACCGGCCTCGAAGTACGCATCGCCGACGACGGCGGACACCCCGCCAAACTCTCCGAAAACGCGCGCGGCGGCGGCTACGGCCTGGCCGGGATGGCCGAACGCGCCGAAGCCCTCGGCGGCTCCCTCACCGCCGGCCCCGCACCCGAAGGCGGCTGGCTCGTCACCGCCCACCTGCCCCTGTGAACCACCCGTCCCGGTCCCCGTCTCACGGACCGACTGACAGAGGTGCCGACGACGCCCGCCACGTAAGCTCGGGAACCATGAACAACAGCGACATCGACGAGATCGACGAGAACGTCACCGCCGAACTGTCCCGCCTGCGCGACAGCATCGACAACATCGACGCGGCCGTGGTCCACATGCTCGCCGAGCGCTTCAAGTGCACCCAGCAGGTCGGCCACCTCAAGGCCAAGCACCAGCTGCCCCCGGCCGACCCGGGCCGCGAGGCCAGCCAGATCGCCCGCCTCCGCCAGCTCGCCGAAAGCGCCAAACTCGACCCGGCCTTCGCCGAAAAACTCCTCAACTTCATCATCGCCGAAGTCATCCGCCACCACGAGACCATCGCCGCCGGCGAGGAGTAACAGGCCCCGGGGCGGGCACCCGCCCGGCCCCGGCCGCACCACCCGCCCCGGACCCGCCCCACCCGCCCGCGAAACCCCTGGGAGCGGGCGCGGCCATCCGGCAGCATGGGCCGCATGTCCGCACTGACGCGCAACGAAGCGCAGCTCCGAGCCCAGCTCCTCGACGTCCACAACTACGTCGTCGGCCTCGACCTCACCACCGGCGAAGAGACGTTCGACTCCACCACCGTCATCCGGTTCACCGCCCGCGCCGCCGGAGACACCTTCGTCGAACTCAAGCCGGACGAGCTGCGCACCGCCACCCTCGACGGCAACCCGCTCGACCCCGCCACCCTCGACGGCAACCGGCTCCCGCTCACCGGCCTCACCCCCGGCCCCCACGAGCTGCGCATCGACGCCCGCATGCGCTACTCCCGCACCGGCGAGGGACTGCACCGCTTCACCGACCCCGCGGACGGGGAGACGTACGTCTACTCCCAGATGTTCATGGACGACGTCCAGCGCGTCTTCCCCGCCTTCGACCAGCCCGACCTGAAGGCCGTCTTCGAGTTCACCGTCGCCGCCCCCGCACACTGGACCGTCCTCACCAACGGCATCACCACCCACTTCGGCAACCGCGACAAGAGCGACGGAGCCGGCGTCTGGCAGTCAGCCGCCACCCCCGTCATCTCCACCTACCTCGCCGCCATCGCCGCAGGCCCCTGGCACAGCATCACCACCACCCACGCCGGCCTCCCCTTCGGCATCCACTGCCGCAAGTCCCTCGCCCCCCACCTCGACGCCGACGCCGACGAGATCCTCTCCGTCACCACCGCCTGCTTCGACCGCTACCACGAGAAGTTCACCGAGCCCTACCCCTTCGACTCCTACGACCAGGCCTTCGTCCCCGAGTTCAACGCCGGCGCCATGGAAAACCCCGGCCTCGTCACCTTCCGCGACGAATTCGTCTTCCGCTCCGCCGTCACCGACACCGAACGCCAGCGCCGCGCCATGGTCATCGCCCACGAGATGGCCCACATGTGGTTCGGCGACCTCGTCACCCTCGCCTGGTTCGACGACATCTGGCTCAACGAGTCCTTCGCCGAATACATGGGCTACCAGACCCTCACCGAAGCCACCCGCTTCACCGGCACCTGGACCGCGTTCGGCATGGAACGCAAGCCCTGGGGCTACGCCGCCGACCAGCGCTCCTCCACCCACCCCGTCGCCCCCGGCCCCGACGACGTCCCCGACACCGCCTCCGCCCTCCTCAACTTCGACGGCATCTCCTACGCCAAGGGCGCCTCCGCCCTGCGCCAGCTCGTCGCCTGGCTCGGCGAGAAGGACTTCCTCGCCGGCATCAACACCCACTTCACCCGCCACAAGTTCGCCAACGCCTCCCTCGCCGACTTCGTGGACTCCCTCGCCGCCCACACCGACCGCGACGTCCACGCCTGGGCCGAAACCTGGCTGCGCACCACCGGCACCGACACCCTCACCCCCCGCATCCAGGACAGCCCCGGCGGCTGGACCCTCACCGTCGACCGCCACGGCAGCCGCCCCCACCGCATCCACGCCGGCACCTACACCCGCGCCGCCGACGGCACCCTCGAACGCACCGAACTCCTCGGCCTCGACGTCCCCACCGACGAGATCCTCTCCTCCGCGGGCCCCCGCCCCGACCTCCTCGTCCTCAACGACGGCGACCTCACCTACGCCAAGATCCGCCTCGACGAAACCTCCCTCGAAACCGCCCTCCGCGACCTCTCCCGCATCCCCGACCCCCTCACCCGCGCCGTCGTCTGGGGCTCCCTGCGCGACATGGTCCGCGACGGCGAACTCGACCCCCTCGACTACCTCCACACCCTCGCCGCCCACATCCCCGAAGAACCCGACCTCGCCGTCGTCCAGGGCGTCCTCGACTTCGCCCGCACCCAGATCGCCGACCTCTACGTCGCCCCCGCCGACCGCGACACCGCCCTCGGCCTCATCACCACCGCCACCCGCGACCTCCTGCGCCGCACCGAGGACGGCACCGACCCCGGCCTGCGCCTCGCCGCCGTACGCACCCTCATCGACAGCGCCACCCAGCCCGACACCATCGCCGCCTGGCTCGCCGACGGCACCGTCACCGGAGGCCCCGAACTCGACCCCGAACTCCGCTGGCGCATCCTCGCCCGCCTCTGCGTACTCGGCGCCGTGGACGGAGCCGCCATCGACACCGCCCTCGCCGACGACCCCAGCGCCACCGGACAGCAAGGCGCCGCCCGCTGCCACGCCTCCCTGCCCACCCCCGAAGCCAAGGCCGCCGCCTGGCAGCGCCTCTTCCACGACGACACCCTGTCCAACTACCTCTTCACCGCCACCGCCCACGGCTTCTGGCAGCCCGAACAGAGCGACCTCGTACGCGACTACGTACCCCGCTACTACCCCGAAGCCGTCGCCCTCGCCACCCGCCGCGGCCCCGCCATCGGCGAAGCCGCCGGCCGCTGGGCGTTCCCCGCCCACGCCGTCGACCACACCAGCCTCCAGGCCGGCCGCACCTGCCTCGAAGACCCCGAGATCATCCCCATGCTGCGCCGCGTACTCGGCGACCAGCTCGACGACCTCGCCCGCGCCCTGCGCGTCCGCGGCGCCTGACCCCGTACGCACCCCCGCCCGTCGGGCGGCCACACCACCACCCCGGCCGCACCGACGGGCCCCGCCCACCCGCGTACGCTTTGTCCTGTGCCGCCCTCCCACCTGCATCGCGTCGCCGTTCTCGTCCTTGAGGGGGCCAAACCGCTCGACGTCGGCATCCCCGCACAGGTCTTCACGACCCGCGCGAGCATGCCCTACGAAGTCCGCGTCTGCGGCGCCGCACCCGGCCTCGTCACCGGCGGCGACGGACTCTCCTACTACGTCACCCACGGACTCGACGCACTCGCCTGGGCCGACATCGTCTTCGTCCCCGGCTACCGCTTCCCCGACCGCGACGACCCGCCCCAGGCCGTCCTCGACGCCCTCACCGCCGCCCACCGGCGCGGCGCACGCCTCGCCGCCATCTCCACCGGCGCGTTCGCCCTCGCCGCCACCGGCCTCCTCGACGGCAAACGCGCCACCACCCACTGGCACTACGCACGCGCCCTCGCCGCCAAACACCCCCACGTCCACGTCGACGAGAACGTCCTCTTCGTCGACGAAGGCAGCGTCCTCACCTCCGCCGGCGCCGCCTCCGGCATCGACCTGTGCCTGCACATCCTGCGCCGCGACCTCGGCGTCGCCGCCTCCAACCACGCCGCCCGCCGCCTCGTCGCGGCCCCCTACCGCAGCGGCGGCCAAGCCCAGTACGTACCGCGCAGCGTCCCCGAGCCCCTCGGCGAACGCTTCGCCGCCACCCGCGAATGGGCCCTGCACCGCCTCGCCGAACCCCTCACCCTCGAAACCCTCGCCCAGCACGCCGCCGTATCCCCCCGCACCTTCTCCCGCCGCTTCGTCGAAGACACCGGATACACCCCCATGCAATGGGTCATGCGCGCCCGCATCGACCTCGCCCGCGAACTCCTCGAACGCTCCGAACGCGGAGTCGAACAGATCGCCGCCGACGTCGGCCTCGGCACCGGAGCCAACCTGCGCCTCCACTTCCAGCGCATCCTCGACACCACCCCGACCGAATACCGCCGCACCTTCACCCAGGGCGACTGACGACCCCCTGGCGGGATCCTTTCGAACCATGGCGATCTCGCCCCTGTCACGCCCGCCCGCCACACGCGAACCTGATGGCGCGAACAGAAGGGACAGGCACATGACTCGCATCGCCATCAACGGATTCGGCCGCATCGGACGCAACGTGCTGCGCGCGCTCCTCGAACGCGACACCAACCTCCAGGTGGTCGCCATCAACGACCTCACCGAACCCGCCACCCTGGCCCGGCTGCTCGCCTACGACACCACCTCCGGCCGCCTCGGCCGCCCGGTCACCGTCGAAGGCGACGTCCTCGTCGTCGACGGCCACCGCATCAAGGTCCTCGCCGAACGCGAGCCCGCCCAGCTGCCGTGGGCCGACCTCGAAGTCGACCTCGTCCTCGAAGCCACCGGCCGCTTCACCTCCGCCGAAGCCGCCCGCGCCCACATCAAGGCCGGCGCCCGCAAGGTCCTCGTCAGCGCCCCCTCCGACGGCGCCGACGTCACCCTCGCCTACGGCGTCAACACCGACGCCTACGACGCGGAACTGCACACCGTCGTCTCCAACGCCTCCTGCACGACCAACGCCCTCGCGCCGCTGGCCGCCGTCCTGGACGACCTCGCCGGCATCGAGCACGGCTTCATGACCACGGTGCACGCCTACACCCAGGAGCAGAACCTCCAGGACGGCCCGCACCGCGACCCGCGCCGCGCCCGCGCCGCCGGCGTCAACATCGTGCCGACCTCGACCGGCGCCGCGAAGGCCATCGGCCTCGTCCTGCCGCAGCTCGACGGCAAGCTGTCCGGCGACTCGATCCGCGTACCCGTACCGGTGGGCTCCATCGTCGAGCTCAACACCACCGTCGCCCGCGACGTGACCCGCGAGCAGGTCCTGGAGGCCTACCGCACCGCGGCCGCGGGCCCGCTGGCCGGCGTACTCGAATACTCGGACGACCCGCTGGTCTCCTCCGACATCACGGGCAACCCGGCCTCCTCGATCTTCGACTCCGAGCTCACCCGCGTCGAGGGCCGCCACATCAAGGTCGTCGCCTGGTACGACAACGAGTGGGGCTTCTCGAACCGCGTGATCGACACCCTCACCCTCCTCGCAGGCTGACCCCCGGGCCCTCCCGGCCCCCCATACCGAGCGCCGCAGTTGGTACTGACCTGGCAACTGCGGCGCTCAGCCATGCCCGGATCCGGACCCGCCGGCGTTCGAGGCGCGGGTCCGGGCAGCGCCCGGGGAACGGCGGGAGGGAGGGCAGGGGACAGCCCCGCGCAGCGGAACCGCACCCGGCAGGCAACACACCGGCCCCACCCGGTTACCCCATTCGGGTCTGATCGTTGTACCGGCAGGGTGTCCCGCCCACCCCCGGCCCCGCGCAGCGGTTCCGCCGGTCCGCCTGCCCCGGAGGCCCGCCCATGACCGAGCCCGCGCCACCCCCCGCGCCCCCGCTCGCCGGCGGAGCCCACGGCCCGGACGCCCTCCGCCCCCTCCTCCACACCGTCCTCACCGCCCTCCACACCGGCGCGACGGCACGCAGAGGACCCCTCCCCGCCGGCGGCCCCGACACCGTCACGGCCCGCGTCCGGACCGCACTGGGCGACGTACTCCCCACCCACGGCACCGGCGACCACGAAGCGCTGGCCACCCTCGTCCACACCCTCGCCGCCGGCGCCGCCGACCCCGCCGACCCCCTCTGCGCGGCCCACCTGCACTGCCCCCCGCTCGCCGTCGCGGCCGCCGCCGACCTCGCCGTCAGCGCCCTCAACCCCTCCCTCGACTCCTGGGACCAGGCCCCCGCCGCCTCCACCATCGAGGCCCTCCTCACCCGCACCCTCGCCGCCGAGTTCTACGACACCCCCCACGCCGACGCCCTCCTCACCACCGGCGGCACCGAAGCCAACCAGCTGGCCCTCCTCCTCGCCCGCGAACGCCACGGCCCCCGCCTCACCGTCCTCCACGGCGCAGCCGCCCACCACTCCATCCCCCGCGCCGCCTGGCTCCTCGGCCTGCCCCCCACCACCGCCCTCCCCACCCCCACCGGCACCCTCGACCCCACCACCCTCGACGAGGCCCTCGCCCGCACCCCCGGCCCCGCCCTCGTCACCGCCACCGCCGGCACCACCGACGCGGGCCTCATCGACCCCCTCGACGCCCTCGCCGACGTCTGCGAGCGCCACCGCGCCGAACTCCACGTAGACGCCGCCTACGGCGGAGCCCTCGCCTTCAGCCCCCGCCACCGCACCAAGCTGAACGGCCTCCACCGCGCCCGGTCCATCACCCTCGACCTGCACAAACTCGGCTGGCAACCCGTCGCCGCCGGCCTCCTCGCCGTCCCCGACAGCACCCTCCTGGCACCCCTCGCCCACCAGGCCGACTACCTCAACGCCACCGACGACACCGAAGCCGGCCTCCCCGACCTCCTCGGCCGCTCCCTGCGCACCACCCGCCGCCCCGACGCCTTCAAGATCGTCGCCACCCTCCGCTCACTCGGCCGCGACGGCCTCGCCCGGCTCATCGACCACACCTGCGCCACAGCCCACCGGCTCGCCGAACTCCTCGACGCACACCCCGGCTTCGAACTCCACGCACACCCCACCATCACCACGGTCCTCTTCCGGCCCACCCCCACCGACGACGACCGCCTCGCCGCCCTGCGCCGCACCCTCCTCCACGACGGCACCGCCGTCCTCGGCCGCGCCACCGCCGACGGCCGGCTCTGGCTCAAGGCGACCCTGCTCAACCCCCACACCACCACGCGGGACCTGGACACCCTCGTAGCCCTCCTGGAAGGCAGCACCCACCGATGACCGCCCAGCACGATGCACCCCACGACCTCGTCGGAATCGGCATCGGCCCCTTCAACCTCTCCCTCGCCGCCCTCGCCCACGGCCTCCCCCAACAAGGCGTCGACCGCCTCGCCACCGCCTTCTACGACCAGCGCCGCGACTTCCGCTGGCACCCCGGACTCCTCCTCGAAGGAGCCACCCTCCAAGTCCCCTTCCTCGCCGACCTCGTCACCCTCGCCGACCCCACCAGCCCCTGGACCTTCCTCAGCTACCTCAAGCACAAGGAACGCCTCTTCCCCTTCTACTTCGCCGAGCAGTTCCACATCCAGCGCGCCGAGTACGACGCCTACTGCCGCTGGGTGGCCGGACGCCTCCCCGGACTCCACTTCGGCCACCAGGTCGACGCCGTCCGCTGGAACCCCGAACGCGACCTCTTCGAAGTCGACTACACCCAGCTCGACACCGACGGAGAAGCCGAAGCCCTCGGCCGCACCTACACCCGCAACCTCGTCCTCGGCATCGGCACCGCCCCCTACGTCCCCGAACCCCTGCGCCCCCTCGCCGACGCCCCCGCCGTCCCCGTCATCCACTCCGCCGACTACCTCGACAACCGCCAGCGCATCCTCGGCGCCGAACACGTCACCGTCATCGGCTCCGGCCAGTCAGGCGCCGAAGTCTTCCTCGACCTGCTCCGCACCCGCCCCGCCGGCCGCGAACGCCTCACCTGGCTCGCCCGCACCCCCTCCTTCGCCCCCATGGAGTACTCCAAGCTCGGCCTCGAACACTTCACCCCCGACTACACCCGCTACTTCCACGACCTCCCCGAACCCGTCCGCGACCGCCTCGTCCCCGCCCAATGGCAACTCCACAAGGGCATCGACACCGCCACCATCGCCGCCATCCACGAAGAGCTCTACCGACGCACCCTCCACGGCGGCTGGCCCGACACCGTCCTCACCCCCGGAGTCACCGTCCGCACCGCAGGCCGCGTGGCCACCACCAAAATCGAACTCCACCTCGAACACACCCAGCAGGGCACCCGCTCCCGCCTCACCACCGACGCCGTCGTCCTCGCCACCGGCTACAAGGAACGCCCCCTCACCAGCCTCTTCGCCGGCCTCGACCCCTACATGCGCAAGGACTCCTCCGGCCGCCCCCGCATCGACGACCGCTACCGCATGATCCTCGACCCCTCCGTCAGCGGAACCGTCTTCGTCCAGAACGGCGAACGCCACACCCACGGCGTCGGCACCCCCGACCTCGGCCTCGCCGCCTGGCGCAGCGCCGCCATCCTCAACACCCTCACCGGCAAAGAGCCCTACCCCCAGCCCCACCGCACCGCCTTCACCACCTTCGGCCTCGAACAGCGCACCCCCACCCGCCCCCACCCCCCGGTCGAACTCCGCCCCCTCGTCGACCACCCCTGACGCGAACGGCCGGGACCCGCCACAGCAGGACCCGGCCGCACACACGTCGCAGGACGACCGCAACGCCTAGAACACGGGCACGCCCGCCCGCGTCAGCCGCCAGTCCACCGAAGCGAACTGCGCCGGATCCACCGTGCCCTTCGCCTTCACCCACTGGATGATCGTGTTGCGGATCTCGTCCGAGTTCGCCCACAACTGCTTCGCCTTCGGCACGTGCGGGAACGCCCCACCACCCGAAGCCCGGTAATTGTTCACCGCGAACACGAACTGCCCCGCGGGATCCACCGGCTTCCCCGCGAACGACAGCCCCGTGATCCGCGAACCCACCGGCTGCGCGATGTCGATGTCGTACGTCAGCCCGTACACCGCGTCGTAGTTGTAGTCCGGGATGCTCTCCGCGTTCGTCAGCTTCGCCGGATCCACCGCACCACCCGGAGCCGTCTGCACGAAGTACCGCGCCGAGTACTCCAGGTAGTCCTTCAGCTGCGCACCCGTCAGCAGGCGCGCCTCCAGGGTGTTCTCGAACGGGTACAGCCCCGCCGCGTCCCTGATCGTCACCTGGCCGGCCGGTATCGCCGCCGTCCGCGAGAAACAGGACGCCTGCGACAGCACAGGCAGCGACCCCCACTGCGAACCGGCCAGGGCCGCCTTCACCGTCTCCGCCTGCACGTGGTTGATCAGGTCGATGATCGGCACGTCCTTCACCGGACCCTCGGCCGACGACATCGCCCGCGTCGACGTCCCGATCACCTGGTTGACGTACGCCACCACCTTGCGGTGCTCGTCCGACAGCAGCCGCGTGATCTTCGGGTCCTCGGCCGCCGTGTTCGAGTTCAGCACCTTCGCCGAAACCTTCGCCACCGACCAGCGGCCCCGCTCCCACGACAGCTCGAAGTCGAACAGCGTCAGCCGCTGCCCCCACTTCAGCGGCTCCGACAGCACCACGTCCTTGCCGGTCGCCTTGTTCTTCACCCGGTACTCCGGGATCTCCGTGTGCGCGTGCCCCACCAGAACCGCGTCGATCCCCGGCACCTGCTCCGCCACCAGACCCGCCGCGTTCTCGACGTACGGCAGCTGGTCACCGTACGAGGACGTACCGCTCGACCCCGAATGCGCCGACACGATCACCACGTCCGCACCCATCGACCGCAGCTTCGGCACGTACTTCGCCGCCTGCTCCTCCAGCCCCGGGAACGTCATCTTCCCCTGCACGTTCGCCTTGTCCCAGATCGCGATCCCCGGATTCGTCAGACCCAGCACCGCCACCTTCACGTCCCGCCCGTGCGGCGTCCGCAGCCGGTGCATGCTGTACGGCGGGAACGCCGGCCGCAACGTCTTCGCGTCCAGCGCGTTCGCCCCCAGCAGCGGGAAATCACACTGCTCCTCGAACTTCCGCAGCACCGGAATGCCGTAGTTGAACTCGTGGTTCCCCAGCGCCGCCGCGTCGTAGCCGATCGCGTTCATCGCCTGCGCCATCGGGTGCACCGGACCACGCCGCGCCGTGATCGGATCCACCTTCGCGTAGTAGTACGAAAGCTGCGTGCCCTGGATGGTGTCGCCCGCGTCGATCAGGAGCGTGTTGCAACGCCCCTTCTCCGCGCGGACCTGCTCCACCAGCGTCGAGATCTTCGCCAGACCGACGTCGTTGTGCGCCTTGTCGTCGAACTCCTTGTCCGTGAAGTAGTCCCAGTTGAAGACGTTCCCGTGCAGATCGGTCGTACCCATCACGGTGAACGCGTAGGTCTTCGGCCCCTTCGACGGAGCGGGCGCGGCGGCGGCCGGAGAGCTCGTGGCCCCCGCCATCGCCACAGCCGCACCCGTGGCAGCCGAAGCCCCCATGAACGTCCTACGGTCAAACGCCATTGCCATCTCCCCTTGTGAGGCGTGTTACGAAGCGTGAACGACGCGCGTAGATTCTGACCCACCGGTAACAAGCCGCAACACCCCCCTCAGGTTTCGATCCGATGACCACACCCGTACGGGCCACGGTGCGAGAGTGAAACCATGACCCAGGACGCCCCGAACGCCACCCACCAGCCCTACGGAACCCCCGAAGTACCCCGCGTCGCCGTCCGCGGAGAAGCCCGCCTCGAAGTCGACCCCGAAATCGCCCGCATCGGCATCACCGTCAGCGCCCGAGGCACCGACCGCCGCACCGCCCTCGACGACCTCACCCGCCGCAACAACACCGTCCTCGAACTCCTCAAGAGCTACGGCGAACCCGTCGAGAAAATCGAAACCGGCTCCTTCTCCATCACCCCCGAACTCACCCGCCACGGCCGCGGCGAACGCATCCGCGCCTACCACGGCCGCGTCCACATCACCGCCGAACTCAACGACTTCACCACCCTCGGCGAACTCACCACCCGCCTCGCCGACCTCGAACTCACCCAGGTCGACGGCCCCTGGTGGGCCCTGCGCCCCACCTCACCCGCCCACGGCGAAGCCCGCCGCCAAGCCGTACTCGAAGCCGTCCAGCGCGCCCGCGAATACGCCCACGCCCTCGGCGCCGACCTCGCCGCCCTCATCGAGCTCGCCGACCTCGGAGCCGAGAACGCCGCCCCCCTCGCCATGGCCGCCCCCGCCGGCGCCTACCGCTCCATGACCTTCGCCGGATCCGACGACGCCGGGGCCCCGCCCCTCGACCTCGAACCCCAGCGCCAGACCGTCCACGCCCAGGTCAACGCCCGCTTCACCATGACCCCGCCACAGCTCTGAGCCACCCCTCCGGGGGTGCTCATCGGAGCACCCCCGTGCACATTCAAAAGATGTCAACAAGCTTTCGCCCAAAGGTTGTTGAGGAGACGCCCGTACCTCATTTCCTACCCCCCGGTAGGGCATACGCTCGCTCCCATGCGCCGAGCGAAAATCGTATGTACCCTGGGCCCCGCCACCGACTCATACGACCAGATCAAAGCCCTGGTCGAAGCCGGAATGGACATCGCCCGCCTCAACCTCAGCCACGGCACCTACGCCGAACACGAGGAGCGCTACCAGCGCGTACGAAAGGCCTCCGACGAGACCGGCCGCAGCGTCGGCATCCTCGCCGACCTTCAAGGCCCGAAGATCCGCCTCGGCCGCTTCCGTGAAGGCCCCGTACTCCTTGAACGCGGCGACGAATTCACCATCACCGTCGAAGACCACCAGGGCGACCGCCACACCTGCGGCACCACCTACAAGGGCCTCGCCGACGACGTCACCACCGGCGAACGCATCCTCGTCGACGACGGCCGCGTCACCCTCGAAGTCACCTCCGTCGACGGCCCCCGAGTCCACACCCGCGTCATCGAAGGCGGCATGGTCTCCGACCACAAGGGCCTCAACCTCCCCGGCGTCGCCGTCTCCGTCCCCGCCCTCTCCGACAAGGACATCGAAGACCTCCGCTGGGCCCTGCGCACCGGCGCCGACGTCATCGCCCTCTCCTTCGTCCGCACCGGCCGCGACATCGAAGACGTCCACCGCGTCATGGACGAGGAAGGCCGACGCCTCCCCGTCATCGCGAAGATCGAAAAGCCCCAGGCCGTCGAAAGCATCGACGACATCGTCGCCGCCTTCGACGGCATCATGGTCGCCCGCGGCGACCTCGGCGTCGAAATGCCCCTGGAACAAGTCCCCATCGTCCAGAAGCGCGCCATCAAACTCGCCAAGCGCAACGCCAAGCCGGTCATCGTCGCCACCCAGATGCTCGACTCGATGATCGACAACAGCCGCCCCACCCGCGCCGAAGCCTCCGACGTCGCCAACGCCGTCATCGACGGCACCGACGCCGTCATGCTCTCCGGCGAAACCAGCGTCGGCAAACACCCCGTCGAAACCGTCCGCACCATGGCCCGCATCGTCGAAGCCGCCGAAGAGGACATCCTCGCCAAGGGACTCCCGCCCCTCACCGACCGCAACAAGCCCCGCACCCAAGGCGGAGCCGTAGCCCGCGCGGCCGCCGAAATGGGCGACTTCCTCGGCGCCAAATTCCTCGTCGCCTTCACCCAGAGCGGAGACACCGTCCGCCGCCTCTCCCGCTACCGCAGCCCCATCCCCCTCCTCGCCTTCACCCCCGACCCCGCCACCCGCTCCCAGCTCAACCTCACCTGGGGCGTCGAAACCTTCCTCGGCCCCCACGTCGACTCCACCGACGCCATGGTCGCCCAGGTCGAAGAAGAACTCCTGCGCATCGGACGCTGCGTCCCCGGCGACATCGTCGTCATCACCGCCGGCTCACCCCCCGGCGTCACCGGCAAGACCAACCTCGTCCGCATCCACCACATCGGCGACCCCGTCCGCTGACACCACCCACAACACCGCCGGGCCGCCCCTCACGAGGGGCGGCCCGGCGGCGTCGTACACGGGGCCGTCACCAACCGAACCGACGATCCACCTCGGCCTCGAACTCCTCGAACGACAACACCGCATCACCGTTCTTGTCCGCCGCATCGAACAGGGCCGACGACGCATCCGCGTCCCCCAGACCCCAGAACGGCAGATCCCCCTGCGCCGCCAACGTCGGCCCCTTCGCACGCAGAGCCGAGATCACCTCCGCACGGGTCAACTCCCCGTCATGGTTCAGATCCAGCGCGTCGAACAGCTTCCGAGCCTTCTCGCTCATCGAGACGTCCCTCCAACACCCACACCAACGGACGCCCCAACCTAAGGCACCAACCCCGGAACCACCTCCCACCCGTTCACCACCCACACCAACCGCCAATACCGCTCCACCCGCGGATCAACCGGCGCCTCCACCCCCGGCGCCCCCCGGAACACCTCCCGGAACCCCGCATCCCCCACCAGCCCCGCCAACTCCACCCACGCCGCCACCTGCTCCACCGACGGATCCTCCGGCAACTCCGGCGCCGAAGCCCGCACCATCGCCGCCACCGACTCGTCGGCCCCCTCCACCAACAACTCCACCCACCGCCGGCGTTCCTCGCCCGACAACCGCGTCACCTCATGCATCAACCGAACCTCCTCGGGACCCGACCCGCGCCCGGCCACCAGCCGCAACACCGCCCGACGCAACCGCAACGCCCGGATCTGCGCCTCCACCGCATCGGCGTGCGCGGCAGCCACCTCGGCCACCGACAGCTCCCGATCCAGCACCCGCCGCACGCTGGGCAGATCCACCCCCAGCTCCCGCAGCGTCCGCACGAGCTCCAGCCGCACCAGCGCGTCGACGTCGTACAGCCGGTACCCGGCACGACTACGACAGGACGGCGCGACGACCCCCGTATCGGAGTAGAAGCGGATCGTCCGCACCGCCAACCCGGTCCTCCGGGCCAGCTCCCCGATCGAATACAACTCCGTCACGCCGTCCATGCCCCCATCCTGCGGTCTCCACCCACTGGAGACTCAAGGCTGTCAGTACTTCGGCCCGACGTGGGCGTCCATGAGCGCGACGGATTCCTTCCGGGCGATGGAGACGTTCTGCTTGTCCGCCTGTTTCCACTGGACGCCGAGCCGGTCCAGGGTGTCGGTGAGCATCCGTGTGATGTCCGCGGACTTGTTGGTGAAGAAATACCGGGGGTACTCGTAGCGCTTGCCGTTCCGGACGGTCCAGTTGGTGATCCGGCATCCGTCGGAGTGGATCAGTCCGCGGATGAACTCCCATGGGCGCGCGTCGACCATCTCCTGTTGCCAGGACTGGAGGGCGATGCGCCGCTCGTGCTTCTTGCCCGGTGCGTGCTGAGGGAAGAGACAGGTCCAGTGCCGTCCGTAGCTGGTGACGGCCACGCAGCCTTGGCGCTGCAACACGTAGACCTTGTCGGTCGGCCGTACGGCCAGGATCGCTGCGCGGCACTGCTCGATGAGACCGGGCCAGGCGTCGGCGCACGCGATCCGGAGGTGGTGGCCACGGCGTGGATGGGGGCTGATGCAGCCGTCGCCGAGGTAGAGGCCGAGCAGATGGGCATACGAGGCCGCATCCGTAGGCTCTGCGCAGGGCGCGAGCGGACTTCGGCGCGGTTCCCCCTGCCTGCCAAGCGCGGATTGCGGAGCGGGATATCCCGGTTTCCTTGCTCACCGAGTTGAGGCTTCTTCCCTTGCCCAGAAGAGCTAAGGGCGGTCCCGTAATCCCCGGCGGGCGCACGACGCCGGCTACGGCACCTCGCTGCGTTGTCGGAACGCCCGAATACGCCCAGTACGGGGGCGCCCCTCCGCCTTGCGATGCACCGCATCCGACGCCGTGCGCCGATCCACCGGGGATTACGGGACAGCCCTTAGCGCATGTCGGCGAGTCGCCAGATCGTACATATGGGCGACGTTGGAGAAAATCTTGCGCTCACACGTGCCTTTTCGGGCGGATTCCCCTAATGGGGCGAAGGTCGATGAATCTCGCGTGACCTTGAAATTAAAGGAAAGGTGCCCCAGGTGGGATTCGAACCCACACTGTCCGCTGTTTGAGAGCGGCCTCTCTGACCAGTTGGAGTACTGGGGCCTAAGAAACGAAGGAATCAGGGATCCCTGCGTGGCACCACCTTACCGTAGCTAGGTAGGCTCGGGGGAGCTTGTTATGCCCCGCAAAGAGGAGCCCCCGTGACCGCCGAGCACGAGTCGACGCCCACGCCCGACGCCGACCAGTCGCACGTTCCGCCGCTGACGACCCGCGTCGTCATCGCCGAGGACGAGGCGCTCATCCGTCTCGACCTGAAAGAAATGCTCGAAGAAGAGGGCTACTCCGTCGTCGGCGAGGCCGGGGACGGGCAGACGGCCATCGAGCTCGCGCGCGAACACCGCCCCGACCTGGTGATCCTCGACGTGAAGATGCCCGTCCTCGACGGGATCTCCGCCGCCGAGAAGATCGCGGAGGAGTCCATCGCCCCCGTGCTGATGCTCACCGCGTTCTCCCAGCGAGACCTCGTCGAGCGGGCGCGGGACGCCGGCGCCATGGCGTACCTCGTCAAGCCCTTCAGCAAGAGCGACGTCGTCCCGGCCATCGAGATGGCCGTGTCCCGGTTCGCGGAGCTGAAGGCGCTGGAGAAGGAGGTCGCGGACCTTTCCGCGCGCCTGGAGACCCGCAAGCTCGTCGACCGGGCCAAGAGCATTCTCCAGACCGAGTACAAGCTCTCCGAGCCCGCCGCGTTCCGGTGGATCCAGAAGACCTCCATGGACCGCCGCATGTCCATGCAGCAGGTCGCCGAGGCGGTCATCGAGGACGCCGAGGAGAAGAAGCAGAACGCCGGCAAGTAGCGGCAGCGCCAACGCGTGAGGCCCGTCTCCCCCCGAGGGGAGACGGGCCTCACGGCTTTGAACGAACCGGCGGGGTCAGTCCTCGCCGAGGTAGGCCTTGCGGACGTCCTCGTTGACGAGGAGCTCGCGGCCCGGGCCCGACAGGACGATCTTGCCGATCTCCATGACGTGGCCCTGGTCGGCCAGCGACAGCGCGGCCTGGGCGTTCTGCTCGACCAGCAGGATCGTGGTGCCGGCCGCCTTGAGCTCGGCGATGGTCGCCATGATCTTCTGCATCATCAGCGGCGAGAGGCCCATCGAGGGCTCGTCCAGCATGAGCAGCTTCGGCTGCGACATGAGCGCGCGGCCCATGGCGAGCATCTGCTGCTCGCCGCCGGAGAGGGTGCCGGCGGCCTGCTTGCGGCGCTCTCCCAGGATCGGGAAGAGGTCGTAGGCGCGCTGGATGTCCTTCTGGATGCCTTCCTTGTCGTTGCGGAGGAAGGCGCCGAGGAGGAGGTTGTCCTCGATCGACATGCGCGGGAAGATGTGCCGCCCCTCGGGGGAGTGGGCGAGTCCGAGCGAGACGATGTCGTGCGCGGGGACCTTCTTCAGCGACTTGCCCTGGAACTTGATCTGGCCGCCCTTGGGCTTGATCAGGCCGGACAGGGTGCGCAGGGTGGTGGTCTTGCCGGCGCCGTTCGTCCCGATGAGGGTGACGATCTCGCCTTCGTTGACGGTGAAGGAGATGCCCTTGACGGCTTCGATCTTGCCGTAGGCGACGCGGAGGTCCTCGACCTCGAGGAGTGCGGTCACTTGGCTTCTCCGTCCGTGCTGGTGGTGCTGTCCGCCTCGCCGGTGCCGGTGCTCTCGGCGCCCTCGGCGGTTTCCGCGGCTTCCGCGGCTTCGTCCTCGGTGGCCTCGACGGCGGCTTCGGCTTCGGCCACGACCTCGGCTTCGGCGGCTTCCTCGGCGGCCTCGACCTCGGCGACCTCCTCGGCGCCGGGGGCGCCTTCGAAGGGCTCGCCGAGGTAGGCGGCGATGACGCGCTCGTCGCTCTGGACCTCGCCGGCGGTGCCCTCGATGAGCTTCTCGCCCTGGACGAGGCAGGCGACGCGGTCGCAGAGGTTGAAGATGAAGCGCATGTCGTGCTCGATGACGAGGACGGCGATGCCCTTGTCCCGGATGGCGAAGATGAGCTCTTCGGCGGCGCGGGTCTCCTGCGGGTTCATGCCGGCGGTGGGCTCGTCCAGGAGGATGAGGCCCGGGTCGCTGGCGAGGGCGCGGGCGATCTCCAGCTTGCGCTGCTCACCGTAGGGGAGGTTGCGGGCGAGGTGCTCGGCCTTGTGGTCGAGGCCGATGAACTCCAGCAGCTCCATGGCGCGCTCGCGGCTGGCCTGCTCTTCCTTGCCGAAGCTGGGGAGGCGCAGGAGGGCGGACCAGAGGCCTTCCTTGGTGCGGGTGTGGCGTCCGACGAGGACGTTTTCCAGGACCGTCATGTTGTTGAAGAGACGGATGTTCTGGAAGGTGCGGGCGATGCCGGCCGCGGTGACCTTGAAGGACTTGGGGGGCAGGACCGTGCCCTTGTACCGGACTTCGCCCTCGGTGGGGATGTAGAGGCCGGTGAGGCAGTTGAAGAAGGTGGTCTTGCCGGCGCCGTTGGGGCCGATGAGGCCGACGATCTCGCCGCTGCGGACGGTGAGGTCGACGTTCTTGACGGCGGTGAGGCCGCCGAAGCGCATCGTGACGCCGCGGGCGTCGAGGACCGTTTCGGTCGTGGTGGTGGTCATGGATCAGGCCCCTGCCTTGCCGAGGACTGTGGGCGCTTCGAGGTCCTTGTGGAGTTCGAGCTGGTTGCGCCGGTTGGGGATGAGGCCTTCGGGCCGCAGGCGCATCAGGATGACGAGCGCGATGCCGAAGACGAGGAGCTGGTACTCGCCCAGGAACTGGAGCTTGTTGGGGATCATGAAGAGGAGGGCGCCGCCGACGAGGGGGCCGGAGATGGTGCCCATGCCGCCGAGTACGACTGCCGCGAGGAGGAAGGCGGAGTTCGGGGGGACGGCGTTGGCGAAGACGTACTGGTCCGGGGTGACGGTGTAGTTCACGTGGGCCTGTACGGCTCCGGCGAGGCCGGCGAGGGTGGCGCCGAGGGCGAAGGCGATGAGCTTGACGCGGAAGCCGTTGATGCCCATGGCTTCGGCGGCGGTCTCGTCTTCGCGGATGGCGACCCAGGCGCGGCCGATGCGGGATTCGGCGCTGCGGCGGAAGACCATGATCACGATGAGGGTGACCAGGAGCATCAGCAGGAAGTAGTTGGCGAAGCGGCCGACGGCGATTCCGGCGATGCTGTGGGTGGCGCCGAAGTCGAACCCGAAGAGGTTGACGTTGGGGACGCCGGCGACGCCGTTGGGGCCGTTGGTGAGGTCGGGGCCGGAGACGCCGTCGAGGTTGTTCATCGAGATGCGGAAGATCTCTCCGAAGCCCAGGGTGACGATGGCGAGGTAGTCGCCGCGCAGGCGGAGGGTCGGGGCGCCGATGAGGACGCCGAAGACCATGGAGGCGAGCGCGCCGAGGAGGATCGCGGCCCAGAAGGGGAGGTGCACTCCGAAGGGGGAGTTGGGGGAGCCGGAGACCAGGGCGGCGGTGTAGGCGCCGACGCCGAGGAAGGCGACGTAGCCGAGGTCGAGGAGGCCGGTGAGGCCGACGACGATGTTCAGGCCGAGGGCGACGGTGGCGAAGATGAGGATGTTGACGCCGAGGGTCGCGTACTGGTCGTCGGTCTGGGTGAGGGGGAAGGCGGCGGCCGCGACGAAGGCGCCGACGAGGGCGACGTTGCGGTGCTTGTTGGTGAGGGTGGTGAAGCGGGCCACCAGGCCGGCCTTGTTGAGGGCCGTGAAGCCGAAGCCGGCGGTGATCAGGAAGCCGATGAAGAGTTCCTGGTACGGGGTGGTGACGCCGTAGGTGAAGACGCCGAGGGCGACGGCGAGGACGGCGGTGATGATGAGGATCTCGGCGTAGGCCGGGAGGGCGCGGGCCGGCTTCGCGGTGCCGCCGGCGTGGGCGGCCTTGGTGACGGCCCAGGTGTTGCCGATGTTGTGCTTGGTCTGCTCCCACCGGGTGTCTTCGGGGTCCGCGAGTTCGGTGGCGGGCCGTTCGAAGGGGAGGGAGCGGGCGCCGAGGTAGGCGGCGAGCGCGGTGACGATGGCGACGAAGCCGCCGGGCTCCAGGTTGACGAGGCCGCCGAGGGTGTTGCTGATCGCCCAGGCGGTGTAGGCCACGGTCAGGAGGGTGCCGAGGGCGCAGAGCTTGATGGCGGCGTCGGTTCCGGCGGGGGCGATCCACTGGAGGCCCTTGATGCCGTAGGAGCTGAGGCCGAAGAGGGTGGTGAGGGCGCCGCCGACGAGGACGAGCCACTGGAGGCCGCCGGGGTATCCGTAGACGGTGAGGTCGCCGGGGAAGGCGGAGGTCCAGGTCCAGGCGAGGAAGCAGGAGATGACGGTGAGGGCGCCGCCGGCGGTCGCGAGGGCGCGGGCGGTCTTCTCGGGGAAGGAGATTCCCGTTCGGCCGGTGGCCGCCGTCTGCGGCGTGGTGTCTGTGGTGGTCGTCATGGTTCTCACGCCCTGTCCGCCACGCGCTCGCCCATCAGGCCCTGGGGCCGGAAGAGGAGTACGAGGATGAGGAGTACGAACGCCCAGGTGTTGCCCCAGGACTGGCCGCCGAGCTGCTGCATGCCCGGTACGTCGGCGATGTAGGCGGTGGTCAGGGTTTCGGCGAGGCCGAGGACGATGCCGCCGATCATGGCGCCGTAGATGTTGCCGATGCCGCCGAGGACGGCTGCGGTGAAGGCCTTGAGGCCGAGGATGAAGCCCATGCGGTAGTTGACTTCGCCGTACTTGAGGCCGTAGGCGACGGCTCCGACGGCGGCGAAGGCGGCGCCGAGGGCGAAGGCGACCGTGATGATGCGGTCGGTGTTGATGCCCATGAGCTTCGCGGTGTCGGGGTCCTGGGCGGTCGCCTGCATGCCGCGGCCGGTGCGGGTCTTCTTGACGAAGAAGCCGAGGAAGGCCATGGAGATGGGGGCGGCGAGGAGCAGGAAGACGTCACCGGTCTGGATGGTGATGCTGCCGAGGTGGAAGGGGCCGCCGGGGATTTCGGGGAAGACGACGGAGGACTTCGCGTCGGGGTACCAGGCCCATACGACCTGCTGGAGGACGATGGAGAGGCCGATGGCGGTGATGAGCGGGGCGAGGCGGGGGGCGCTGCGCAGGGGCCGGTAGGCGAACCGTTCGGCGCCGACGGCGATGAGGGTGGCGACGATGATGGCGCCTATGAGCATGAGGGGCAGGGCCACCCACATGGTGGTGCCGCCGGGGAGCATCAGCCAGACCGTGAGGGCTCCGAACCCGCCGGTCATGAAGATCTCGCCGTGGGCGAAGTTGATGAGCTGGACGATGCCATAGACCATCGTGTAGCCGATGGCGACGAGCCCGTACATGGATCCCAGTAGCAGGCCGTTGACCAGCTGTTGCGGCAGTTCGTGCACCGCAGGTCCTCCGAGTCTTTCGACGGATGTGACACCGCGCGGGGCGCCATGGTGCGCGCCCCGCGCGGCAGGTGAGGGGTGAGGGCTAGGGGGTCAGCCGGTGGGAGGTCAGCCGGCGAGGGTGCCGGACTCGACGGTCTTGAAGTCGTCGCCCTCGACCTTGTAGACGGTGAGCTGCTTGTTGGTGGCGTCGCCGAACTCGTCGAAGGAGACCTTGCCGGTCACGCCTTCGAAGTTGACGCCCTGGACGGCCTCGAGGACCTTGGCGCGGGCGTCGGAGGGGAGCTTGCCGTTGTTGGCGTCGACGACCTTCTTGACGGCTTCGATGACGGCCCAGGCGGAGTCGTACGAGTAGCCGCCGTAGGCGGAGTAGTCGTCCTTGTAGCCGGCCTTCTTGTAGTTGTCGACGAACTCCTTGGCGGAGGCCAGGCTCTCGACGGGGGCGCCGACGGAGGTGCAGAGGTCGCCCTGGGCGCTCTCGCCGGCCAGCTCGACGTACTTCTTGTCCTTCATGCCGTCGCCGCCGACGAGCGGGATGTTGGTGCCGGAGGCCTTGATCTGCTTGCTGAGCGGGCCGGCCGCCGGGTACTCGCCGCCGTAGTAGACGACGTCGGCGCCCGAGGACTTCACCTGGGTCACGATGGCCGAGAAGTCCTTGGACTCGGGGTCGATGTGGCCTTCGCCGGCGACCTGGCCGCCGAGCTTGGTGAACTCGCCCTTGAAGGTTCCGGCGAGGCCGGCGCCGTAGGTCTTCTTGTCATCGATGATGAAGACCTTCTTCTTGCCCGCCTTGTTGAAGAGGTACTGCGCCGCGTACGGGCCCTGGATGGCGTCCGTGGTGGCGGTGCGGAAGTAGCTCTTGTAGGTGCGGGTCTTCTGGCCCTCGGCCCACTTGGGGCCCTGGGTCAGGGACGGGCTGGTGTTGGCCGGGGAGATCTGGGCCAGCTTGGCGTCGTCGAAGACCTTCTGCATGGCCTCGGAGACGGAGGAGTTGAGCGGGCCGACGACGCCGAGGACGTCCTTGTTGGCGGTGAGCTTGGTGGCGTTCTGCTGGCCGGAGGAGGCCTGCGCCTGGTCGTCGAGGGCTTCGACCTTGAAGGTGACGCCCTTGACGTACTTCTTCTCGTTGGCCTGCTTGGCGGCGAGGTCCGCGGAGTTCTTGATGCCGAGGCCGAGGGCGGAGAGGTCGCCCGTCAGCGGGGCGTCGACGCCGATGACGACGGTGGTGCCACCGTCTCCGGTGGATCCGCCCTTGTCGTCGCGCGAGCCGCAGGCGGTGAGAGTGAGAGCGCCCGCGGCGAGGGCGGCGGTCACGGCGATGAGCTGACGAGAACGCACGATCAGTCCTTTCCTGGCGCCGCGTCCCCCGTGGGACGCGTCGAGTCGAACGCGGGGAACCGAACTGAAGAAATCCGGCGGTCGCGGTAACTGGCCGTGACTCTAGGCGGCCCATCGGCGGTTATGGAGGGCTGAGGCCAATGATGTGACTCTCTTGTTATGCCACGGCGTAATACATAGCGGTTCACGGCGGGTGGAACGGGGGAATTCAGGCCGGTTCGTCTTGTCCGCATGGTGAGACACGGCAGGACCATTGAGCGGTTTGGGTCCTGTCACGCCAGGACTCTGGGGGTTTTTGCTCATGACGGCCCGGTGGTGGCCGTGTCTCGGGCTTCGGGACAGGCCCTGGTCAGGGCGACGGAAAGATCCCTGGCATATCGGTCACCGGGGATGTAACTGTGATCCTCTTTCTGGAATCCATTACTCAGGGTCACTTCCAGGAATGGGAGCCCCGAATTCCGTGCTACATGCACGCAGTCTTTTGCCTGAATGAGAACGAGGAGCTCGCGCACTTCCCCCACACCGACCGTGGCCGGGAGCGGTGGCCGGATCGTCACGCTCAGCGCCGGGGACGGCTGGCCGATCCGCTCCACCGTGACGGCCGGCCCGACCGTCGTCCGCACACGCACAGTGAAGGCGAAGGCGGCTCCGGCCGGGGCCGGCTCCACCGGATCCCCGTACGTGAGGGACAGGGCCTGCGAGGGGGCGGGCGGGACCTCGGGCCGGGGCGGCTCGGGCCGCGTGGCGTATATGCGGGCGGCGGCCGCGACCAGTACGGCGGCCGACGCGACGGTGAGGACGGCCCTGCGGTGGCGCGCGTAGCGGGAGCGGATCCCGTCCGCCCGGGGCGTACGCGGACCCCTGCGCGGGCCCTGGCCGTCCCCCGTGCCCTCCCCGGGCTCGACCGGGCCGATGCCGGCGCTCACTGCCAGGGCCCGCCGGTCGGGGTGCCCGAGCGGTGGCGCTCGGCGCAGCGGGCTTCCGCGTCGCGGGCGGCGCTCTCGCGGGCGGCGGCGGTGCCCTCGGTGCGCTGTTCGGCGCGGGCGGCTTCGAGGACGGCGCGCAGGATCTCGTTCTGGTCGCCTGACAGGCCCATGGCCTGGTAGTCGAGGCCGACGGCGTCCTCGTCCTCGCCGGCGTCGAGGATCACCCCGGCCCAGTGGGTGATGAGGGCGGCGCAGAGGGCCTGGGGCGGGGTGGTGCGGGGCGCGGGGGCGGTGTGGGGTGCGCGGGTGGGTCCGGCGCAGGCCGTGAGGGCGGCGCCGAGGAGGGCGGCGGCGGCGAGGAGCGCCGTCGTGCCGCGTGTGGCCGTGGCGCCGCGCGGCGCCGGTCCGGATCCCATGCGGGAACGCTAGACCGGCGCCGGGGGCGGCACAACGGCTCGTACCGGACGGGGTGTTAAGACTCCGTGTCGCGCAGCAGGCAGGTGAGGCGGGCGGTGCAGACGCGGCGGTCCTGGTCGTCCGTGATGACGATCTCGTAGGTGGTCGTGGAGCGGCCGCGGTGGACGGGGGTGGCGGTGCCGGTGACGTGGCCGTCGCGGACGCCGCGGTGGTGGGTGCAGTTGAGGTCCACGCCGACGGCGATCTTCTTGCTGCCGCCGTGCATCATGGCGCCGACGGAGCCGAGGGTTTCGGCGAGTACGGCGGAGGCGCCGCCGTGCAGGAGTCCGTAGGGCTGGGTGTTGCCCTTGACCGGCATGGTGGCGACGACGCGTTCGGCGGAGGCTTCCAGGATCTGGATCTCCATGCGCTGCCCCAGGGCGCCCGCCGAGAAGAGGGCGGGCAGGTCTATGCCCAGGGCGGCGTACTCGTCGAGGACTGCCTGGGGGAACTTCACGGCGTGCTGCTGCTCGTCGGCCATGGGCGTGCTCCGTTCGTCAACGATCGTTAACCAGTGTCTGCGCTCGTTCTATCAGGCCGGTTCGAAGCGGATGACGACGGACTTGCTGGCGGGGGTGTTGCTGGTGTCGGCGGTGGAGTCGAGGGGGACCAGGACGTTGGTCTCGGGGTAGTAGGCGGCGGCGCAGCCGCGTGCGGTGGGGTAGTGGACGACGCGGAAGCCGGGGGCGCGGCGTTCGACGCCGTCCTTCCATTCGCCGACGAGGTCGGTGTAGGAGCCGTCGGCGAGGCCGAGCTCGGCGGCGTCCTGGGGGTTGACCATGACGACGCGGCGGCCGCCGGTGATGCCGCGGTAGCGGTCGTCGAGGCCGTAGATGGTGGTGTTGTACTGGTCGTGGCTGCGCAGGGTCTGCAGGAGGAGCCGGCCGGCGGGGACCTCCGGGTACTCGACGGGGGCGGCGGTGAAGTTGGCCTTGCCGGTCCTGGTGGGGAAGCGGCGTTCGTCGCGGGGGCCGTGGGGGAGCTGGAAGCCGGCCGGGCGGGCGGCGCGGGCGTTGAAGTCCTCGAAGCCGGGGACGACGCGGGCGATGCGGTCGCGGATGGCCGCGTAGTCGTTCTCGAACTCCTCCCAGGGGGTCTTGGAGGCGGTGCCGAGGACGGCGCGGGCCATGCGGGCGACGATGGCGGGCTCGGAGAGGAGGTGGGGGGAGGCGGGGGCGAGGTTGCCGCGGGAGGCGTGGACCATGCCCATGGAGTCCTCGACGGTGACGAACTGGCGGCCGCTCTTCTGGACGTCCTTGTCGGTGCGGCCGAGGGTGGGCAGGATCAGCGCGCGCCGGCCGGTGACCGCGTGGGAGCGGTTGAGCTTGGTGGAGACGTGGACGGTGAGGGAGGCGCGGCGGATCGCGGCTTCGGTGACGTCGGTGTCGGGGGTGGCGGCGACGAAGTTGCCGCCCATGGCGAAGAGGACCTTGGCCTTGCCGTCGCGGAGGGCCTCGATGGAGCGGACCACGTCGTAGCCGTGGGCGCGGGGCGAGGTGATGCCGAATTCCTTGTCGAGGGCGTCGAGGAAGGCGGGCGCGGGGCGTTCGAAGATGCCCATGGTGCGGTCGCCCTGGACGTTGGAGTGGCCGCGGACGGGGCAGACGCCGGCGCCGGGGCGGCCGATGTTGCCGCGGAGCAGGAGGAGGTTGACGACCTCGCGGATGGTGGCGACGGAGTGCTTGTGCTGGGTGAGGCCCATGGCCCAGCAGATGATGGTGCGCTCGGAGGCCAGGATCATGGCCAGGGCGCGTTCGATCTCGGGGCGGGTGAGGCCGGTGGCCGTCAGGGTCTCGTCCCAGTCCGCGTCCTCGGCCGCGGCGGCGAGGTCTTCGTAGCCGTGGGTGTGGTCGCGGATGAAGTCCTCGTCGAGGGCGCCTTCGGTCTCGATGACGAGCTTGTTGAGGAGGCGGAAGAGGGCCTGGTCGCCACCGATGCGGATCTGCAGGAAGAGGTCGTTGAGGGGGGTGCCCTTGAGCATGCCGAGGGGGGTCTGGGGGTTCTTGAACCGCTCCATGCCGGCTTCGGGCAGCGGGTTCACCGAGATGATCTTCGCGCCGGCTTCCTTGGCCTTCTCCAGCGCGGAGAGCATGCGGGGGTGGTTGGTGCCCGGGTTCTGTCCGGCGACGATGATCAGGTCGGCGCGGTGGAGGTCTTCGAGGGAGACGCTGCCCTTGCCGATGCCGATGGTCTCGCTCAGTGCGGAGCCGGAGGACTCGTGGCACATGTTGGAGCAGTCCGGCAGGTTGTTGGTGCCGAATTCGCGGGCGAAGAGCTGGAAGAGGAACGCGGCCTCGTTGCTGGTGCGGCCGGAGGTGTAGAAGAGGGCCTCGTCGGGGGACGACAGGGCCCCCAGCTCCTCCGCGATGATCGCGAAGGCCTTCTTCCAGCTGACGGGCTCGTACCGGTCGGCACCCTCGGGCAGGTACATCGGCTGGGTGATGCGGCCCTGCTGGCCGAGCCAGTAGCCGCTGCGGGCGGCGAGCTCGGGCAGCGGGTGGGCGGCGAAGAAGTCGGGGGTGACGCGGCGCAGCGTGGCCTCTTCGGCGACGGCCTTGGCGCCGTTCTCGCAGAATTCGGCGGTGTGCCGCTTGTCGCCTTCGGGCCAGGCGCAGCCGGGGCAGTCGAAGCCGTTCTTCTGGTTGACCTTGAGGAGGGTCCGCGCGGTGCGGGCCAGGCCCATCTGCTCGTTCGCGATCTTCAGGGTGTGCGCGATGGCGGGCAGGCCCGCCGCGGCGTGCTGAGGGGGCCCGACGTGCGGCGCGTCCTGTACGGGATCACCTGCGGGCGGCTTCGTGGCCATGTCGCTCCCCTTCGAGCAGTATTCGCGTGCACCTCCGATCCTGTCACGCTCCGCCGACATCGCCGACGGCGGATTTGTCGGTGGGGGCGCCTAGGATCGGGGGCGTGGCAGAGACAGCATCGAAGAAGACCGACCAGCCGACCGCAGCGGACCGCCCCCGCCTGATGCTCATGGACGGGCACTCCCTGGCCTACCGGGCGTTCTTCGCGCTGCCCGCGGAGAACTTCACGACGGCCACGGGCCAGCCGACCAATGCCATCTACGGCTTCGCGTCGATGCTGGCGAACACCCTGCGTGACGAGGCGCCGACGCACTTCGCGGTGGCGTTCGACGTGTCCCGCAAGACGTGGCGCACGACGGAGTTCCCCGAATACAAGGCGAACCGCTCGAAGACCCCGGACGAGTTCAAGGGGCAGGTCGAGCTGATCGGCGAGCTGCTCGACGCGATGAAGGTGCCGCGTTTCGCGGTGGACGGCTTCGAGGCCGACGACGTGATCGCGACGCTGGCGACGCAGGCGGACTCCCTCGGTTTCGACGTGCTGATCGTCACGGGCGACCGGGACTCCTTCCAGCTGGTCTCCGAGCACACGACGGTGCTGTACCCGACGAAGGGCGTCTCCGAGCTGACCCGGTTCACGCCGGAGAAGGTGGAGGAGAAGTACGGGCTGACCCCGCAGCAGTACCCGGACTTCGCGGCGCTGCGCGGTGACCCGTCGGACAACCTGCCGGGCATCCCGGGCGTCGGCGAGAAGACCGCCGCCAAGTGGATCACCCAGTTCGGGTCGTTCGCGGAGCTGGTGGAGCGGGCCGACGAGGTCAAGGGCAAGGCCGGGCAGAACTTCCGGGACCACCTGGAGGCCGTGAAGCTCAACCGGGTGCTGACCGAGATGGTCAAGGACGTGGAGCTGCCCAAGACCCCGGCCGACCTGGCCCGCGCCCCGTACGACCGCACCGCGGTGACGGGGGTGCTGGACGTGCTGGAGATCCGCAACGCCTCGCTGCGCGAGCGCCTGCTGGCCGTGGACCCGGGTTCGGCCGAGGCGGAGGCGCCGGCTCCGGCGGCGGGTGTGGAGCTGGACGGCTCCGTGCTGGGCGCGGGCGAGCTCGCGCCGTGGCTCCGGGAGCACGCGGCCGGTCCGCTGGGCGTGTCCACCGTGGACAGCTGGATGCTGGGCACGGGGAACGTCAGCGAGGTCGCGCTTGCCTCGGCCGGCGGTGCGGCCGCCTGGTTCGAGCCGTCCGCCCTGGACGAGGCCGACGAGCGGGCCTTCGCCGCCTGGGCGGCCGACGCGGCGCGCCCCAAGGTGGTGCACAACGCCAAGGGCCTGATGCGGGTCTTCCCCGAGCACGGCTGGACCCTGGCGGGCGTCACCATGGACACCGCGCTCGCCGCCTACCTGGTCAAGCCGGGCCGGCGCTCGTTCGCGCTGGACGTGCTGTCCGTGGAGTACCTGGGCCGTGAGCTCCAGCCGCCGGCCGCCGACGGCCAGCTCGCCTTCGGCGCCGACGACACCGCCGAGGCGGACGCGCTGATGGCGCAGGCCCGCGCGGTCCTGGACCTGGGCGACGCCTTCACGGCGAAGCTGCCCGAGGTCGGCGCGGTCGAGCTGCTCCACGAGATGGAGCTGCCCACCTCCGAGCTGCTGGCCCGGCTGGAGCGGGCGGGCATCGCCGCCGACCGCGACCACATGGAGGGCATGGAGCAGCAGTTCGCGGGCGCCGTGCAGCAGGCGGTGAAGGAGGCGCACGCGGCGGTCGGCCACGAGTTCAACCTCGGCTCGCCCAAGCAGCTCCAGGAGGTGTTCTTCGGCGAGCTGGACCTGCCGAAGACGAAGAAGACGAAGACCGGCTACACCACGGACGCGGACGCGCTGGCCTGGCTGGCCACGCAGACCGACCACGAACTGCCGGTGATCATGCTGCGGCACCGGGAGCAGGCCAAGCTGCGGGTGACCGTCGAGGGCCTGGTCAAGGCGATCGCCGCGGACGGCCGGGTGCACACCAGCTTCAGCCAGACCACCGCGGCCACGGGCCGGCTCTCCTCCACCGACCCCAACCTGCAGAACGTGCCGGTGCGCACCGACGAGGGCCGGGCGATCCGCCGCGGCTTCGTCGTCGGCGAGGGCTACGAGTCCCTGATGACGGCCGACTACAGCCAGATCGAGCTGCGCGTGATGGCGCACCTCTCCGAGGACGAGGGCCTGATCGAGGCCTTCCTGTCCGGTGAGGACCTGCACACCACCGTCGCCTCGCAGGTGTTCGGCGTGGAGCGCTCCCAGGTCGACGCCGAGATGCGCCGCAAGATCAAGGCCATGTCGTACGGTCTGGCGTACGGGCTGTCCGCGTTCGGTCTGGCCCAGCAGCTGAACATCGAGCCGGCCGAGGCGCGCGGGCTGATGGAGACGTTCTTCGAGCGGTTCGGCGGGGTCCGCGACTATCTCCAGCGCGTGGTGGACGAGGCCCGGGCGACCGGCTACACGGCGACGGTGTTCGGCCGCCGCCGCTACCTGCCGGACCTCAACAGCGACAACCGCCAGCGCCGCGAGGCCGCCGAGCGGATGGCGCTGAACGCCCCGATCCAGGGCACCGCCGCCGACATCGTCAAGGTGGCCATGCTGCGCGTGGACAAGGCCCTCGCCGAGGCCGGGCTCAAGTCGCGGATGCTGCTCCAGGTCCACGACGAAATCGTCCTGGAGATCGCCCCCGGTGAGCGGGAGCGGGTCGAGGAGCTGGTGCGCCGGGAGATGGGCGCGGCCGTCGAGCTGCGGGCCCCGCTGGACGTGTCGGTGGGCGTCGGCGGCGACTGGGAGTCCGCCGCGCACTGATCCCGTACGCGGTGCCCGGACGCCCGTCCCCGCCTCAGGCGGTGGGGACGGGCGTCCGTGTTTCCAGGCCGGGGCGGCGGGGCCGGTCCCGGTCGCGGCGGTGGCGCAGCCGTACGAGGGCCCCGTACAGCAGCAGCCCGACGGTGAGCCCGCCGCCCGCGCCGAAGCAGACGGTCGGGATGATGTCGAGCGGGGTGCGGATCCGGTCGTAGAAGGTGTAGAAGCGGATCACCCGCAGGGTGATCCCGACGGCCGCGCAGCCGGCGATCAGGGCGGCGGCGCCCCACCGCTCCGCGCGGCCGAGGACGGGTACGGACGCGGGCGCGGGTACGGCGGGCAGCCTCCGCAGGCCGGTGACGGTGAACCAGAGCAGCGCGCAGGCGGCCAGCGCCGAGGAGCCGTACTGGAGATAGGAGTAGAGGGGCAGGCCGAAGGCGAGCGGGTCGCCGAGCCAGGGCAGCGCCTCCGTCCCCCAGCGGTCCAGGTGCGTGAAGCTGTCCCACACCACGTGGGTGAGGGAGCCGGCCACAGCCGAGAGGTAGAACCACAGGGCGAGCGCGGCCGCCGGGCGTCCCCGCCAGTTCTCGCCCCGGACGAAGGCGTGCACCCGGCCCCGCCGCTCGCGCGGCAGGAGCGCGACGAGCGGTTCGCGCAGCAGCAGCCAGCACGCCGCGAGGAGAGCGGTCAGGACCGCGTCCACGGTGGCCACGCCGAGCAGGGAGTGCGCGAAGCGGCCGTAGCCCATCAGGCCGTTCACGACGGCGTCCGCGAAGTAGAAGGTGTCCGGGGCGAACGACCCGAGGACGAGCGCCGAGGCGACCAGCGGCCCCCGGGCGTGCCCGGCCCGGCGTATGGCCGGAAGTACGGCGGCCGCGTGGCTGAGAGTGAAGGGCACGGGGTCTCCTGGGAGGTTCGGGGTCCGGACAGTATGCGTGAGCTGCGAGGGAACGTGGGGATGTGGTGAATTTCCGCGGCGCATCGCGTGCCGTGTGCAGAGAGCTGACGTAGGGTCACGCGGACGTCTAGGGGAGGGGACCCGTCATGTCGGCACGGATATTCGGACGCGGCCTGCGCAGGGGTGCGGCCGCGGCTCTTGTCTCGGCGCTGGTGGCCGCCGCCATGACGGCGTCACAGGCCCCGGCGGGCGCCGACGAGGAGCGGACGGCGGCGGCCGGCGAGGAGGCCGCCCGGCCGCAGCAGGCGGCCGGGGGCACCGGCGGTGACTCCGCCTACTTCACCGAACTCCCGCCGCTGATAAGCCCCCGGCCACCCGCCGTCGTCCTGCCGGAAGGACAGCCGGCGGCCGAGCCGCAGCCCGCGCCGACGCCTTCGCCGGCCGTGGTGCCGACGGCGGTCCAGCCGGTGGTGGAGGGCGCGCAGGGGATACCGGCGAGCGTGCTCGCGGCGTACCGTGCCGCCGAGCAGCGGGTGGCGGCGGACGACCCCGGCTGCGGGCTGCGCTGGCAGCTGCTCGCCGCGATCGGCAAGGTCGAGTCGGGGCAGGCCCGCGGCGGGCAGGTCGACGCCGCCGGGACCACCCTGCGGCCCATCCTCGGCCCCGTGCTCGACGGGAACGGCTTCGCGAACATCTCCGACACCGACGGCGGGGCCTTCGACGGCGACTCCCGCTACGACCGGGCCGTCGGGCCGATGCAGTTCATCCCGTCCACCTGGGCGGCCTGGGGCCAGGACGCGAACGGCGACGGGCGGCGCGACCCGAACAACGTCCACGACGCCGCGCTGGCGGCCGGGCGCTACCTGTGCGCGGGCAGCCGCGACCTGCGGACGGGGGCGGACCTGGACCGGGCCGTGCTGTCCTACAACCAGTCCGCGGAGTACCTGCGGACGGTGCGGTCCTGGTTCGCGTACTACCTCCAGGGCGCGCACGAGGTCCCGGACGCGGGCGGCAGCGGTGCCGGTGCGGGCGCGGGCGTCCCGGCGGGCCCCCGGCCGTCGGACCCGAAGCCCACCCCGTCGCCGACCCCTTCCCCGAAGCCCACGCCGACGCCCACTCCGAAGCCCACGCCGACGCCCACCCCCACCCCGACGCCTACTCCGACGCCCACCCCGACCCCGACCCCGACGCCGTCGACGAAGCCCACCCCCACCCCCACTCCGTCGCCGTCGACGAAGCCGACGCCGAGCCCCGCTCCCACCCCGAAGCCCAGCTCCTCCCCCAGCGCCGCCCCCACCCCGACGGCCACCGCGAAGGCGACCCCGTCGTCCGCGCCGAGTGCCACGCCGAGCCCCGCGACGGCCGGCTGAGGGCGCCGCCCCGCAGAGCGCACCACCGACGGAAGGACGTACTGCATGCTCGGCTGGAGCATCACCCTCTGGCGCGGGACCCCGGAGGAACGGGACCGCGCCACTCCCGAGGACCGCGAGGCGGCGACCCTCGCGTACTGGCTGGTCGGCCTGTACGGCCTGGACTGGCTCGCCGAACTCGTCAGGGCGGGCCGGGCCGAGGAGCTGTGGCGCTCCGGCTACCCCAGCCGCTACACCGCCCGCGCCGGTGACGTACTGCCGCTGTTCGCGGACGGACACCTGCCCGGCTCCGGCTCCGGACACGGCCGCGCACCCTTCGACGTGAGGCTGCACCCCGACCGCATCGCCGCCTGCCCGGCGGACCAGGTGCTCACCATCGACGCCTGGGACCAGTCCTGAACCCGAGCCCGGAGCAGCCGCCCGCCTGGGTACGGACACCCGGGGCCGGCCGGTGCCCGTACCCGCGGGCCCAGACGGTTCTCATCTCGCCGCCGCGTTGCTACGGTACGCCTCCGCTGACGATCCATCAGATTCCGGAGGCCCCGCCATGCGCGCACTCGCCGCCGCCGCCGTCGGGCTGGCCGCCGCGCTGGCCCTCGTCCTCGCCGTAACGGCCGCCGGGGTGCCGGAGGGCAAGACCTCGCCCAGACCGCTGCTCACCACCGCGCCCGCCGCGCCCGGAAAGTAGAGGAGGCCGGCCGTGCGACGCAGAGCGAGCCTCGTGCTGCTTGCCCTGGCCGTGTTCTGCGCAGCCCTGGCACCGCTGCTGCGCTGGTACGCGTACCCCAGGCTCGCCAAGATCCCGCCGAGCCAGTACCAGGAGATGGTCCTGGAGGCCAAGGACGCCACCCTCCTCGACTACGCGGGCGGCATGCAGCCCAAGAAGGTCGACAAGGTCACCATCGTCCAGACCCTCAAGGGCAACGTCGAGGCGTCGAAGGAGATCGAGGCCGACGCCGGCAAGGACGTCGTCGTCTGGGACACGCTCTCCTACATCATCGGGCCGGACGGCAAGATGGTCTCCCAGATCCCCGAGCGCTACATCTTCGACGCCCACACCCAGGACCCGGTGCACGCCACCGGCGAGATGGTCGACGGGGACCCGGTCAAACGCGAGGGCATCGAGTTCAAATGGCCCTTCTTCACCGAGCCGCGCGACTACCTCTACTTCGATGCGCAGACCCGCACCTCCTCGCCGGTCCATTACGTCGGCCCGCGCACCTACCGGGGCATGGAGGTCTACTACTTCGAGCAGACCGTCCCCTGGACCAAGGTCCCCATGCCGAAGAAGATGCCGATCGAGGGCATCGACCCCGCCACCATCGAACAGACCACCGGCACCACCCTCTGGTACACGGTCAAGGCCAGGTTCTGGGTCGACCCCGTCACCGGCGCGCCCGTCAACGCCGAACAGGACATCCAGCAGGAGATGCGCGGCGGCATCGCGGCCGGAGCCCCCGACGGCAAGCTGACCGCCTTCGCCGGACACGTCACCATGCGCGAGGACTACGCGAAGCACACCCTCGACCTGGTCGCCGCCAACCGTACGAAGGTCCTCGCGCTCCACACCCACGCCCCGGCCGGCCTCGCCCTGGCCGGCCTGGCGCTGCTCGCCGCCGCCCTCTGGCTGGAGGCCCGGGGACGCCGGACCCCCGGGATCACCGCCCCCTGAGCCGGGCGTTGGTGTGCCGGGTGGGCTCGGCCGCCGCCGGATCCTCCGGCCACGGGTGCTTCGGGTAGCGGCCGCGCAGCTCCGCCCGGACGGCGCGGTAGCCGCCCTGCCAGAAGGAGGCCAGGTCGGCCGTGACGGCGGCCGGCCGGCCCGCCGGCGACAGCAGGTGGACGAGTACGGGAACCCCCGCCACCCGGGGCGTCTCGGCCAGCCCGAACAGCTCCTGGAGCTTCACCGCCAGCACCGGCTGCCCGGCCGTGTAGTCCACGCGGATCCGGGACCCGCTGGGCACCTCGATCCGCTCGGGCGCCAGCTCGTCGAGCCGGGCCGCCTCACCGGTGGCCCAGGGCAGCAGCCGGTTCAGGGCCTGCCCCGCGTCGATCCGCCCCAGGTCGGCGCGGCGGCGGGCCCGCGACAGCTCGGGCTCCAGCCAGTCCCCGGCCCGCTCCAGCAGCGCCGCGTCGTCCGCTACGTCTGGCCAGGCGCCGCCCAGCGTGCGGTGCAGGAAGCCGAGCCGGGCCCGGAGCGCCAGCGCGTCCGGGGACCAGCGCAGCAGGTCCAGCCCCTCGGCGCGCAGCCCGTCCAGCAGGGCGGCCCGCACCAGCTCCGGGGCCGGCTCGCGCAGCGGGCGCGCGACCAGCTCGACCGCCCCGAGCCGCTCCACGGCGCGGGCGACCACGTCGCCGTCCTCCCAGTGCACCTCCTCGCCGGAGGCGGACAGGTGCGCGGCGGCGGTCCGGGCGGTGTCCTCGTCGAGGACGGCGGCCAGCCGGACCCGTGCGGACGCCGAATGCGGTGCCCGGTCGGCGACGGCCACCGCCAGCCAGGGAGCGTTCCGCAGCGGCGACCCCTCGCCCACCTCGGCGGCGGTGCCGCCGGCCATGAGGAAGGCCCCCTGGCCCTTGGCCCGTGCCACCCGCTCGGGGAAGGCGAGCGCAGCGACGAGCCCGGCGGCGTGGTCGTCCGCCCCGGGGGCGGGCCCGGCCGCCGGGGGCGGGGTGGGGGAGTGGCCCCGCGCAGCGGTGTCACCGGACAGCGACCGCTCCAGGCGGGCGACCTCCGCGCGCCAGCGCCCGGCGTACGGGTCGCCCCCGTGCCGCGCCCGGCGCCACGCGGCGGCCAGGTCGTCCCCGTACTCCCGCGGCGGCTCCTCGCTCAGCAGCGCCACCACCTCCGCCGCCCGCCGGGCACCCAGCGCGGCGGAGCCGTCCAGCAGGGCCCGGGCCAGCCGCGGGTGCAGCCCCAGCCGGGCCATCCGCAGCCCGCGCGGCGTCGGCCGCCCGGCCGCGTCCACCGCGCCGACGGCCGTCAGGACCTCCCGCGCCGCGGCCATGGCCCCGGCCGGCGGCGGGTCCAGCAGCGCCAGCCCGGCCGCGTCCGGGTCGCCCCAGCAGGCCGCCTGGAGGGCGAACGGCGCCAGGTCCGCGATCCGGATCTCGGGGGAGGGGAACGCGGGCAGCCGCCCGTCCTCCGCCTCGGCCCAGCACCGGTACACCACGCCCGGCGCCTCCCGCCCGGCCCGGCCCGCCCGCTGGCGGCCCGCCGCGCGGGAAGCCCGTACCGTCGCCAGCGCGCCCAGCCCCCGGGCGTGGTCCACCCGGGGCTCGCGGGCCAGCCCGGAGTCCACGACCACCCGTACGCCCGGCACGGTCAGGCTCGACTCCGCGACGGCGGTCGACAGGATCACCCGGCGGTGCTCCGAGGCGGTCAGCGCCGCGTCCTGCACCACGGCCGGCGCCCGGCCGTGCACCTGGAGCACCTCCGCGTCCACCCCGGCCAGCTGCCCGGCGACCCGGGCGATCTCGCCGACGCCGGGCAGGAAGCACAGCACGTCGCCGGAACGTTCCGCCAGGGCCCGGCGCACCACCGCCGCCACGTGCGCGAGCTGCGCCGGATCCACCCGCATCCCGTGCGGCGGCCGCACCGGCCGGGCCGGCGGCGTCCACACCGTCTCCACCGGGTACGCGACCCCGGCGGCCTCCACCACCGGCGCGTCCCCCAGCAGCCGGGCCCAGCCGGCCGCGTCGGTCGTCGCCGAGGCCGCCACCAGGCGCAGCTCCGGGCGCAGGGTCTCGCGCACGTCCAGCAGGAACGCGGCGACGGTGTCGGCGTCCAGGTGCCGCTCGTGGCACTCGTCCAGCACCACCACGTCGACCCCGGCCAGCTCCTGGTCACGCTGGAGGCGCTGGAGCAGCACCCCGGTGGTCACCACCTCCACCGCCGTGTCCCGGCCCGCGACGCGCTCCCCGCGCACCGTGAAGCCCACCGAGCCGCCGACGGCCTCGCCCAGCAGCCACGCCATCCGCCGCGCCGCCGCGCGGGCGGCGATCCGGCGGGGCTCGGCGACGACCACCCGCCGCCGCGGGCCCCCGCCCACCAGTCCGGCGAGCACGAGGGGCACGAGCGTGGTCTTGCCGGTGCCGGGCGGGGCGCACAGCACGGCGGTGCCGTGGCCGTCCAGCGCCGAGAGGAGCGCGGGAACGGCCTCCCGTACGGGGAGGGAGTCGAGGGCGGCCTGGCGGATCAAGCGATCAGTCCCTCTCGCACACGAAGACCGCGGTGCCCGGGATCAGGTTGCCGCGCAGCGGGGACCAGCCGCCCCACTCCTGGCTGTTCCACTCCGGCCACTCCGGCTCCACCAGGTCCAGCAGCCGGAAGCCGCCCGCGACCACGTCGCGGACCCGGTCGCCGATCGTGCGGTGGTGCTCGACGTAGACGGCGCGGCCCTCGTCGTCCTGCTCGACGTACGGGGTCCGGTCGAAGTACGACGCGGAGACGGAGAGCCCCTCGGGGCCCGCCTCGTCGGGGAAGGCCCAGCGGATCGGGTGGGTCACGGAGAAGACCCAGCGGCCGCCGGGGCGCAGGACGCGGTACACCTCCCGCATGACGTTCACCGGGTCGGCGACGAAGGGGACGGCCCCGTACGCGGAGCAGGCGAGGTCGAAGGAGCCGTCGCGGAAGGGCAGCCGGCCGGCGTCGGCCTCGACGAGCGGGACGTCACCGCCGATGCGCAGGGCGTGCTGGAGCTGGCGGTGGGAGAGGTCCAGGGCCACCGGGCGGGCGCCCTGCGCGGCGAGCCAGCGCGAGCACTGGGCGGCGCCGGCGCCGATCTCCAGGACGTCCTTGCCCTTGAGGGAGGCGGCGGGGCCCAGCAGCGCGGCGTCGGCCTCGTCGAGGCCCTCGGGGCCCCAGACGAAGCGGTCGTCGCCGAGGAAGGCGCCGTGCTCGCTCTGGTACTCGTCGGCGTTGCGGTCCCACCAGCCGCGGCTGGCCCGGCTGCTCTCCGCCTCGCCGGCGTCGCGCCGGGTGGCCTCGGCGTCGTCCTCGGCGTCGGTTTCGGGGGCGTAGTCCTCTTGGTTCATGGGGCCCGTCGTCGTAGTCTGCGGATGGCTCGGTGGTCCGGGTGGCCGGAAAACTCGTGCGGAGCGCTCATCACCGCGTCTCCGCCCACGAATTGCGCCGGTTATGCGGTGATCTGCCCGCGGTGTGCGCCTTCGCGCATTGACCCTGTCCGGCTGCCCCCGTATGCTACAAGTTGCGCTGCGAGCCTGTGCTCCTCAGACCTAGCAGGCTGCGCTTGCATCTGTTGAATGTCCCCTCGGTTTTCGAGGCCCTTCCCCCTTTCAGGGGATCTTGGGGCTTCTTTGGCTGTCCGGCTTCTTCGGCAGGTGCCGATAAGGGCTCCCGGCGTAGCAGTACCTACGACTTTCTGTCCGTAACCGGAGCCCTTTCCCACATGACGAGCAGCACCGAGACCACCGCCACCACCCCTCCGCAGGTAGCGGTCAACGACATCGGTAACGCGGAAGCCTTCCTGGCCGCGATCGACGAGACGATCAAGTACTTCAACGACGGCGACATCGTCGACGGCGTCATCGTGAAGGTCGACCGGGACGAGGTCCTGCTCGACATCGGTTACAAGACCGAAGGCGTGATCCCGAGCCGCGAGCTCTCGATCAAGCACGACGTCGACCCGAACGAGGTCGTCAAGGTCGGCGACGAGATCGAGGCCCTGGTTCTCCAGAAGGAGGACAAGGAAGGCCGCCTGATCCTGTCCAAGAAGCGCGCTCAGTACGAGCGTGCCTGGGGCACGATCGAGAAGATCAAGGAAGAAGACGGCATCGTCACCGGTACCGTCATCGAGGTCGTCAAGGGTGGTCTCATCCTCGACATCGGCCTCCGTGGCTTCCTGCCGGCCTCCCTCGTCGAGATGCGTCGCGTCCGCGACCTCCAGCCCTACGTGGGCAAGGAGCTCGAGGCGAAGATCATCGAGCTGGACAAGAACCGCAACAACGTGGTCCTGTCCCGCCGCGCCTGGCTCGAGCAGACCCAGTCCGAGGTTCGCCAGACGTTCCTCACCACCCTGCAGAAGGGTCAGGTCCGCTCCGGCGTCGTCTCCTCGATCGTCAACTTCGGTGCCTTCGTGGACCTGGGCGGCGTCGACGGTCTCGTCCACGTCTCCGAGCTGTCCTGGAAGCACATCGACCACCCGTCCGAGGTTGTCGAGGTCGGCCAGGAAGTCACCGTCGAGGTCCTCGACGTCGACATGGACCGCGAGCGTGTCTCCCTGTCGCTGAAGGCGACGCAGGAGGACCCGTGGCAGCAGTTCGCCCGGACCCACCAGATCGGCCAGGTCGTCCCGGGTAAGGTCACCAAGCTGGTTCCGTTCGGTGCGTTCGTCCGCGTGGACGAGGGCATCGAGGGTCTGGTCCACATCTCCGAGCTGGCCGAGCGCCACGTGGAGATCCCGGAGCAGGTCGTCCAGGTCAACGACGAGATCTTCGTCAAGGTCATCGACATCGACCTCGAGCGTCGCCGGATCTCGCTGTCCCTCAAGCAGGCCAACGAGTCCTTCGGTGCCGACCCGGCGTCGGTCGAGTTCGACCCGACCCTGTACGGCATGGCCGCGTCCTACGACGACCAGGGCAACTACATCTACCCCGAGGGCTTCGACCCCGAGACCAACGACTGGCTCGAGGGCTACGAGACCCAGCGCGAGACGTGGGAGCGCCAGTACGCCGAGGCGCAGGTCCGCTTCGAGCAGCACCAGGCCCAGGTCATCAAGAGCCGCGAGGCCGACGAGGCCGCTGCCGCCGAGGGCGCTGCCGCCCCGGCCGCCGGTGGCAACGCCGGTGCGGGCGTCTCCGGTGGTTCGTACTCCTCCGAGGGTGCGGACGAGACCTCCGGCGCCCTGGCGTCGGACGAGGCCCTGGCCGCGCTCCGCGAGAAGCTGGCCGGCGGCCAGAGCTGATCGCAGCGCATCACACCCCGGTGTGAGCTGAGCTGAACGACGAGGCCCGTCCCCTTCGGGGGGCGGGCCTCGCCGCGTTCCCGGTTGGCGGGCGCCGGGCGCGGGCCCCACCGCCACCGTGGGTCCGCCCGCCGTCGCATTGCGTTTGTGTCAATACCGCCCACCTGGGAATGGCCGCGCGGTCCCGGACGTTCTTCGCAGGGAACACGGCGCGAGGGAGGAGTGGTGACGGTGCTTGATCCACAGGGTCTGTACGAATGGGATGCCAAGGGTCTGGCGGTGGCGGACCTGGCGCTGACCCAGGACTCGGCCGGACTGGTCATGCTGTACCACTTCGAGGGGTACATCGACGCGGGCGAGACCGGCGAGCAGATCGTCGAACGCCTCCTCGACACCCTGCCCCACCAGGTGGTGGCCCGCTTCGACGCGGACCGGCTGGTGGACTACCGGGCACGCCGTCCGCTGCTGACCTTCCAGCGCGACCACTGGAGCGAGTTCGAGGAGCCCCGCCTGGAGGTGCGCCTGGTCCAGGACGCCACCGGCGCGCCGTTCCTGCTGTTCTCCGGCCCCGAGCCGGACGTGGAATGGGAGCGCTTCGCCGTCGCCGTCCGGCAGATCGTGGAGCGGCTCGGGGTCCGCCTCTCGGTCAACTTCCACGGCATCCCCATGGGCGTTCCGCACACCCGGCCCGTCGGCATCACCCCGCACGGCAACCGCACCGACCTGATGCCCGGCCACCGCAGCCCCTTCGACGAGGCCCAGGTGCCCGGCAGCGCGGAATCGCTGGTCGAGTTCCGCCTCGCCCAGGCCGGACACGACGTGCTCGGCGTCGCCGCGCACGTTCCGCACTACGTCGCCCGCTCCGCGTACCCGGACGCGGCACTGACCGCCCTGGAGGCCATCACGGCCGCCACCGGGCTGGTCCTGCCGGCCGTCGCGCACGCCCTGCGCACCGAGGCGCACCGCACCCAGACGGAGATCGACCGGCAGATCCGCGAGGGAGACGAGGAGCTCGTCGGCCTCGTCCAGGGCCTGGAGCACCAGTACGACGCCGCCGCCGGGGCCGAGACCCGGGGCAACATGATCGCCGAGCCGGCCGAGATCCCGTCGGCGGACGAGATCGGCCGCGAGTTCGAGCGGTTCCTGGCGGAGCGCGAGGGCGAAGGGTAGGACCGGGGCCGTCCCCCGGGCGGTGTTCGTCGGGCGGTGTTCCTCGGGAGGGGGACACCGCCTAGGGTGCTGAGCATGCTGAAAGTGGGCCTGACAGGCGGAATCGGTGCCGGCAAGAGCGAGGTCTCGCGGCTGCTGGCGGGGTACGGGGCGGTCGTCGTCGACGCCGACCGGATCGCGCGGGAGGTCGTGGAGCCGGGCACGCCCGGGCTCGCGGCCGTGGTGGAGGCCTTCGGGGACTCCGTGCTCACCGCCGACGGGCGGTTGGACCGCCCCGGGCTGGGGGCGATCGTCTTCACCGACCCGGCGAAGCTCCAGACCCTCAACGCCATCGTGCACCCGCTCGTCGGGGCCCGGTCCGCCGAGCTGGAGGCGGCGGCGGGACCCGGCGCGATCGTGGTGCACGACGTACCGCTCCTCACGGAGAACGGCCTCGCGCCCCTGTACGACCTCGTCGTGGTCGTGGACGCGGCCCCCGGCACGCAGCTGGCCCGGCTGACCGCACTGCGCGGGATGACGGAGGAGGAGGCCCGCGCCCGGATGGCAGCCCAGGCCACGCGGGAGCAGCGGCTGGCGGTGGCCACGCTCGTGATCGACAACGACGGGCCGTTGGAGGCGCTGGAGCCCCAGGTGCGCAAGGTCTGGGAGGAGCTGACGGCCCGGGCCGCCGCGGAATAGGCGCGGCGGCGAAGGGCGTTGAACGCGCCCGTAGAGGGAAGGAAAGACACCGTGTCCGACACCACGCCCCCGCCGCCGCCGCCGTCCACCGGACCCGGACCCGCCGGGTCGTCGGGTTCCGCGAGCCCCGAGACGCACGTCATCGACTACCGGGCCGCCGAGCAGCTCCTCGCCGCCCGGGACCCGCGCGGCGCGGTCCGGCTGCTCGACTCCGTCATAGCCGCGCACCCGGAGAACACCGCGGCCCGGCTGCTGCGCGCCCGGGCCTTCTTCGCGGCGGCGCAGCTGCGGCCCGCACAGCTGGAGTTCGAGCTGGTGCTGGAGCGGGAGCCGGACAACGCCTTCGCCCACTTCGCGCTCGCCCGTACCCACGAGCGGGCCGGCCGCCCCGAGCGGGCCCGCCGCCACTTCAGGCTCGCCGCCGCCCTCGATCCCCAGCCCGAGTACCTGGAGGCGGCCCGCTTCGAGAGCTAGGGGGGCCGGCGGATCAGGGCCGGGCCCGGGACTGTCCGATCCTGACCCGCCGGACCACCCCCTAGGGGGTGCCGCGCGGAGGCTCGTACGGGGGGACGTCCGGGCCCGGCTGGTAGTGCGGGCCCTGGTGGATGTGCCGGACGACGACGGCCAGGTCGACGGCGGCCACCAGCGCGAGCGCCGCGCAGGCGGCCGCCCATCCGGGACGGCCGGCCAGCGAGAACGCGGCCGCCCCGGCGGCGGCCCAGACCAGACCCCACAGGCTCAGCCAGAACCGCAGCCGCAGCGGACTGCGGGCGGTCGCCGGCTCGTTTCCGGTACGCATGGCCATCGCCTCACCCTGCTCGGAGGCCTCGGTTCCATGGTCCCACCGGGCGGCCGGTCCCGGGGGCCGAGGCTCAGGGACTGAGCTTGTTCACGGCCGTCGTGGTCGTCTTCTTGAAGGCGGGTACGGGGGCGTCGGGCAGGTTGCCCATCTGGCCCCACTTCACGACGGTCACGGTGGAGCCGTCGCGTCCGATCCCGTACAGGTGCACGCCCGGCTCGGACTCCGGGATGGAGGCGCCGACGCCGTAGACGTGCGCGCCCTCCTCGACGGCCGGCTTCCCGTAGTCCTGCCAGGAGGCCGCCGGCTGCGAGCACGCCTACCTCTCCGAACGGGCCCCGGAGTCCGTCCCCCCGCTGCCCGTGGAAGCGGACGCGCCCGCCTGGGCGCGGGTGCAGCGGGCCGTGCACGCCGGGACCCAGACCGTCGAGGTCACCCTCCACGGCACAGGGGAACAGGCCGTGGTGCTCCAGGGGCTGGAGGTGCGGGTGGGCGCCCGGCGGACCCCGCCGGCCTGGAACGTCTACCAGATGTCCCAGGGCTGCGGCGGGGGCCTCACCCCGGCCGGCTTCGCCGTGAACCTGGACGCGCCGAGGCCGCTGGCCCGGCCCGTCGCGGGCAACGACGCCGGGACCCGGCTCCCCGCGCCGGCCTTCCCGCTGCGGGTCTCGGCGACCGATCCGGTCGTGCTCCGGGTGACGGCCGCCGCGACGGGCTGCGACTGCGACTGGTACCTCGAACTGCGCCGGAGCGGGCCCGGCGGGTCCGGCACCCTGCGCCTGGACGACGACGGCGTGCCCTGGCGCACCAGTGCCGCGGCGGGCCGGCCCGAGTACGGCTTCGCGAGCGAACAGGGCCGCTGGGCACGCTGACCTCCCCCCGGACGGCCTGGCGTATCCGCAGGTCAGCGCCGGTTGTCAGTGGGCCCGCCTAGACTCGGCGGCAGTGGATCCGCCATGACCGGGCGGAGCCGAGCAGCAGGGAGGGGGGACCCCGTGACCGCGCAGCCGCCGCCGCAGCCGTCGTTGCTGCGCCGCGCCGCCGTGTTCCTCCCCGCCGCCGTACCCCGGGAGGGGCGGGTGGCGTTCTGGTGCCCCGAGGGGGACCCGCTGCCCGAGCTGGGGACCCCGCATCCGCTGAAGGTGGTCCGGCCGCACGGGGACGGCGTCCGCACGCGTACGGTGCCCGCGGTGGCGCTGTCGGTGGCCGCCGCCCTGCCCGTGCTCGTCCGGGCCGCCCGCAGCCCCGCCGCGCATCCCGCCGCCCGCGCCTGGGGCACCGCCGCCACGCAGGCGCTGTCCCTCGCCGCGCGGGGCCGCCTGCTGCCGGGGCTCACCGCCGACGGGGTCGACGCCTGGCGTGCCGGGCCGCTGGACGCCGAGGACGTCGGGTACCTGCGCGCCGTCGCGGCCGCCCTGCCGTACGAGGGGTACGCCACCCCGCTCGCAGGCCGCCGCCCGACGGCCCTGCCCGAGCCCGAAGCCCTGGTCCGGGCGTTCCTCGACGCCGTCGCCGATGTGCTGCCGCGTACGCCGGCCGCGCCCTTCGCCACCGGACGGCCGTTCGCGGCCCGGGAGCCGCAGCGGGTGCCGGGGATACAGGAGTGGGCGGCGCAGGTCGCGGCCGGAGCCGATGCCGGGGTGGGGATCTCGCTCCGGCTCGACCTGTCCTCCTTCCGGCTGTTCGACGAGGCCGAGCCGGAGGACGTCCGCCGCGCCGGAGCGGCCGTGGTCCAGGTGCACAGCCTGGCCGACCCGACGCTGGTCACCGACGCGGGTCTGCTGTGGGCCGGGGCGGCGGCCGCCGGATTCGGCCCGCGCGCCCGGATCGACGCCGTGCTCGCGCTGCGCCGGGCGGCGAGGGTCTGGCCGCCGCTGCTGCGCCTGCTCGACCAGCCGGTGCCGGACGCCCTCGCGCTGTCGGACCCGGATCTGGAGGACCTGCTGGGCACCGCCGCGACCCGGCTGGCGGCGGCCGGAGTGCTGGTGCACTGGCCGCGCGAGCTGGCCCGTACGCTCTCGGCGACCGCCGTCGTCCGGCCGGCCGCGCCCGGTTCCGCGACCGACGGCACCGCCTTCTTCGACGCGGCCGCCCTGTTCTCCTTCTCCTGGGAGCTGGCCCTCGGCGGGGACCGGCTCACCCCGGGGGAGATGGACGCGCTCGCGCAGGCACACCGGCCCGTGGTGCGGCTGCGTGACCAGTGGGTGCGGGTCGATCCCGAGCTCGTGCGCAAGGCGCGCAAGCGGGAGCTGGGCCTGCTGGACCCGGTGGACGCGCTGACCGCCGTACTGACCGGCACGGCCGACGTCGGCGGGGAGGCGGTGCCGGCGGTTCCCGTGGGGGCGCTGGCCGCCCTGCGGGACCGGCTCACCGGGGAACTGCCCCCGGTCGCGCCGCCCGCGGCCCTGAAGGCGACCCTGCGGGACTACCAGCTGCGCGGGCTGGCCTGGCTGGACCTGATGACCTCGCTCGGGCTGGGCGGCTGCCTCGCCGATGACATGGGCCTGGGCAAGACGGTCACCCTGATCGCCCTGCACCTGCACCGGGACCGGCCCGAGCCCACCCTCGTGGTCTGCCCGGCGTCGCTGCTGGGCAACTGGCAGCGGGAGATCGAGAAGTTCGCCCCCGGCACCCCCGTGCGCCGCTTCCACGGCGCCGGCCGCAGCCTCGACGGGCTGGCCGGGGGCTTCGTGCTCACCACGTACGGGACCATGCGGGCGGCGGCCGCCCGGCTGGCCGGGCAGAGCTGGGGCCTGGTCGTCGCGGACGAGGCCCAGCACGTGAAGAACCCGCACTCGGCGACGGCGAAGGCGCTGCGCACCATCCCGTCCCCGGCCCGGGTGGCCCTCACCGGGACCCCCGTCGAGAACAACCTCTCCGAACTGTGGGCGCTGCTCGACTGGACGACGCCGGGGCTGCTGGGCCCGCTCACCACCTTCCGGGCCCGGCACGCCCGCCCGGTCGAGCACCAGCAGGAGGAGGACGGGGGCAACGAGGCGGCGGTGGCCCGGCTGGCCGCGCTCGTCCGGCCGTTCCTGCTGCGCCGCAAGAAGTCCGACCCCGGCATCGCCCCCGAGCTGCCCCCGAAGACGGAGACGGACCATCCGGTGTCCCTGACCAGGGAGCAGGTCTCCCTCTACCAGGCGGCGGTGGACGAGGCGATGGCCGTGATCGAGGGCAGCGAGGGCATGGAGCGGCGCGGCATGATCATGAAGCTGCTGGCCTCGCTCAAGCAGATCTGCAACCACCCGGCGCAGTACCTCAAAGAGGCGGAGCCCCGCCTCGCGCACCGCTCGGGCAAACTCGCCCTGCTGGACGAGCTGCTGGACACGATCCTGGCCGAGGACGGCTCGGTGCTGGTCTTCACCCAGTACGTGACCATGGCCCGGATCCTGGAGCGGCACCTCGCCGCCCGGGGCATCCCCTCGCAGCTCCTGCACGGCGGCACCCCGGTGCCCCGCCGGGAGGAGCTCGTCGACCGCTTCCAGTCCGGCGAGGTCCCCGTCTTCCTGCTGTCCCTCAAGGCCGCGGGGACGGGCCTCAACCTCACCCGCGCCGGACACGTGATCCACTACGACCGCTGGTGGAACCCGGCCGTCGAGGAGCAGGCCACCGACCGCGCCTACCGCATCGGCCAGACCCAGCCCGTCCAGGTCCACCGCATCATCGCCGAGGGCACCGTCGAGGACCGCATCGCCGAACTGCTGGAGGCCAAGCGGGCGCTGGCCGATGCCGTGCTCGGCTCCGGCGAGGCCGCGCTGACCGAGCTGACGGACCGCGAGCTGGCCGATCTCGTCTCCCTGCGGAGGCCAGCGTGATCACCGCGCGGGACGACCGCCGCCGCACCTTCGAGACCGTGCCCGCCGGGCTCGAGGCCGCGACCTGGTGGGGCCGGGCCTGGGTGGCCGCGCTGGAGGAGCGCGCGCAGGACGCGGCCCGCCTCCGGCGCGGGCACGCGTACGCCGCCGAAGGCCATGTCGACGCGGTCACGGTCACCCCCGGCCGGATCGTGGCCTACGTCCGGGGCAGCCGGGCCCGCCCCTACCGCACCGAGCTGACCCTGCCCGCCTTCGCGGACGCCGAGTGGTCCGCACTGCTGGAGGCGCTGGCCGCCGACCCCTCGGCCCTCGCCGCGCTGCTGGAAAGGGAGGTCCCGCAGTCCCTCGCGGAGACGGTGCTGCCCGGCGCGGGCGAGCTCGAGGCGCGCTGTTCCTGCCCGGACACGGTGCGGCCGCCCTGCAAGCACGCCGCGGCCCTCTGCTACCGGGCGGCCCGGCTCCTGGACGCCGACCCCTTCGTCCTGCTGCTCCTGCGCGGCCGCGGTGAGCGCGAGCTCCTCGACGAGCTGGGCCGGCGCAACGCCGCGCACGCGGCGCGCGAACAGCCCGATGCCGCGCCGGACTTCCCCGGCGTCCCGGCCCGGGCGGCGCTCGCCCGCACCGGCCTGCCCCCGCTGCCGGCCCCGCTCGCCGCACCCGCCGCCGCGGGCCCGCCGCCCGCCTACCCCGCCGATCCGGCCGCGCCCGACCCGCTGGCGCTGGAGCAGCTCGCCACCGACGCGGCCGACCGCGCGCTGGCCCTGCTCGCCACGGCCGAGGACCCCGTCGGCGGCCTCACCCTCTGGCAGGACGCCGTCCGGCTGGCCTCGGCACACCCCACCTCGGGCCTCACCGGCGCCGCCCGGGCCCTGTACCGGGACCTGGCCCGCGCCACCGGCCACAGCACCACGGACCTGGCGCGCGCCGCCGCGGCCTGGCGCCAGGGAGGCCTGCCCGCGCTCACGGTGCTCGACGAGCCCTGGGACCCCCCGGCCGGGCCCTTCGACCGGGCCCGGCCCGCCCTGCTCGCCGCCGGCCAGGGGTCCTTCCGCCCCGAGCGCAACCGGCTCACCTCCCGCACCCGCCAGCTCCGCCTGAGCCGCGAGGGCCTCTGGTACGCCTACGAGTCCCGCCCGGACGCCGACGACTGGTGGCCCACCGCCGCTCCGTCCCCGGATCCGGTCACCGCCCTGCTGCGCTGACCTCGCCCGCCCAGGCGGACAGGGCCGCGAAGTCCCGGTCGCGCAGGCCGTGGCGGGGGTGGATGCGCAGCAGGAGGCTCGGCGCCGGGTGGTGGGCGCAGACCCAGGCGCGGTCCTGCGGGGTGATCATGTCGTCGACCCAGGCGAAGGGCCGGCCGGCCGCCCAGTCGAGCAGCGGGCGGGTCTTCCATGAGAGGCCGTCGGGGTCGCGGGCGAAGAGCTCCGGCCACTCCACCACGGGCAGGTCGGCGGGGAGCCCGATGCGCGGGGCGATCAGGGTGTTGGCCTGGTGCGTCCAGGCCGTGGCCCAGGCCAGTTCGAAGGGCAGGGCCTGCAGCCGGGCACCGTGGGAGGGGTGGAGGCGCACCCGGACACCGCGCCGGGCCTTGCGGGACTCCGGATCGCGGTAGGAGAGCCAGACGTCCGGGCGCATCCGGTGGCTCGTGTAGCCGCGCAGACCTGCGAAGAGGGACCGGAAGGGGTTGAGCGGGCCGTCCACGTCGAGTAGCAGGAGCGGTCGTTCAGTCATGAAGTAGGCACTACCCAGTACACGATGGAGTGAAATGCCTACCGGCTCTATAACCCGAACGGGTTTACCGCGTTGTTTCCGGTGCGGGCTCGATGCCCCTGAAACCCTCCGGAAGGCAGGAAATCTGATGCGTCACACTCGTCGGAATGGCTTGATCGCGGCGATGGTCGCGGGTGGCGGACTGGCAGTCGCGGGGGTGGGCGGCTTCGCGTACGCCGACGCCGAGGCGGGCGGGCAGACCGAGCGCTCCCCGGGGCTGCTCTCCGGGAACCTGGTGCAGCTGCCCGTGCACGCCCCGGTGAACGTGTGCGGCAACACCGTGAGCGTGGTCGGCGTACTCAACTCCGCAGCCGGCAACAGCTGTACGAACGCGGCGCCGGTCGGGGCGAATCCGGACCCCCGGCCCTCCCATCCGTCGAAACCGGGGTCCGGCCACGGGGGAGGGGCGAGTGCCGAGGGGCGCGGAAAGGGTTCCCCCGGGCTGCTGTCCGGCAACGGCGTCCAGCTCCCCGTGGATCTCCCGCTGAACGTCAGCGGCAACTCGGTGAACGTCGTCGGCGTCGGCAACAGCTCCCACGGGAACACCTCCGTGAACGGCGAGACCCCGACCGGCGGCAAGCCGGCGCAGCCGCCCGCCGGCCGGCCGCCGGTCGCCCAGCGGCCGGTGACCCCGCCCGCCCCGCCCGCCCCGCCCGCCCCGCAGGCCCCGTCCTGGGACCCCTCGGCCCTGGCCCACACCGGCTCCGAGGGGCTCGGCTACCTGGTGCCCGGCAGCGGTGCCCTGCTGCTCGGCGGGGTGCTCCTCTACCGCCGCTTCCGCCTCAGCTGACGTCCCCCGCGCGCCAGCCGTCGAGGATCGCGTCGATCCGCGCCGCCAGCCGGGCCCGGGCCGCGAACCGGGGCACCCCCGCCATCAGCAGCGCGTCGTACTCGGTGTCCGTGTGCCGTACCGCGGCCCGTACCGCGACCGACACCGCCTGTTCGTCGAGCGCCCGGCCGGCGGCGGTACGCCCGACCCGGCCGCTGCCGCGCACCGAGGCGTGGGCGGCGATGGCCCGGGCGCGGTCGGCCGGGCAGCCGGGGAACAGCCGCCGGATCTCGGCCGCGAAGGCCGCGGTGAACCGGACGTCCTCGGCCGCGCGGCGCAGCCGGTCCCGCTCCCGGCGGCGGGCCCGGGCATCGGCGTCGGCGAGGCAGGCGCGCTCGGCGCGGGCCAGCGCGGCGTCCTCCACCAGCAGCCCCTGGCGTTCGTAGCGGCGGCGGCCCTTGTGCCGGCGCACCACGACGGCGTGCAGCGAACTGCCCTCCCGGGCCCGGCGGGTGAGCGCCGCGTCACCGCGCGGCAGGTACACGAGATGGCCGAGGTCGGCGCAGTCGAGGCAGCGGGGCACACCGGATTCGCGGACGAGGTGCCGCAGCGGCCCCCGCCGGCACGCGGCGCAGTGGATCGGCTTCTGTGACTCGAAGACGACGAGACTCATGCCGTTGTGATACCGCCCGCCGACGCCTATATCACCTGACGCGGAAGGGTTGTTGGTCTTTCATAAAATCCGACTGGAAGTCATGAGGTCCGTCTACCGTGAGCCCCTGGCAAGGAGGAGCACATGGGTGGACGGCAGGCGACGGTACGGCGCCCGAGAGCCGCGGGAGCGGCGAGGAAGACCGCGCCCTCGGGCCTCACGGGCCGGGAGGTCGTCATAGCGCCCGGCGGCTGCACGGGATGGCACTACCACCACGTCCCGCTGATGGCGGTGGTCAAGTCCGGGACCCTGACCCGCTTCCTGGCCGACGGCACCGTGGAGGTGCATCCGGCCGGGGCCACCTTCGTCGAACCGGCCGGCGCCGGCAACGTACACCTCGGCCGCAACCTCGGGACCCGGCCCGTCGTCCTCCATATAACCTGCGCCCTCGCCGAGGACGACCCCTGGTCGGTGGCCGCCCCCGCCCCGCGGGGCGCGGTGCCCTGCCTCCCCCAGACTCCGTCCGGGGGGACCCCCAGCCCCGAGGACCCCCGGTGCGCCGCTCAGACCAGTCGGCGTATCTCCCCGCGCACCCGGTAGAAGCCCCCGCTCGCCGCGTGCAGGCCGTCCACCACGTACCGGGCGCCCGCCTCCCGGATCCCGCGCGGGAACTGCACGTTCCAGCCGTGCTCGAAGCCTTCCGAGACCACCTGCACCCGCATCCGCCCGCCCTGCTGGACGCACTCCACCACCACACCGCCGGCCGGGACCGAGGCCACCGAGACCGTCGCCACCGCCGAGGCGGAGGCCGCCGGGGTGAACACCGGCAGCGCGGCCGCCGACTTCACGTCCACCGCGGTCGGGACGGAACCCTGCTGGGCCGCGGCGATCGCCGCCTCGCTCGCGTCCACGCACACCAGCGACCCGTCCGTGGTGACGAGGTACAGCCGTTCGTCCAGGTACTGCATCGACAGGGCGGAACCCCCACCGGTGCCCAGCTTCCACAGCCGGCGCCCGTCCGCGTCGAAGCAGTACACCGAGGAGGAGGAGTCGCCCGCGAAGACGTGCCGGCCGTCCGGAGAGGTCGCGCACGAGTACACCGCCGAGTCGCACGGGTACGAGGCCTCGACCCGGCCCGTCGCCTTCGACAGGCGCTGCACGGTGTTGCGCACCGTGCCCGCGTACACCGCGTGCTCCTCCTGCCAGCCGAACAGCACCCCGCCCGGCGTCGAGGTGTGCCACAACTGGCCGGTGCCGTCGGCCGCGTAGGCAGTCACACCGGCGCTGTGCCCGTGGTAGACGGCCCGCTCGTCCGCCCGGACCATCCAGGCGCCGGTACCGGAGGACTTCCGCGACCACTGGTGCTCGTCCTCGTGGTCGATGACCGTCAGGCCGCCGCCCGCGTCGGAGACGTTGAGCACGCCCTCGTGGATGTCGAGCCAGTAGATGTCCACGTCCGCGGCTATCCCGTACGCCCCGAACGGCACCTTCGAGGACAGGTCGTACACCGTGCCGTCGTCACAGCCCGCGTATATCCAGAACTCGTCCGCCACCAGGCACTTCACCCCGTCCGGCAGGGAGTAGCGGGCCAGCACCTCGCCTCCGTGGCTCACCGTGTAGACGTCCCCCGCCTGGTTGCCCACCCAGCAGCGGTCCTCGTCCACGTGGATGCCGAAGGCCGAGGAGCCGGTGCGGAAGCGCCACAGCACCGGCGCCACCGCGCGGGCCGTGGACGGCGCCGAGGCCACCTGCCGGCGGGTCACCGAGCGGGCGGCGCGCACACCCCGCACCGCCGGCGCGTACCCCTTGCGGACCTTCTCGCCGATCTTCTTGGCGGCGGCCGCGCGGGCCTTCTCGGCCGTCGGGAACGAGGAGCTCTGCAACTGGCCTGCCGCGCCGATGCGGCCGTAGCGCACCGAGACGGCGGTGCCGTCCAGGGTCACCTCGTAGAACTTGTGCGCCGCGCCGTCCTCCTGCGACAGCTCCAGATACGTCGTCTCCCGAGCCATGACAGACCCCTCCCCAAGAGCAGGGCCGCCGGCTCCTTTCGACCGGTGATCCCTCGTGAAAAACGTTAGGGCGCACCACTGACAATGGGCTGGTGAAGCTGGAAGCGATCACCTGGCAGCGGATGGCCGAGCGGCTCGCCGGCCACCTCGACGCGCCCGGAGGGGGCGACGGCTGGCAACGTGTGGGCATCGACGGGGCGCCGGCGGCCGACACCGGGGTCCTGGCGGAGGAACTGGCCGGGGCGCTGCGCTCGCGCGGCCGGTCCGTGCTCGTGGTCCCGGTCGGGGGGTTCCTGCGACCTGCCTCGCTGCGGTTCGAGTACGGGCGCGAGGACGTGGACGCGTACCTCGGGGGCTGGTACGACACGGGCGCGCTGTGGCGCGAGGTGTTCGGTCCGACGGACCCCGGCGGCAGCGGCCGGGTACTGCCCGACCTGTGGGACCCGGTCACCGACCGCGCCACCCGCAGCCCGTACACCGAACTCCCGCCGGGCGGGGTGGTGATCGTGCACGGGCCGCTGCTGCTGGGGCACTGGTTCCCGTTCGACCTGAGCGTGCACGTCAGCCTCTCCGCGGGGGCGCTGGGCCGGCGGACGCCGGCGTCCGAACGGTGGACCCTCCCGGCGTTCGCCCGCTACGCGCGGGACACGGACCCGGCCTCGACGGCGGACGTCCTGGTCCGCGCGGACGACCCCCGCCACCCGGCCTGGACCGGGGTCCCGCGGAGCTAGGCCCTGTCCGGGCGATCTTCGCGGGCCCGCGACGTCCGGCACGGCACCTCGCCGCGTTGTCGGAGCGCGCGAGTACGGCCGAGTACGAGCTGCGCTCCTCCGCCTTGCGATGCACCGCACCAGACCCCGCGGCCTGATCCACGAAGATCGTCCGGACAGGACCCAGCCCGTGCCGTTGCCCCGGCCGGGCGGGGGTGCCGCTGCGCGGGCTGCTCCCCGCCCCGCCCTTCGCCCGTTCCCCGGGGCTCCGCTCCCAGACCCCCAGCGCCTCAAACGCCGGCGAGGCTGGAAATCGGGGTCAGGGGCAGCACCCCTGGGAACGGTGGAAGGGCGGGTAGGGGACCGCACCGCGCAGCGGCCACCCACCCGCACCCGACCCACCGGCCCCAGCCATCGGAACCGGCCCCGCCCCGCGCCCGACGGACGGAGTCCGGCGCAGCGGCGCGAAGCCGGGGAGGCCGCCCGCGGCCGAGCCGTGCGAGCGGCGCGTCAAGAAAGGGGCGCGGCGCGTCAAGAAGGCGGGCGGCCGCCCAGGCGGGAGACCGCGTCGGCGGCCGCGCGGCAGCCGGCCCGGGCGGATTCCCTCGGGGTGGCCCCCGAGAGGCGGGCCGCCAGGAAGCCGCCCGCGAAGGCGTCCCCGGCGCCCGTGGTGTCCACCGCCTCGGCCGGCTCCGCCTCGACCTCGGCGGTGATCCGGCCGCCCTCGGCGACGAGCGCTCCGCCGGAGCCCCGGGTGACCACCACCAGCGGCACCCGCCGGCTGAGTTCCTCCGCCGCCCGGGCGGGCTCCCGCACGCCCGCCAGCAGCCGGGCCTCGTCCTCGTTCGGCAGGAGCACGCCGGCCCCCGCCACGGCGGCCAGGAAGCGTTCGGGGCCCAGCTCCGCGAGGAACCCCGCCGAGGCGGGGTCGACGCTCACGGGCACCCCGCGCGTCCGGGCGGCCCGCAGCGCGACCAGGGCCAGCTCCCGGCTGCTGTCCGAGAAGAACAGGTAGCCCGACAGGTGCAGGTGCCCGGCGCCGTCCAGCAGGGCCGGCACCCAGTCGGCGGGGCACAGCCGCAGCGAGGCCCCGCTGTCGGTCAGGAAGGTGCGCTCCGCGTCCTCGCCGACCAGCGCCACCACCGTCCCGGTCGGCTCCGCCGGGTCCACCACCAGCCGGGGCCGCACCCCCGCGTCGACCAGCGCCCGCTCGTGCCAGCGGGCCGACTCGGAACCCACCCGCGCGAGCAGGCGTACCTCCGCGGTGCCCGTACGGGCCGCCCAGCAGGCCGCGTTGGCCCCGGCCCCGCCGGGGAGGGTGCGGATGCGGGCGGCGGTGTCGGTGGCCGGGGCCAGGGGCTCGCGGTGCACCGCCACCACGTCCGTCACCACGTCGCCGACCACCAGCAACGCCCCCGGCAGCGTCTCCGCCGGCGCCGCCGTCATGCGCGGGCCGCCCAGGCCCGGGCGATCCGGGCGCCGAGCCGCACGTTGCCGCGTACCGCCGCCAGGTTCGCCTCCAGCGAGGCACCGCCCGTCGCGCGCACCAGGAACCCCAGCAGGAACGGCGTCACCGCCTGCCCCGTGATGCCGCGCTCCCGGCACTCGGCGAGGGCCTCGGACAGGACCCGGTCGTGCAGCACCGGATCCAGCTGCTCCGCCTCCGCCACCGGGTTGGCGACCAGCAGCGCCGACTCCGGTCCGCCGACGGCGTCCTGAGCGGCCATCACCGCCGCCACCTCCTCCGGCTCCTCCACGGTCCAGTCGACCGGCTCTCCCGAGTCGGCCAGGTAGAAGCCGGGGAAGCGCTTCGTCCGGTAGCCGACGACGCCGACCCCGAGCGTTTCGAGGCGCTGGAGCGTGGCCGGCACGTCCAGGATCGACTTCACCCCCGCGCACACGACCGTGATCCGGGTCCGGGCGAGCAGCGACAGGTCCGCCGACTCGTCCTGCGAGAGCGTCCACTCCCGGTGTACGCCGCCCAGCCCGCCCGTGGCGAACACCCGCAGCCCCGCCCGCGCGGCCAGGAAGGCCGTCGCCGACACCGTCGTCGCCCCGGTCGCCCCCGTCGCCAGGGCGGGCGCGAGGTCGCGGTGGCCCAGCTTGCGCACCCCCTCGCCGGCGGCGATCCGCTCCAGCGCGGCCTTGTCGAGGCCCGCCCTCGGGACGCCGTCCACCACGGCGACGGTCGCCGGTACCGCGCCCTCCGTCCGGACCAGCTCCTCCAGTTCCAGACCCACCTCCAGATTGCGGGGGCGCGGCAGGCCGTGCGCGATGATCGTCGACTCCAGGGCGACGACGGGCAGGCGAGCGGCGAGCGCCTCGCGCACCTCTTCCGACAGGACCGGGATCTCGGATGCTCTGTGCTGTGGCATGTCCCCATCCCTGGCACGGGATTCACGCCCCCAAACACGCCCCTCCCGCTCCGGCGCGAACCTGTCCGAGTAGCGTGCCCGGATGGACACGCGGAGCTTCTACGACGAACTCGCCTCCCGCTACGACCTCATGTACGCGGACTGGGACGCGAGCATCGCCCGCCAGGGCCGTGCTCTGGACGCCCTGCTCAAGGCCTCGCTCGGCCCGGGTCCGCACACCGTGCTCGACAGCGCCTGCGGGATCGGCACCCAGGCACTGGGCCTGGCGGGCCTGGGCCACCGGGTCACCGGCACCGACCTCAGCCCCCTCGCCGCCGCCCGCGCCGCGCGCGAGGCGGCCGCCCGCGGTCTGGCGCTGCCGGTCGCGGCCGCCGACATGCGCGCGCTGCCCTTCCCCGACGCCTCGTTCGACGCCGTCGTGTGCGCCGACAACGCGCTCCCGCACCTGCTGACCGCCGAGGACGTGGGCGCCGCGCTGGCCGAAAGCCGCAGGGTGCTGCGCCCCGGTGGGCTGCTACTGCTCTCCACCGCCCGTACGGCGAGCTGCGCCGGACCCGCCCCGCGAGCCGGGCCCCGTACGTGCGGACCGGGCCGGAGGGCCGGACCGTCACCTTCCAGCTGTGGCACTGGCACGCCGACGGCGAGCGCTACGACGTGGAGCTCTTCCAGCTGCTGCCGTCCGGCGAGAGCTGGAGCACGAGGACGTCGACCGCCACGTACTGGGCGCTGCCCGAAGAGGAGACGGCGCGGTACGTGCGGCAGGCGGGCTACGGCGAGCCCGTCTGGCACCCCGTCGAGGACACCGGCTTCCACCAGCCCGTTCTCGGCGCGCGCCGGCCGGTGGCGCGGACGCGCTCGACGGAGTGACGCGTCGGACGCGCCCGCGCTGGACGCTCTGGTCACCCCGTGGGCCGGGGCGGCGGCCCTAGGCTGACGCACCATGAGCACCAGTGACCACAGCGCCCCCGCCTCCTTCGCCGTGTCCGTCGCGGACGTCCCCGACGCCGAGCTGGAGGCCGAGGAGCTCGATCCCGCGCAGATCGTCTCCGGCACGCCGACGGTGACCGGCAAGGTGCTGTGGGAGTCGGCGGACGGCTCGCAGATCCGGGGGATCTGGCAGATCACCCCCGGGGTGGTCACCGACACCGAGGCCGACGAACTGTTCGTGGTGGTCAGCGGCCGCGCCACCATCGAGGTCGAGGGCGGCGCGACGTTCGAGGTGGGCCCCGGCTCGGCCTGTGTGCTGCGCGAGGGCGACCGGACCACCTGGACGGTCCACGAGACGCTGCGCAAGGCCTACCACATCAACTGCTGAGGCCCGCCTTCTCGGGCGCGGGGTGGCGCCGGGCGGTGAACAGGGCGAGCGCCGCCATGGGCAGGAGCAGCGCGGCACCGATCGCGTTGAGCCAGCCGTAGCCGGCCTGGGACATGACCAGCCCGGCGGCGGCTCCGCCGACACCGGCGGCGGTGTTCATCGTCAGGTCGCTCAGGCCCTGTACGGCGGCCCGCGCGGCCTGGGGCACCGAGTCGGTCAGCAGCGCCGAGCCGGAGACCAATCCGGCGGACCAGCCGAGCCCGAGCAGGAAGAGGCCGGCCGCGCTCTGGGCGTGGCTGCCGTCGGCCGTGCCGGCGAGCAGGGCGGCGATGGAGAGCAGCCCGGCCGCGAGCCCGATCACGGACAGCCGGCCGAGGCGGTCGGCGAGCCAGCCCATGACGGGGGAGAAGGCGAACATGCCCGCGATGTGGCCGCTGATGACCAGGCCGACGAGGCGCAGGCCGGCGCCGTGGTGGCTGAGGTCCATCGGGGTCATCACCATGATCGAGACCATGGCGGTGTGTGACACGGCGACGGTGAGCAGCGCGAGCCTGGCCCGCGGCGAGGCCTTGACGGCGGCCATGCCCGCGCGCAGCGAGCGGGCCTGACGGGACTGCTCGCCGGGCCCGGCGAGGGCCCGGGCGGTCAGCAGCGGGTCGGGCCGCAGGAACACGGCGATCAGCGTGCCGGTGAGGACGAAGACGGCGCCGGCCCACACGAAGGGGCCCGCCGTCTGGGGTATGGAGGTGCCGGCGAAGCTGTCGCTGGCGGGGGCGGAGAGGTTGGGCCCGAGCACCGCGCCCAGGGTGGAGGACCAGACGACGAGCGAGATCGCCCGGGCCCGCCGGTCGGGCGCGGCGAGGTCGGCGGCGGCGAAGCGGGCCTGGAAGTTGGCGGAGGAGGCCGCGCCGAAGGCGGCCATGCCGAGCATCAGCAGCGGGAAGTTCCTGACCGAGGCGGCCAGGACCACCAGGGCCGCGCCGAGCGAGCCGATCGCGTACGCCACCACCAGCCCCGGCCGGCGTCCGCGGGCGGTCATCAGGGCGGCGAGGGGCAGCGAGACCAGGGCGGTGCCGATCACGGCGGCGGTGGAGGCGAAGCCGGACAGGGCCTCGGTGCCGCTGATCTCGGTGGCCAGTACGGGGGCCAGGGCGATGCTGATCGGCACGCCCAGGCCGCCCAGGATCTGGCTGGCCATGAGCACCGCGGAGGTCCGGCGCTGGAGCCGGGGCAGGTCGGCCGCGTCGACCGCCGCGGCCGGGCCGGTGCTGCCGGCGGTGGTGTCGGGGGAGGTGCCCGGGGAGGTGCTCACGCCGGACACCCCCGTCGCGGGGGTTCGGCGGGACCGGACGGGACGGGGCCTGGAGCGGCAGGAGTGGTCACGGCGGCAGTTTCCCACCGCGGGCCGCCCGGGGGAACCGGGTATCGCGGCCCGGGGTCCCGCGGCCACCCGCTGTCACCGCCGCGACGGAACCCGCAGGTCAGAAGAGGGGCTGTGGGAGCACGCCCTCCAGCGCGAGCAGGATCCGCTTGGTCTCCACCCCGCCGCCGAAACCCCCGATCCCGCCGTCGTTCTCCACCACGCGGTGGCAGGCCACGACCACGGGCAGCGGGTTCGAGCCCATGGCGTTGCCCACGGCCTGGGCCGCTCCCGGCTGCCCGACGCGGGCGGCCAGCTCCCCGTACCCGACGACCGACCCGTACGGCACCGAGCGGTCGAGCTCCAGCAGCACCTGGCGGTTGAAGCCGGAGCTGAGCCGCCAGTCCAGCGGCAGCTCGAAGCGCCGCAGCGAACCGGCGAAGTACGCCTCCAGCTGGCGTATCGGCTCGGCGAGCAGCACTTCCTCGCCCGGGTCCGGCCGCCGCGCGTCGGCGCCGAGCCGGGAGACCAGCGAGCCGATCATCCGGCCGGCCCGGTCCGGGCGCGCGTGGAACTCGACCCGGACCAGACCCTCGGGGGTCGCGGCCAGGAGCAGGGGGCCGATGTCACTGGGGACGACGGTCCATTCGAGGTGCGGCCCGCGGGGCCGCTCGGTGCTGTCCACGCCTCCACGGTACGGCCCGCCACCGACAGCGCGGACGGCTCCCGGGCCCTCGCGCCGCCCCCGGCTCAGAAGCCGATCACGGCGTTCTGCACCACATCGGGCGCGTTCGTGATGATCCCGTCCACTCCCATGTCCCGGACCTTGCGGGCGGTGGCCGCGTCGTCCACGATCCAGGTGTCCACCTCCATGGCCTTGCCGTGGGCCCCCAGCAGGCCGTGCACCGCCGTCACCCAGTCCGCCGAGATCGTCGTGTGCCACGGGTTGATCCGGTCCGTGAACTCCGCGTAGCGCGGCAGGTCGGCCACGGCCGGGGTGCCCAGGAAGGCCGTCACCAGGTCGGGGCGCAGGCCGTGCACGATCCGCACGGAGTCGGCGCTGAAGCTCTGCACCACCAGGCGGCGCGCGACGTGGTCCTCGTCGAGCCAGCCCAGCTCGTCCAGGAGCTCCAGCGTCTCCCCCTCGATCCCGGGGTAGAGCTCCGGCTTCTTGATCTCCAGCAGCAGCTTCTGCTGGTTCTCCTGGACCCGCCCCACGTACTCGCGCAGGGTCGGGACCCGGGCGCCCGCGAAGCGCGGCGCGAACCAGCTCCCCGCGTCCAGCCGCCCGATCTCCGCCGCCGTGAAGTCCTTGACCCGCCAGGGCGCCCGGCCGGGGAAGACCTGCTCGGCGTCGGTGGTGCGGGCGAGGGTGTCGTCGTGGACCACCACCAGCTCGCCGTCCCTGGTCCGCTGGACGTCGTTCTCGACCCAGTCGAAGCCCAGCCGCCTGGCCAGGTCGATCGCTTCGAGGGTGTTCTCCGGGGCGTACGCGGAAGCCCCCCGGTGGGCGTACACGACGGGGCCCAGGACCCCGCTCGTGGCGTCGGGGGAGCCGGGGCCGGTGGCGGCCGGGGAGGCCGTCCCGCCCAGCACCGTGAGGGCGAAACCCAGGATCGCGGCGGCTGCCGCGGTGGCGGGTCGGACGTACATGTGCTTTCTCCTCGGGTCGTGAGCCCTGGTCCTGCGTCAGACGGGTGCGGAGCGGGAGCCGTTGCGGCGGTGCACTTCACGGTGGAGCGTTCACCGCGATCATCGGCGCGAAGATCACCGGGACGCCACCGAACTACGACAAACAGACCGGAAAGGAGGAGATCCGATGCGCCCGCCGGACCTGTGGGAGGGGCCCGCGGCCCGAGGAAGGGCGTGAGTGTCAGTGCGGGGTCGTACGGTGGACTCATGCGGCCCGTATCGAAGATCGAACGCACGGTGGCACCCTTTGAGGTCGTCAGCCCGTACCAGCCCAGCGGTGACCAGCCGGCGGCCATCGCCGAGCTGGAGAAGCGCATCCGCGCAGGCGAGAAGGACGTCGTGCTGCTCGGCGCTACCGGCACGGGCAAGTCCGCCACCACGGCGTGGATGATCGAGAAGCTCCAGCGCCCCACGCTGGTGATGGCGCCGAACAAGACGCTGGCCGCCCAGCTGGCGAACGAGTTCCGCGAGCTCCTGCCGAACAACGCCGTCGAGTACTTCGTCTCGTACTACGACTACTACCAGCCCGAGGCCTACGTACCGCAGTCGGACACCTACATCGAGAAGGACTCCTCGATCAACGAGGAGGTGGAGCGGCTGCGCCACTCCGCGACCAACTCGCTGCTGACCCGGCGCGACGTGATCGTCGTCGCCTCCGTGTCCTGCATCTACGGCCTCGGCACCCCGCAGGAGTACGTGGACCGGATGGTCCCCCTCAAGGTGGGGGAGGAGATCGACCGGGACCAGCTGCTGCGCCGCTTCGTCGACATCCAGTACACGCGCAACGACCTGGCCTTCACCCGCGGCACCTTCCGGGTGCGCGGCGACACCATCGAGATCTTCCCGGTCTACGAGGAACTGGCCGTCCGCATCGAGATGTTCGGCGACGAGATCGAGGCGCTGTCCACCCTGCACCCGCTGACCGGCGAGGTCATCAGCGAGGACCGCGAGCTCTACGTCTTCCCCGCCAGCCACTACGTCGCCGGCCCCGAGCGCATGGAGAAGGCGATCACCGGCATCGAGGCCGAGCTCGCCGAGCGGCTCGCGGAGCTGGAGAAGCAGGGCAAGATGCTGGAGGCCCAGCGGCTGCGCATGCGCACCACCTACGACCTGGAGATGATGCGCCAGATCGGTTCCTGCTCCGGCATCGAGAACTACTCGCTCCACATGGACGACCGCGAGCGCGGCTCGGCGCCCAACACCCTCATCGACTACTTCCCCGAGGACTTCCTCCTCGTCATCGACGAGTCGCACGTCACCGTGCCGCAGATCGGCGCCATGTACGAGGGCGACGCCTCGCGCAAGCGGACCCTGGTCGACCACGGCTTCCGGCTGCCGTCCGCGCTCGACAACCGGCCGCTGAAGTGGGAGGAGTTCCTGGAGCGGGTCGGCCAGACCGTCTACCTGTCGGCCACCCCCGGCAAGTACGAGCTCTCCCGCGGCGACGGCTTCGTCGAGCAGATCATCCGCCCCACCGGCCTCGTCGACCCCGAGGTCGTGGTCAAGCCCACCGAGGGCCAGATCGACGACCTCGTGCACGAGATCCGCAGCCGCGTGGAGAAGGACGAGCGGGTCCTGGTCACCACGCTCACCAAGAAGATGGCCGAGGACCTCACCGACTACTTCCTGGAGCTGGGCATCCAGGTCCGCTACCTGCACAGCGACGTCGACACCCTGCGCCGCATCGAGCTGCTGCGAGAGCTGCGGGCCGGCGAGTACGACGTCCTGGTCGGCATCAACCTGCTGCGCGAGGGCCTCGACCTGCCCGAGGTGTCGCTCGTGGCGATCCTCGACGCCGACAAGGAGGGCTTCCTGCGCTCGGGGACCTCCCTCATCCAGACCATCGGCCGCGCCGCCCGCAACGTCTCCGGCCAGGTCCACATGTACGCGGACAAGATGACCCCGGCCATGGGGAAGGCCATCGAGGAGACCAACCGGCGCCGCGAGAAGCAGATCGCCTACAACACGGCCAACGGGATCGACCCGCAGCCGCTGCGCAAGAAGATCAACGACATCGTCGCCACCATCGCCCGCGAGGAGCTGGACACCGAGGAGCTCCTCGGCACCGGCTACCGGCAGGCCAAGGACGGCAAGGGCGCCAAGGCGCCGGTCCCCGCCCTCGGCGGCAAGGCCGCGGCCCCGGCCAGGGGGAAGAGCGGCAAGACGGCCAAGGGCGCTGCGGCCGCCGCGCCGACCGACCGGCCCGCCGCCGAACTGGCCGCGCTCATCGAGCAGATGACCGAGCGGATGAGGGGAGCGGCCGCCGAGCTCCAGTTCGAGGTGGCCGCCCGGATCAGGGACGAGGTGGGCGAGCTGAAGAAGGAGCTTCGCCAGATGAGGGAAGCGGGCCTCGCCTGACCCGGGGGCGGTCAGTAGGGTGTGGAAACGCCGCAGGTGCACGCTGCGGGCCTTTAGGGGCGGGCTATGGAGAGGGGAACGCGCGTGACGGTCAACATGACCAAGGGTCAGGCCATCAGTCTTCAGAAGACGGACGGCGGCACGCTGACCGCGGTCCGGATGGGCCTCGGCTGGCAGGCGGCCAAGCGCCGGGGGCTGTTCGGCTCGCGGACGCGGGAGATCGACCTGGACGCGTCGGCGGTGCTCTTCGCCGACAAGCAGCCGGTGGACGTGGTGTTCTTCCGGCACCTGCAGAGCGACGACGGCTCGGTCCGCCACACCGGCGACAACCTGGTCGGCGGCGTGGGCCAGGGCGGGGACGACGAGGCCATCCTCGTCGACCTCCAGCGGGTCCCGGTCCACATCGACACGATCGTCTTCACGGTGAACTCGTTCACCGGCCAGACCTTCCAGGAAGTGCAGAACGCCTTCTGCCGCATCGTCGACGAGACCAACGGCCAGGAGCTGGCCCGCTACACCCTCGACGGCGGCGGCCAGTACACCGCGCAGATCATGGCGAAGGTGTCCCGGGCCGGCAGCGGCTGGCAGATGACGGCCCTCGGCAACCCGGCCAACGGCCGGACCTTCCAGGACCTGATGCCGGCGATCCTGCCGCACCTGTAAGAGCAGTACCGACAAGGGAAGAAGGCACGGGGGAGGGGCTGCACGATGACGGCCGAACTGGTCCGGGGGCAGAACCACCCCGTGCCCCACGACAGGGTCGAGGTCAGGGTCTCGGCGGGCACGCCCGTGCTCGCCCTGGCGTCCCTGGCCGACGAAGCGGGCCGCTTCGCGGGCCCCGGGGCGCTGGCCCGGCCGGGCGCCCCGGTCCCCTCCTGGCTCCGGCTGCCGCAGGAGGTCGCCGACCGGCATACGCTGGCCGTCGACCTCGAAGCCGTCGCCGCGGAGGTCCACCGGATCGGCCTGCTCCTCGTGCTGCCGCCCGGCGGGCCGCTGAGCTTCGGCTCCGTGCCCGCTCCGCACGCGGCGGTGGCCCCGCCGGACGGGCCCGAGTTCGCCGGCTTCACCCTCACCGGGCTGGACGGCGAGACCGCCGTCGTGGCCCTGGAGCTCTACCGGCGCCAGGGCGCCTGGAAGGTCCGGGCCGTCGGCCAGGGGTACGCCGAGGGCCTCGGCGCCCTGCTCACCGACGGCGGCCTGCCCGCGCCGGAGGCCGCCGAGCTGGCCGCGGCCGCCCTGCGCGGGTCCGCGACCGCCGCCGGGGGCGACCGCACCCTCGCCTCCCTGCCCCCGCAGGCCCAGGGCGCCCCGCGCCCCGACCGGCGGGCGGCCCCCGATCCGGCCCCCGAAGCGCCGGATCCGGTCCCCGTCTCCGGGGTGCCCTACCCCGGGACCCCCGGCCCCGCGCCCTCCGCCCCGGGGGACACCGCGGTGCTGTCGGGCCCGCCCACCATCGACTACGCGCACCCGCGCCGCCGCCGCACCAGCGCCGAAGCACCCGAGCCCGGCCCCCGGACCGCGCCCGCCGCCGAGCCGGGCCGGCCCCCCGCCCCGGTCGCCGGCGACGCCAGCGGCTGGTCCATGGACGAGCGGCTCTACAACCAGGTCTGGGGCATGTTCGAGGACCTGGCCCGCACCGTCGCCGCCTACCGCAGCGCCGTCGACTTCGCCGACTCGCGGCAGGACCGCGAACTGGACGAGGTCCTGTCCGACCCGCGCCACCGCATCGGCGGCGCCGGGGACGCCGCCCGCGAAACCGCCCGGGCCCGCCGGGAGGAGCTGGTCGCGCAGGCCAGGGCCGTCCTCGACCGGGACCTCGCCCAGCTGGTCGCCGAGTCGGAGGTGGTCGAGCCCGCGCTGCCGGCCGCGTACGCCCGCTGGGACAACCCCGTCTGGCACGGCGGCGGTGTGCCCGAGGAGGCCCCGCTCGCGCTGCGCCTGGGCAACCTGAGCCTGCCCGAGATGCCGGGCCTGCGGATCCCGATGCTGATGCGGGTCCCGCTGGAGCGCGGCCTGTGGATCGACAACGGCCGTACCGGCTCCGAGGCCGCCATGGCCATGGACACCGACCGGCTGCGCCGCGCCGCCGTGGACATGGCCGTCGCGCACGTCGTACGGCTGCTCGCGGTGCACCCCGCCGACCGGTTCTCCGTCCACGTCATCGACGCCGCCGGGGCGGGCGCCGCCTCCCTGGCCCCGCTGGTGCGGGCCGGGGTGCTCGCGGCGCCGCCGGCCGCCGGCGCCGAGGGGGTGAGCCGGACCCTGGCGCAGCTGACGCGGCGCGTGGACCTCGTACAGATGGCGCTGCGGGCCGGTGCCCCCGAGGAGCTGCCGCCGGACGTGGACCGGGCCGAGCAGCTGCTGGTCGTGCACGACTTCCCGCACGGCTTCGACGACCGGGCGGTCACCCAGCTGCGCTACCTGGCCGACGAGGGCCCGGCGGTCGGGGTGCACCTGCTGATGGTCGCGGACCGGGACGAGGCGTCCGCGTACGGGCCGCTGCTGGATCCGCTGTGGCGCTCGCTGATGCGGCTGTCCCCGGTGCCGGACGGCCACCTCGCAGACCCCTGGGTCCAGCACGCCTGGACCTTCGAGCCGGACCTGCCCCCGCAGGGCAGCTCGGTGCTCGAAAGGGCTCTGGACCGGGTGAGGGAGGCGCGGCGCACGGCCCGCCCGTGAGCGGTCCATGACCGACGGGTGACCCCTTCTTGGTGAGCCCTTTACCTTTTACCTCTTTCGCGGGTACCCTGGGACCCGCGGAGGGGAGTATTCCTGCTATTTCCTGCGCGGCGTGCCCGTCAATACGGACCACTGTGGTGATCTCGCAGTGGGTCCCGGGGCGCCGGCCCGCGGCCTTCCGGCCGCCGGGTGGAAGAGACCTCCGGCAGCGATGACGCTGACCATGTGCTGAGCCATCTGCCGGAGGCGTGAATTACCGTGGACGTTTCGTTGACCCTGTGGGTGCTGACCATTGCCGGTCTGTGCATCCTCATCGGCGCCGATTTCCTCATCGGCCGCAAACCGCACGACGTTTCGATCAAGGAAGCGGGCATCTGGACCGTCGTCTGGATCGTGCTCGCCGCCCTCTTCGGCCTCGGCCTGCTGTTCTTCGGCAACGGCCAGGCCTCCCAGGAGTTCTTCGCCGGTTTCATCACCGAGAAGTCCCTGAGCGTGGACAACCTCTTCGTCTTCGTCCTGATCATGGCGAAGTTCTCCGTACCCTCCCACCTCCAGCAGCGCGTCCTGCTGGTGGGCGTACTGATCGCCCTCGTACTGCGCGCGATCTTCATCGCGGCCGGCGCCGCGATCATCACCACCTTCTCGTGGGTCTTCTACATCTTCGGCGCCTTCCTGATCTACACCGCGTGGAAGCTGATCCAGGAGGCCCGCAAGGACGAGGACGAGGACGAGTTCGAGGAGAACCGCCTCCTGAAGTCGATCGAGAAGAAGTTCGGCGTCGCCGACCGCTACCACGGCACCAAGCTCTTCATCCAGAACAACGGCAAGCGCGTCCTGACCCCGCTGATGGTCGTGATGCTCGCCATCGGCACCACCGACGTGCTCTTCGCCCTGGACTCGATCCCCGCGATCTTCGGCCTCACCCAGGACCCGTACATCGTCTTCACCGCCAACGCCTTCGCCCTCATGGGTCTGCGCCAGCTGTACTTCCTGATCGGCGGCCTGCTCAAGAAGCTGGTCCACCTCAGCTACGGCCTGTCGGTGATCCTCGGCTTCATCGGCGTCAAGCTGGTGCTGCACGCCCTGCACGAGTCCGGGGTGCACGTCCCGCAGATCTCCATCCCGGTCTCCCTGGGCGTCATCTGCGGTGTCCTGGTCATCACCACCATCACCAGCCTGATCGCCTCGAAGAAGCAGGCGGCGGCCGAAGCCGGCGCCGCGGAGGCCAAGAGCGTCGACGCCTGACCGGCGGACCGCACGCGGACGGGCCCGGGAGCAGCTGCTCCCGGGCCCGTCCGCGTTCCCGTGGCGCACCCGCCTCACGCCACCGCGGGCTCGCTCCGCACCGCCCGGGCCAGGGCCGGCCGGGTTTCCGGGAGCAGGGCGAAGCAGCCCAGGCTGACCAGCGAGACACCCGTCAGGTACACCGCGACGCCCCACGGCGGGCCCGCGCCGTCCGCCAGGGCCGTCGCCACGATCGGGGTCAGCGCACCGCCCAGCACGCCGCCCAGGTTGTAGCCGACGGCCGCGCCCGTGCAGCGCAGGCGCGGGGCGTACAGCTCGGGCAGGTAGGCGCCGACCACGGCGAACATCAGCACCATCGCCAGCAGCGCGCCGACGCAGCCCACCGTCATCAGCAGCGGATCAGCCGTGTCCAGCAGGGCGACGAACGGGAACATCCACAGCGCGCAGGCCGCGCTGCCGGCCAGGCAGAGCGGCCGCCGCCCCCAGCGGTCGCCGAGCACCGCCAGCAAGGGGGTGACCAGCCCCTTGAGCAGGACCGCGGCCATGACGATGGCCAGCATCACGGTGCGGTCCACCCCGTGCCGGACGGTGGCGTACGCGAGGGACCAGGTGGTGACCGTGTAGAAGACGGCGTACCCGACCGCCATCGCCCCGCCGGTCAGCAGCAGCAGCCGCCAGTGGCCGCGCACCACCTCGGCGAGCGGGGCGTCGGCCTGCCGTCCGGCCTCGGCGAGGGTGCGGAACTCCGGGGTCTCCTCGACCGACCGGCGCAGCCACAGTCCGGCCAGCGCCAGCAGCCCGGCCGCCCAGAACGGCACCCGCCAGCCCCAGGCCGCGAACTCGGCTTCGCTCAGCGCCCCGGACAGCCCCAGTGTCAGGCCGTTGGCCAGCAGGAAGCCGACCGCGGGGCCCATCTGCGGGAAGCTCGACCACAGTCCGCGCCGCCGCTCCGGGGCGTGCTCGGCGGTCAGCAGGACCGCCCCGCCCCATTCGCCGCCGAGGCCCAGCCCCTGGAGGAAGCGCAGCAGGAGCAGCAGGACCGGCGCGGCGATGCCGATGGTGGCGAAGGAGGGCACGCACCCGACGGCCACCGTGGCGAGGCCGGTCAGGAGCAGCGAGCCGAGCAGCACGGGGCGGCGCCCGTAGCGGTCGCCGATGTGGCCGAAGAGGGCCGAGCCGAGCGGGCGGGCGAGGAAGCCGACACCGAACGTGCCGAAGGCGGCGAGGGTCCCGGCGAGCGGGGAGAAGGAAGGGAAGAAGAGCGGGCCCAGCACCAGGGCGGCGGCCGTGCCGTAGACGAAGAAGTCGTAGAACTCGATGGCCGTGCCGACCAGGGAGGCGACGGCCAGCCGCAGCATCGACGGGGAGGACGGGGAGGAAACGGGGGACGGGGAGGGATGTTGTTGCATGGTGCAGCAACTACCCCAACCCACGCCCCCAGGACATGCGTTCGGTCAAGGTCGACCGGAAGGAGTGCACGGCCCCGCGGAGTTGACCGCGGTCGCTACCAGCCGCGCTCGCGCCACTCGGCGAGGTGCGGGCGCTCGGTGCCGAGCGTGGTGTCGTTCCCGTGGCCCGGGTAGACCCAGGTCTCGTCCGGCAGCTGGTCGAAGAGCTTGTGCTGGACGTCGTCGATGAGACTGGCGAAGTTCTTCGCGTCGCCCGACGTGTTGCCCACGCCGCCCGGGAAGAGGCAGTCGCCGGTGAACACGTGCGGGTGCCCGTGCGGGTCGTCGTAGACCAGCGCGATCGAGCCGGGGGTGTGCCCGACCAGGTGGCGCGCGGTCAGGGAGACCCGCCCGACGGTGATCGTGTCGCCGTCCTGGACCGGCACGTCCGTGGGGACGGGGATGCCCTCGGCGTCGTGGGCGCCCGCGTACGTGCGCGCGCCGGTGGCGTCGACGACCTCCTGGAGCGCGCCCCAGTGGTCGCCGTGCCGGTGGGTGGTGACGACGGACGCGATGCCGTCGTCGCCGATCAGGTGCAGCAGGGTGTCCGCCTCGGCTGCCGCGTCGATCAGCAGCTGCTCGCCGGTGGCCCGGCAGCGCAGCAGGTACGCGTTGTTGTTCATCGAACCGACCGCGACCTTGGAAATCATCAGGTCCGCGAGTTCGTGCACGTCGGCCGGACCGCCGACCTTGACCGCTCCGCTGTACGTCATGTCGGAATCCTAGAGCGCGGGGAGTTCGGGGAGGTGGTCGCCGGCCGTGACGGCGAGGTGGGCGCCCTTGAGGCCGCGGCCGGCGAGCCAGCCGAGCAGCTCGTCCTTGGGGCCGCTGAGGGTCACCGGGGCGCCCTCGGTGCCGCCCGTGCGGGCGACGTGCTCGCCGTCGGGGTCGGTGAGGGTGACGGGCGGGACGCCGGGGCGGCCGGACCAGCGGTCGGCGAGGAAGGCGATCTCCCGGTCGGTGAACTCCTCCGGGAGGTCGGAGAGCTCGTAGCCGACGTTCAGGTCGACGTGGTGGAGCTCGACCTCCACGAGGCGGCGGAAGGGCACGTTGGCGGCCAGGTCGGTGACGCCGTTGCGCAGCTCGACGGTGCGCTGCCAGTCCTGGGCGGGCTCGGTGGTGGCGAGGAAGCGGGCCCCGGAATCACGGAGGTCCGTCAGGTGTTCTTCCAGGGGCCGCCCGGCGTCGCGCTCGATGTCCGCGTCGCGGGCGGCGGCGCTCTCGTACATGGGGCGGCCCTCGAGGACGTTCACGAGGGCGTCGGCGTTGCGCGCCAGGTGGGCCAGGATGTGGCCGCGGGTCCATCCCGGGAGGTGTGACTCCTCGGAGAGGGAGGCGTTGTCCAGTTTCGCGACCGCGGTCAGCAGCCGTTCCGTGGCTTCACGTACAGAGGCCAGGTCGTGCACATGATCAGTCATGGATCCGAGCCTAGTGCTCGCGGGGCCCCGCCACACGATCGGGTGAAGCGGTCTCGGGAGTGCCGTAAATCGAATGTGCGTGCTATACGCTCGGAAGTCAGACCCCATCCCATCGCAGAGGCGCCCCCCATACCCTGGACAGTCGGGGCCCGTGCCCCCGCTCTCTCAAGAAAGGTGCGACCGGCGTGACCGACCGTCTCATCGTTCGTGGCGCTCGCGAGCACAACCTGAAGAACGTCTCGCTCGACCTGCCCCGCGACTCGCTCATCGTCTTCACCGGCCTCTCCGGCTCGGGCAAGTCCTCCCTGGCCTTCGACACGATCTTCGCCGAGGGGCAGCGCCGCTACGTCGAGTCGCTGTCCTCGTACGCCCGGCAGTTCCTGGGGCAGATGGACAAGCCCGACGTCGACTTCATCGAGGGCCTCTCCCCGGCCGTCTCGATCGACCAGAAGTCGACCTCGCGCAATCCCCGCTCCACCGTCGGCACGATCACCGAGGTCTACGACTACCTGCGCCTGCTCTTCGCCCGCATCGGCAAGCCGCACTGCCCCGAGTGCCGCCGCCCGATCTCCCGGCAGTCGCCGCAGGCGATCGTCGACAAGGTCCTCGCGCTCCCCGAGGGCAGCCGCTTCCAGGTGCTGTCCCCGCTGGTCCGCGAGCGCAAGGGCGAGTTCGTCGACCTCTTCGCCGACCTCCAGACCAAGGGCTACAGCCGGGCGCGGGTGGACGGGGAGACCATCCAGCTCTCCGAGCCGCCCACGCTGAAGAAGCAGGAGAAGCACACCATCGAGGTGGTCGTCGACCGCCTCACCGTCAAGGACAGCGCCAAGCGCCGGCTCACCGACTCCGTCGAGACCGCGCTCGGCCTCTCCGGCGGCATGGTGATCCTGGACTTCGTCGACCTCGCCGAGGACGACCCCGAGCGCGAGCGGATGTACTCCGAGCACCTTTACTGCCCCTACGACGACCTCTCCTTCGAGGAGCTGGAGCCGCGCTCCTTCTCCTTCAACTCGCCCTTCGGCGCCTGCCCCGAGTGCACCGGCATCGGCACGCGCATGGAGGTCGACCCGGAGCTGATCGTCCCGGACGAGGACAAGTCCCTGGACGAGGGCGCGGTCTCGCCGTGGGCGCTCGGACACACCAAGGACTACTTCCAGCGGCTGATCGGCGCCCTCGCCGGAGAGCTGGGCTTCCGGACCGACATTCCGTGGGCCGGGCTGCCGCAGCGGGCGAAGAAGGCCCTGCTGTACGGCCACAAGACCCAGATCGAGGTCCGCTACCGCAACCGGTACGGGCGCGAGCGTGCGTACACGACGGCCTTCGAGGGCGCCGTTCCGTTCGTCAAGCGCCGGCACGCCGAGTCCGAGAGCGACGCCAGCCGCGAGCGCTTCGAGGGCTACATGCGCGAGGTGCCCTGCCCGACGTGCGAGGGCACCCGGCTCAAGCCGATCGTGCTCGCGGTGACGGTGATGGAGCGCTCCATCGCCGAGGTCGCCGCGATGTCGATCAGCGAGTGCGCCGACTTCCTGGGGCAGCTGAAGCTCGACGCCCGCGACAAGAAGATCGCCGAGCGGGTCCTCAAGGAGGTCAACGAACGGCTCCGCTTCCTCGTGGACGTGGGCCTGGACTACCTCTCCCTGAACCGCGCCGCGGGCACCCTGTCGGGCGGCGAGGCCCAGCGCATCCGGCTGGCCACGCAGATCGGCTCCGGCCTGGTCGGCGTGCTCTACGTACTGGACGAGCCGTCCATCGGCCTGCACCAGCGGGACAACCACCGGCTGATCGAGACGCTGGTGCGGCTGCGGGACATGGGCAACACGCTCATCGTCGTCGAGCACGACGAGGACACCATCAAGGTGGCCGACTGGGTCGTGGACATCGGCCCCGGCGCCGGCGAGCACGGCGGCAAGGTGGTGCACAGCGGCTCGCTGAAGGAGCTGCTGGAGAACGGCGAGTCGATGACCGGCCAGTACCTGTCGGGCAAGAAGTCGATCCCCGTGCCGGACGTACGCCGACCCGTGAACGGCGAGCGCAGGCTCACCGTCCACGGCGCCAAGGAGAACAACCTGCGGGACATCGACGTGTCCTTCCCGCTGGGCGTGCTCACGGCGGTCACCGGCGTCTCCGGCTCCGGCAAGTCGACGCTGGTCAACGACATCCTGTACACGCACCTGGCGCGCGAGCTGAACGGCGCCCGGTCGGTGCCTGGCCGCCACACGCGGGTGGACGGCGACGACCTCGTCGACAAGGTCGTGCACGTCGACCAGTCGCCGATCGGCCGGACCCCGCGGTCGAACCCGGCGACGTACACGGGCGTCTTCGACCACGTGCGCAAGCTCTTCGCGGAGACGATGGAGGCGAAGGTGCGCGGCTACCTGCCGGGCCGCTTCTCCTTCAACGTCAAGGGCGGCCGGTGCGAGAACTGCTCCGGCGACGGCACCATCAAGATCGAGATGAACTTCCTGCCGGACGTGTACGTCCCGTGCGAGGTGTGCCACGGCGACCGGTACAACCGGGAGACGCTGGAGGTGCACTACAAGGGCAAGTCCATCGCCGAAGTCCTGAACATGCCGATCGAGGAGGCGCTGGACTTCTTCGAGGCCGTGCCGACCATCGCCCGGCACCTGCGCACGCTGAACGAGGTCGGTCTCGGCTACGTCCGCCTCGGCCAGTCCGCGCCGACCCTGTCGGGCGGTGAGGCGCAGCGTGTGAAGCTGGCGTCGGAGCTGCAGAAGCGGTCGACGGGCCGGACGGTGTACGTACTGGACGAGCCGACGACGGGTCTGCACTTCGAGGACATCTCGAAGCTGATCAAGGTGCTGTCCGGGCTGGTGGACAAGGGGAACTCGGTGATCGTCATCGAGCACAACCTCGACGTCATCAAGACCGCGGACTGGGTCGTCGACATGGGCCCCGAGGGCGGCTACGGCGGCGGCCTGGTGGTGGCCGAGGGCACCCCGGAGCAGGTCGCGTCGGTGGGCGCGAGCCACACGGGCAAGTTCCTGCGGGACATCCTGGGGGCGGAACGGATCTCCGACGCCGCGACGCCTCCGGCTACGGCGCCGGTGAGGAAGCGGGCGGCGGCCAAGAAGGCGGCTCCGGCCAAGAAGGCGGCGGCCCCGGCGAAGAAGGCTGCGGCCCGCGCCCGCAAGGCGTAGGCGCTGCCGCTCGGGGGTGGGGGTCCCGCGGCGCGGGCTGCCCCCCCGCCCCCGCCCTTCGCCCGTTCCCCGGGGCGCCGCACCGGCCCCTCCCGGGGGGCTCCCCCCCCAGCTACCGCTGGGGGACCCCCCGCGCCTCAAACGCCGGCGGGGCTGGGAAACCCAGCCCCGCCGGCGTTTGAGGCGCGGGCGCGGTAGCGCCGTGTCTGTGGCCGCGCCCGGCGATCGAGGGCGAGAACGGTTGAAGGGTGGGGAGGGGCAAGCACCGTGCAGCGGCACAGCACCCGCAGACCCACTGCCGCGGCCAAGGGCGCCGGCCCCGCCCCACCCCCGACGGACGGAGTCCGGCGCAGCGGCGCGAAGCCGGGGAGGCGCCCAAGCACCGAGCCGTGCGAGCGGCGCGTCAGAAGGGTTCCTCAGGCGGCGACGCCAAGGGCATGTCCCGCCGTCGACGGGTCGCCCAGCGCACCCAGGAGCGCGTCCGCGACATCCCCGCGGGCGATCACCTTCCCACCCGGCACATTGGCGTCGAGCGCCCGCCGGTACGCCCCGGTGCGCGGCCGGTTCAGCAGCCGCGGCGGGCGGATCACCGTCCACGCGGTCCGGCTCGCGCCGATCGCCGCCTCCATGACCGCCAGGTCGGCGTACAGGTCGCGCAGCAGCCGCCGCAGCAAGGGGTACACCACCATCCGCGTCAGCGCCCCGTCCTCCGGCAGGTCGGGCGCCAGCGGTGCCGCGCTGACCGCGGAGAGCCGGCTCACCCCGGCCCGGTCCATCGCGGACACGATCGCCCGCAGCGCCGGCCCGGCGATCGGGGTCAGCCTGGCCTGCTTGTTGTTCGCGGGGCCGAGCGCCGAGACCACCGCCTCCCGGCCCGCGAGGACCGGCAGCAGCGCCTCCTCGTCCGTCAGGTCCGCCACCACCGCCACCCGCAGCCGGTCGTGCGGGGGCACGTCCAGCCGGGCCGGGTCGCGGACGACCGCCGTCACCTCGTGGCCCGCCTCCAGCGCCTGCAGGACCACCTCGCGGCCGACGCCGCCCGTCGCTCCGAACACCGTGATCTTCATCGTGGGACCCCGTCCAAGATGGTGGGTGAGTGTTCACTCACCCCTGTGTCCACTAGGGTGAGTGAATGCCCACCCCTACGTCAAGCCGTCCCACGCCCGAGCGCCTGCTGGACGCCGCCGAAAGCCTCATGCGCACCATCGGCCTCGCCAACACCACCACCAAGGCCATCGCCCGCGAGGCGGGCTGCTCGGAGGCCGCGCTCTACAAGCACTTCGCCAACAAGGAAGAGCTGTTCGTGCGCGTGCTGGTGGAACGCACCCCGAACGCCGGTCCGCTGATGGCCGCCCTCACCGCCGACCCGGAGGAGACCGGGGGAGAGCAGGTGCTCGCCGACATCGCCCGGCACGCCTCGCTCTTCTACGCCGAGGCCATGCCGATGGCCGCCTCGCTCTTCGCCGAGCCCGCCCTGCTCAGCCGCCACCGCGAGGGGGTCCGGGAGATCGGTGCCGGCCCGCACGTGGTGCTGGACGCCCTGGAGGGCCGGCTGCGCCGCGAGCTCGCCGCCGGCCGGCTCCGCGAGGGCGCCGACCCCCGGGCCGCCGCCGCGCTGCTGCTCGGGGCCTGCTTCCAGCGGGCCTTCTTCCTGCACTTCTCCGGCGCGGACGTGGTCCAGCCGGTCGAGGAGTTCGCCCCGGCGATCGCCCGGACCCTGTGGGCGGCTATCGGCTGAGTTCCAGCTCCGCCGCGTACGGGGGCTCGGCGCCCGCCCGGGTGCAGGTCAGGGCGGCCGCGCGGGCCGCGTAGGCCAGTACGTCCGGCCAGTCGGCGGTGCCCGGGCCCGGGGCCCCGGCGAGCCGGTGCAGCAGCGCCGCGTTGACGGTGTCGCCCGCGCCGATCGTGTCCGCCACCGCGACCGGGAGGGCCGCCGCGCTGTGCTCCGCGCCGTCCGAGGTCCACACCGTCAGGCCGGCCGCCCCCCGGGTGAGCACCACCGCCGACGGGCCGGCCGCCAGCCAGTCGCCGACCCGGCCGCCCAGCCAGGCCGCGTCCTCCTCCGAGAGCTTGAGCACCGATACGTACGGCAGCCACCCCAGGAACCGCTCCCGGTACGCCACCGGGTCCGCGATCAGCGCCGGGCGGACGTTGGGGTCCAGCAGGGTCAGCAGCCCGCGCCGCGACTCCCGGCGCAGCAGCGCCTCGTACGCGGACGCGCCCGGCTCCAGCACCAGCGAGCAGGTGCCGAGCGCGAGGGCCCGTACCCCCGCGGGCAGCGCGGGCGGCAGGGTGAACAGCCGGTCGGCGGTCCCCTCGACGTAGAAGCCGTAGACGGCCGAGCCGTCCGGGCCCAGCGAGGGCACGGCCAGCGTGGTCGGCTCGGGCCCCCGCTGAACCAGCGAGAGGTCCACCCCGGCGGCCCGCAGCCCGGCCAGCAGGCTCTCGCCGAACCCGTCGGCCGACACCCGGGAGCAGAAGGCGACCTCCGCCCCGAGCCGGCCCAGTGCCAGGGCGGTGTTGTAGGGCCCGCCGCCGGGCCGGGGCAGCAGGGCGCCCGCCGGCCGCTCGACGGGCACGAGGTCGATCAGGGCTTCTCCACCGACGACGATCACGCGGGGGAAGGTATCCCATGGGACGCCGGTATCGTCGGGTTGACCCCGCCCCCGGGGCCCGCCACTCGTGCCAGGAGAACCGCATGTCCGCGCAGCAGTCCGCCGCCCGCCGTACCGTCCTCAAGGGCGCCGCCGCGCTCGCCGGGGCCGTGGGCGCGGGGACGGCGCTCACCGCGTGCTCCACCGAGACCAACAGCGGCGCCGGCAGCCCGGCCGTCCCGAAGGAGCCGGTCGAGCTGGGCGGCGCGGCCGACGTCCCCGTCGGCGGCGCGAAGCTGTTCCGCGAGCGCAAGGTCCTCGTCAGCTGCCAGGCGGAGGGCCGGTACAAGGCGTTCAGCGCCCAGTGCACGCACGCCGGCTGCGTCCTGGACAAGATCGTCGAGGGCGAGGGCAACTGCCCCTGCCACGGCAGCCGCTTCGACGTCACCACCGGCAAGGTCCTGCGCGGCCCGGCCACCGACCCGCTGCCGGCCGTCCCGGTCAAGGTGGAGAACGGCAAGCTGATCGCCGGCTAAGGGCTGTCCCGTAACGCGCGGTGCGGGCTATTCCCAGTCCCAGGTGATGCCCAGGATCCCGCGCCGGACGCCCTGTTCCAGCAGGTGCACCGCGCGGTGGCGGCCGCTCGGGGTGAGGTCGCCGAGGGCGGTGCGGGGGGCTTCGGGGCCCGTGCGGGCGAAGCGGCGGCAGCGTACCGGGAGGGCCGCCTCGTCGAAGGCGACCTGGAGCATGTACTGCCCGCCCGCGTAGCTGAAGCCGCGCACGTACTCCGTGCTGCGGCCGCCCGTGCCGTCCTCGATCCCGTAGCCGAAGACGTACGTGTCCCCGCGCCGCAGCCGCGCGTCGAAGAGCAGCTCCGCCACCACCACCCCGGCCTCCGGGTGGCAGCGCACGCGGCCCGTGCGGCAGTTCTCGTACGCCGTCACCTCCACCCGTGTCGCGTCGCACCCCGGATCGCCGTGGTGCACGGCGAGGTAGCGGTCCACGCCGTCGCGGTGGGCCCGGACGATCTGCTGCGACTCCCGCGTGAGCAGCTCACCGCCCGGGCCGATGCGGACCCGCTCGTGGTGGCCGACCGTGTGCAGGCCGCCGTCCGCCGGGAGCTCCATACCGGCCAGCAGCCGCTCCACCGCCGCGCCCACGCTCACCAGCGCCCGGTAGGAGCGGGCGGCCGGGCGGGGCGGGCCGGCGGCGGGTAGGGGGTCGGCCAGCAGCCGCAGCAGGGAGCCGCCGGGCAGTTCCAGGATCTCCTCCAGGGCGGAGACCGCCCGCAGGGACTCGGGGTGGCGGGGCCGCCGGGCGCCCTGCTGCCAGTAACTGAGGCTGGTCACCCCGAGCTTGATGCCGCGCGCCGCGAGCCGGTGCCGGACGCGTTGCAGGGGCAGGCCGCGGGCCGCGATGGCGGCGCGCAGGGCGGCGTGGAAGGGGCCCGCGCGGAGCAGCGGGCCGAGCTCCGCCGCGCCCGGCGTGTCTGACGGGTCGCCGGTGGGCCGCATGGCGACTCCTCTGTGAACGTTCACACGCGCCGGGTGGGGGGCCGGGCCGGTGGTACCGGGGGACCTGGTGGAACGGCAGCAACCGTTCACACCGCAGCCCCACCGTTCACACTGCAATGTCACCGCGTATTGAAGCGTGTTGACCTGATCGCGACAACACCCCGATGCTCCTCCACAGCGTCCGGACGCGCTCCTCACCCCCCCACACACACCGAGTCCCCACCTCGGGAGGAACGCGATGCGCAACAGAAGCGGGCGGCTGTCCCTGGCCGCCCTGATCTCCGCCCTGCTCCTCGTCCTGATGCCCGTGGGCATCGGCGCCGGTACCGCCACCGCCGCCGGTACCGCCACCGCCGCCGATACCGGCGCCGACGCCCCGAGCGCCGCGCTGGCCTACAAGCGGCTGGGCATCACCATGCAGGCCCAGCAGAAGAACAACTGGTGCTGGGCCGCCGGCGGCAACACCATCGCCACCTGGTTCGGCCGCAACTACAGCCAGAACCAGTTCTGCAACGCCGCCTTCAACCGCCAGCAGGGCACCGAGTGCCCCAACAACCAGGCCACCCTGGGCAACGTGCAGACGGCGCTCAACTGGGCCGGTATCAACTCCGGCCGGTACGTGACCGGCTGGCTCCAGTACTCCACCGTGCAGACCGAGATCAACGCCGACCGCCCGATCGAGACCCGCATCCAGTGGTCCAACGGCGGCGGCCACATGCACGTCATCTACGGCTACGACACCGCCAACAGCTGGGTCTACTGGGGCGACCCCTGGCCCTCCAGCGACCGCTACAACTGGGCCTCCCACGCCTGGTACGTGGACAACAGCACCTTCTCCTGGACCCACTCCCTCTACCGGATCGGGGCGTGACCGCCATGACGCTCCGCGCCCATGCCGCCGCGGCCCTCACGGCCGCCGCCGTCGTACTGGTCACGGGCGGGCAGGCCGCCGCCGCTCCCGTACCGCAGCCCCAGACCGCCACCGCCGAGAACAGGGCGGCCGCCCACCAGGCCGCCACCGCGCCCGACACCCTGGCGACGCTCTCCCGGTTCTTCGCCCGGGAGGGGCGGGTGTCGGCGGCCGCCGCGCAGCCCCGGGTCGAGGGCGAGGTGACTCCGGTGAGCCACCTGTCGCCGGACTTCGTCGCCGGGAAGGCCGGGGCGCCGGTGGCACGGCTGGAGTTCCTGGCGAGCGAGGCCGTCTCCTCGGACGGGCAGAAGGCGGCCCTGTGGACCGCGAAGACCGGGGCCGGCTGGCAGGTGGTGAACATCGCCACCGGCGACGACGAGTTCCGCTACGCCCGGCTGGGCGCGGAGAAACTGCCCGGCGGGACCGTGTTCCGCGAGCCGCAGATCGACGCCTGGTACGTGGCCCAGGGCGACCGGGTGCTGCCGCTGGACGAGGACGCGGCGCGGGCCGTGGGGGACCGGGGGACGACGCTGGCCGGATACCGGGCCCGGGTCACGGGGCTGTACGGGGACAAGCTGCCGGGGTCCGCGTACGCCGAGGGGGGCCGGGCCGGGGGCTTCGCCGTGGGCTCCGGCTCCGGGTCCGACGGGGTGCCGGTGGCCGTGGCGGCCGGCGGTGCCGGGGCGCTGGCGCTGGGCGCGGGCGGGGCGGTCGTCCTGCTGCGGCGGCGCCGGGCCCGAGCCGGGGCGTAGTCCCGGGCCCCTCCGCCCTGCCGTTGCCCCGGCCGGGCGGCGGGGGTGGGGCGGGGTGGGGTGGCCGGCCCTGCGGGGCTGGTCCCCCACCCGCCCTTCGCCCGTTCCCCGGGGCTGCGCCCCGGACCCTCCCCCGGCTACCGCCGGGAGGTGCCCCCGGCGCCTCAAAGGCCGGCGGGCCTGGATTCGGCTGGACGGGGCTGCAAGGTGGTGCGGGGGGTTTGTCGGCCCCCGCCAGTAGGGTGGTTGGCATGGCCGACCCTTCCAGTTACCGTCCCGAGCCCGGGCAGATCCCCGACTCCCCGGGGGTCTACAAGTTCCGCGACGACCACCGCCGGGTGATCTACGTCGGGAAGGCCAAGAGCCTGCGCCAGCGCCTGGCGAACTACTTCCAGGACATCGCCGGCCTGCACCCCCGTACCGCCACCATGGTCACCACGGCCGCTTCCGTCGAGTGGACCGTCGTGTCCACCGAGGTCGAGGCGCTCCAGCTCGAATACTCCTGGATCAAGGAGTTCGACCCCCGGTTCAACGTCAAGTACCGGGACGACAAGAGCTACCCCTCCCTCGCCGTGACGATGAACGAGGAGTACCCCCGCGTCCAGGTCATGCGCGGGCCCAAGAAGAAGGGCGTGCGCTACTTCGGCCCGTACGGGCACGCCTGGGCGATCCGCGAGACCGTCGACCTGATGCTGCGCGTCTTTCCGGTGCGCACCTGCTCCGCCGGGGTGTTCAAGCGGTCCGCGCAGATCGGCCGCCCCTGCCTGCTCGGCTACATCGGCAAGTGCTCCGCGCCCTGCGTCGGCCGGGTGACCCCCGAGGAGCACCGGGAACTCGCCGAGGACTTCTGCGACTTCATGGCGGGCCGCACCGGCACCTACCTCTCCCGGCTGGAGAAGCAGATGCACGAGGCCGCCGAGGAGATGGAGTACGAGAAGGCCGCCCGGCTGCGCGACGACATAGGCGCCCTGCGCCGCGCGATGGAGAAGAACGCCGTCGTGCTCGCCGACGCCACCGACGCCGACCTCATCGCGGTCGCCGAGGACGAGCTGGAGGCGGCCGTGCAGATCTTCCACGTCCGCGGCGGCCGGGTCCGCGGCCAGCGCGGCTGGGTCACCGACAAGGTCGAGGCCGTGGACACCGCCGGGCTCGTCGAGCACGCCCTCCAGCAGCTGTACGGGGAGGAGAAGGGCGAGGCCGTCCCCAAGGAGGTGCTCGTACCGGCGCTGCCCGAGGACGCGCCCGCCCTGAGCCAGTGGCTCGCCGGCCGGCGCGGGTCCGGCGTCAGCCTGCGCATCCCGCAGCGCGGGGACAAGAAGGCGCTGATGGAGACCGTCCACCGCAACGCCCAGCAGTCCCTGGCCCTGCACAAGACCAAGCGCGCCAGCGACCTCACCACCCGCTCCCGGGCCCTGGAGGAGATCGCAGAGGCCCTGGAGCTGGACGGCGCGCCCCTGCGCATCGAGTGCTTCGACATCTCCCACCTCCAGGGCGAAGACGTCGTGGCGTCGATGGTCGTCTTCGAGGACGGGCTCGCCAGGAAGAGCGAGTACCGCAGGTTCCAGGTGAAGGGCTTCGAGGGGCAGGACGACGTCCGGTCCATGCACGAGGTCGTCTCCCGGCGCTTCCGCCGCTACCTCCAGGAGAAGCTCAGGACGGGGGAGTGGGACGCGGAGGACGGGGAGGCCCCCGAGGACGACGGACGCCCCAAGCGCTTCGCGTACCCGCCGCAGCTCGTCGTCGTCGACGGCGGGCAGCCCCAGGTGGCGGCCGCCAAGCGGGCCCTGGAGGAGCTCGGGATCGACGACGTGGCGGTGTGCGGGCTGGCCAAGCGGCTGGAGGAGGTCTGGCTGCCCGGCGAGGACGACCCCGTCGTGCTGCCCCGCACCAGCGAGGGCCTCTACCTGCTCCAGCGGGTACGTGACGAAGCCCACCGGTTCGCCATCCAGTACCAGCGCAACAAGCGCGGAAAGCGGCTGAAGGCGGGCCCGCTGGACGAGGTCCCGGGGCTCGGCGAGAGCCGCAAGGTGGCCCTGCTGAAGCACTTCGGTTCGGTGAAGAAGCTGAGACAGGCGACAATCGACCAGATCTGCGAGGTCCCGGGCATAGGCCGTAAGACGGCGGAGACCGTGGCCGCCGCCCTCGCCGGGGCGGTTCCCGCCGGTCCTGCCGTCAACACGGCGACAGGAGAGATCATTGAGGACGAGGCCTCCGCACCTGCGGAGACATCGTCCGAACGGGGGACCGCGCCATGACCGAGCACGCGACCGCACAGACCGCACAGACCGCGCAGACGACCGAGCACACGACCGAGCACGACCGAGACGGAGCACAGGTGAGTACGGGCACGACCGTGGAGCCCGGCGACAACGCCGAGGCGGCCATCCCCGAGCTGGTGATCATCTCCGGGATGTCCGGAGCAGGCCGCAGTACGGCGGCCAAGTGTCTGGAGGACCTCGGCTGGTTCGTCGTCGACAACCTCCCGCCGGCCCTGATCCCCACGATGGTGGAGCTCGGCGCCCGCTCGCAGGGCAACGTGGCGCGGATCGCCGTCGTCGTCGACGTCCGCGGCCGCCAGTTCTTCGACGCCCTGCGCGAGTCCCTCTCCGACCTGGAGGCCCGCGGGGTCACCCGGCGCATCGTCTTCCTGGAGTCCTCCGACGACGCGCTGGTCCGCCGCTTCGAGTCGGTCCGCCGCCCGCACCCCCTCCAGGGCGACGGCCGCATCGTCGACGGCATCGCCGCCGAGCGCGACCTGCTGCGCGAGCTGCGCGGTGACGCCGACCTGGTCATCGACACCTCCAGCCTGAACGTGCACGAGCTGCGCGCCAAGATGGACGCCCAGTTCGCCGGCGACGAGGAGCCCGAGCTGCGGGCCACCGTCATGTCCTTCGGCTTCAAGTACGGCCTGCCCGTCGACGCCGACCTCGTCGTCGACTGCCGCTTCATCCCCAACCCGCACTGGGTCCCCGAGCTGCGCCCCTTCACCGGGCTCAACGAGGAGGTGTCGGGCTACGTCTTCAGCCAGCCCGGCGCCAAGGAGTTCCTCGACCGCTACACCGAGCTGCTCCAGCTCATCGCCGCCGGCTACCGCCGCGAGGGCAAGCGGTACGTGACCATCGCGGTCGGCTGCACCGGCGGCAAGCACCGCAGCGTGGCCATGTCCGAGAAGCTCGCCGCCCGCCTCGCCTCCGAGGGAGTCGAGACCGTCGTCGTCCACCGGGACATGGGGCGCGAGTGACCGGACGGACCCTGCGGCTGCGCCGCCTGCGCCGCCTCACCCCCGGGCGGGGCGAGGAGGGCGCGGGCCGCGCCGGCCGCCGCGCGGCGTCGAAGGTGGCCGCGCCCAAGGTCGTCGCCCTCGGCGGCGGCATGGGCCTGTCGGCCTCCCTCGCCGCGCTGCGCCGGATCACCGGTGAGCTCACCGCCGTGGTCACCGTCGCCGACGACGGCGGCTCCAGCGGACGGCTCCGGGAGGAGCTGAGCGTGCTGCCGCCGGGCGACCTGCGCAAGGCGCTGGCCGCGCTGTGCGGCGACGACGACTGGGGCCAGACCTGGGCCCGGGTCATCCAGCACCGCTTCCAGTCCGAGGGCGACCTGCACGGGCACGCGGTCGGCAACCTGCTGATCGTCGCCCTGTGGGAGCAGCTCGGAGACCCCGTCCAGGCCCTCGACCTGGTGGGGAAGCTGCTGGGCGCGCAGGGCCGGGTGCTGCCGATGTCGGCGGTGCCGCTGGAGCTCCAGGCCCTGGTCAAGGGGCACGACCCGGCACGCCCGGACGAGGTCGACACCGTCCGGGGACAGGCCACGGTCGCGCTCACCCCCGGGGAGGTGCTCTCCGTACAGGTCGTGCCGACGGACCCGCCGGCCGTGCCGGAGGCCGTCGCCGCCGTGCTCGACGCCGACTGGGTGGTGCTGGGCCCGGGGTCCTGGTTCTCCTCCGTGATCCCGCACCTGCTGGTGCCGGAACTGCTGGACGCGCTGGTGCAGACCAAGGCCCGGCGGGTCCTGTCTTTGAACCTGGCGCCGCAGCCCGGTGAAACCGAGGGCTTCTCTCCGCAGCGTCATTTGGAGGTTTTGGCCCGACACGCCCCTAAACTCGCCCTGGACGTGGTGCTGGCCGACGAGGCCGCCGTGCCCGACCGCGAGTCCCTCGCCGATGCCGCGAAACGGTTCGGTGCCGCGGTCGAGCTGGCGCCCGTGGCCAGGCAGGACGGCTCTCCGAAGCACGATCCGGAGCTGCTGGCCGCCGCGTACGACCGTATTTTTCGGATGCATGGAAGGATCGGCCCATGGCGATGACGCCCGCGGTGAAGGATGAGATCTCACGCCTCCCCGTCACCCGGACCTGCTGCAGGAAGGCGGAGGTCTCGGCGATCCTTCGGTTCGCGGGCGGCCTGCACCTGGTGAGCGGCCGCATCGTCATCGAGGCGGAGCTGGACACCGGGATCGCCGCCCGGCGGCTGCGCAAGGACATCCTGGAGATCTTCGGACACTCCTCGGACCTGGTGGTCATGGCCCCGGGCGGACTGCGCCGCGGCAGCCGCTTCGTCGTGCGCGTCGTGGCGGGCGGGGACCAGCTGGCACGCCAGACGGGCCTCGTGGACGGCCGGGGCCGCCCCATCCGGGGTCTTCCCCCGCAGGTGGTCTCCGGCGCCACCTGTGACGCCGAGGCGGCCTGGCGCGGTGCCTTCCTGGCCCACGGCTCCCTCACCGAACCGGGCCGCTCCTCCTCCCTGGAGGTCACCTGCCCCGGCCCGGAGGCGGCCCTGGCCCTGGTGGGCGCCGCCCGCAGGCTCTCCATCGCCGCCAAGGCGCGCGAGGTGCGCGGCGTGGACCGGGTCGTGGTCCGCGACGGCGACGCGATCGGCGCCCTGCTGACCCGCCTCGGCGCCCACGAGTCGGTGCTGGCCTGGGAGGAGCGGCGGATGCGGCGCGAGGTGCGCGCCACCGCCAACCGCCTCGCCAACTTCGACGACGCCAACCTGCGCCGCTCGGCACGGGCCGCGGTGGCGGCCGGCGCCCGGGTGCAGCGCGCGCTGGAGATCCTCGGCGAGGAGGTCCCCGAGCACCTCGCCGCGGCCGGCCGGCTGCGCATGGAGCACAAGCAGGCCTCCCTGGAGGAGCTGGGCGCGCTCGCCGACCCGCCGCTGACCAAGGACGCCGTCGCCGGCCGGATCCGCCGCCTGCTGGCGATGGCCGACAAGCGGGCCCAGGACCTCGGCATCCCGGGCACCGAGTCGAACCTGGACCTCAGCGAGGAACTGGCCGACAACATGGCCGGCTGACCCGCACGTCCCGGCACGTCCCCGGACGTACGCCGCGAGGGGCCCGCACGTTCACGCCGTGCGGGCCCGGTCCGTTCCCGTTTGTCCCGTTGACATGGGCATCGCCGGGTCGTGAGCCTTGCCCCCGAACGCTTTCGTGGCTGACGACGCCCAGGGGGGCACATGAGGCACCGCGCGAGATCGATCCTCGCCGCAAGCGCACTCGTCTTCGGATCCACACTGGCCGCGGTACCCGTCGCGGCCCAGGCGCAGCCCGCGTCCGGCACGGCTTCCGGTGCCGACGAGGTACGGGTCTACGACGCCGACATCACCCGTGAGCAGGTCCCGCTCGTCCTCGCCGCCGGCCAGGACGCCCATGAACTCTCCGAGCGCGCCCCGGAGACGGGGACCGCCCGCGTCGAGCTCTTCCTCACCGGAGAGCAGGCCGGGCAGCTCACCGCCCAGGGGGTCGAGCTCGCCGAGCGCAAGGTCCCCGCCCAGGGCCTGGCCCGCGCCAAGGCCGCCGGGGACGGGGTCTTCCGCCCGTACAGCGGCAAGGGCGGCCTCCAGGAGGAGATCCTGCGGACCGCGCAGGAGAACCCGGCGCTCACCAAGGTCGTCTCCATCGGCAAGAGCGTCCAGGGCAAGGACATCCTCGCCCTCAAGGTCAGCAAGGACGCCAAGCGGACCAAGGACGGCGACAAGCCGTCCGTGCTCTACCTGTCCAACCAGCACGCCCGGGAGTGGATCACCCCCGAGATGACCCGGCGGCTGATGCACCACACCCTCGACAACTACGGCAAGGACGCGCGGATCACCGAGCTGGTGGACTCCACCGAGCTGTGGTTCCTGCTCTCCGCCAACCCCGATGGCTACGACCACACGTTCACCTCCGACAGCACCCGGCTGTGGCGCAAGAACCTCCGCGACAACGACGGCGACGGCAAGATCACCGCGGTGGACGGCGTCGACCTCAACCGCAACTTCGCCTACAGGTGGGGCTACGACAACGAGGGCTCCTCGCCGAACCCCTCCAGCGAGACCTTCCGCGGGCCCAGGGCGCAGTCCGAGCCCGAGACCACCGCCCTCGACGGCTTCGAGAAGCGCATCGGCTTCGAGTACGCGATCAACTACCACTCGGCGTCCGAGCTGATCCTGTACGGCGTGGGCTGGCAGGTCGCCACCCCGACCCCCGACGACGTCGCCTACAAGGCGCTCGCCGGCACCCCCGAGAACCCGGCCGTCCCCGGCTACCACCCGCAGCTCTCGTCCGAGCTGTACACGACCAACGGCGAGGCCGACGGCCACGCGGCCAACGCCAACGGCGTCATGATGTTCACGCCGGAGATGACCACCTGCCAGACGGCTTCCGCGATCGATCCGAACGACGCCTGGAAGCCCGAGGACTGCGCCTCCGGGTTCAACTTCCCGGACGACGAGAAGCTGATCCAGCAGGAGTTCGCCAAGAACGTCCCCTTCGCGCTGAGCGTCGGCGAGAGCGCCGCACACCCCGACCGGCCCTCCTCCGCCGTCGGCCTGAGCGCCGCCGACTTCACCCCCGACCCCTTCACCACCTCCTACGCGGCCAAGGGCGAGGACCAGACGGTCGCCGTCACGGCCCGCAAGGCACTGAAGGACAAGCGGCTCAACTTCCGCATCAACGGCGGCCGTACGCACGACGACGGGCTCAAGGCCTGGAAGGGCGGGGACGTCTACGGCGGCGAGGACAACAACTGGTTCGACGAGTACCGGGCCGAGGTGGACGGCGCCAAGCCCGGAGACAAGGTCGAGGTCTGGTTCACCGGCCGCGACCGCTCCGACAAGAAGGTCTCCAGCGAGCACTTCACGTACACCGTCGCCGAGCGCCCGCGCGCGGACGTCCTGGTGATCGCGGAGGAGGGCGCCAGGGCGCAGCACGCCCAGAGCTACGTGGACGCGCTGCGGGCCAACGGGAAGTCGGCCGCCGTGTGGGACGTGGCCGTCCAGGGCGTCCCGCACCACCGCGGCGTGCTCTCCCACTTCCGCACCGCCGTCCACTACACCGGTGCGGGCGCCCCGGGCGGCCCCACCCAGCTGGCGGTCCGCGACTTCCTGAACGAGGGCGGCAAGCTGGTCGAGGCCGGTGAACTGGCCGGTGGCCGGGCCCAGGTCGGCCGCGCCCTGACCGACGACTTCAGCCAGTACTACCTCGGCGCCTACGGCCGGGCCTCGGTCAAGGCTCCGACCGGCTTCACCGGTGCGGGCTCCCTCACCGGTGCCAAGGGAGCCCTCGGCGACGCGGCGGGCAACCCGCTGAACGCCCCCGGCGCCTACACCGTCACCTCCGACACGCTCCCGGCGGCACAGTTCCCGCAGTTCAAGAGCGCGCAGGCGGGCCAGTACGCCGGAGTGACGAACCCGTACGCCCCCTACGCGGGCACCGCAATGGCGTCGGCGACCCACGTCGACGACGACTGGAAGCGCCTCACGCGCACCATCGACCTCACCAAGGTCGCCGCCGCCGATCAGCCGAAGCTGAAGATGGCCCTCAACTGGAACACCGAGGAGGGCTACGACCACGCCGTCCTGGAAGCCCGTACGGCCGGCGGGGACGACTGGACCACACTCCCGGAAGCGGGCGGGCTGAGCTCCGCCACAGTCCCGGCGGAGTGCGGCGCCGGGTTCTTCGTCAACGGCCACCCGTTCCTGCGCCGCTACCTCACCCTCGACGGCGGCGGCTGCACCGCGGCCGGCAGTAGCGGAGCGTGGAACAGCTTCACCGGCTCCTCCGGCGGCTGGAAGGAGGTCGCCTTCGACCTGAGCGCCTACGCCGGGAAGACGGTCGAGGTCTCCCTCTCCTCCATCACCGACCCCGCCTCGGGCGGCCGCGGCGTCTTCGCCGACGAGGCGCGGGTGTCCGTCGGCGGCGCCGACCAGCCCGCCGAGGGCTTCGAGACCTCCCTCGGGACATGGACCGCGCAGCCGGCGCCCGCCGGAAGTCCCGACGTTCCGGGAGATTGGTCCAGGACCGGAGAGCTGTTCAAGTCGTACGCGGCGGTCACTACGCGTGACACGGTCCTCCTCGGCTTCGGGCTGGAGCACGTAACGGCCCCGGCGGACCGAGCCGCAGTGCTCGGCAAGGCGCTCAGGTCCCTGGACCGCTGATCCACGACCCGGTCCCCGTTCACTCTCGGTGACGGGGACCGAAGTCCCCGAGGTCCCGTGCCGCGGCCACTGGTACAGGGCCTCGGGCATGTCCCCCGCCAGGAGCGGGGAGTGTCAGGCTCCGACCGATGTCACTCAGAAGCTCACAGAGAGGTAGGGTCGTAAGCGGTCGGGGACATCCCATACAGCTCGCCGGCGGGACAGGCCGGCGCACCAACGAGGAGATCGGTTCGTGACGATCCGCGTAGGCATCAATGGTTTTGGCCGAATTGGCCGTAACTACTTCCGGGCTCTTCTCGAGCAGGGAGCGGACATCGAGATCGTCGGTGTCAACGACCTGACGGACAACGCCACCCTGGTGCACCTGCTCAAGTACGACACCATTCTGGGCCGCCTCAAGGCCGAGGTCTCCCACACCGACGACACCATCACCGTCGGCGGCAACACCTTCAAGACCTTCGCCGAGCGCGACCCCGCGAACCTCCCCTGGGGCGAGCTGGGCGCCGACATCGTCATCGAGTCCACCGGCATCTTCACGAAGAAGGCCGACGCCGCCAAGCACCTCGCGGCCGGCGCGAAGAAGGTCCTCATCTCGGCTCCGGCCAAGGATGAGGACATCACCATCGTGATGGGCGTCAACCAGGACAAGTACGACGCGGCCAACCACCACGTCATCTCCAACGCCTCCTGCACCACCAACTGCGTGGCGCCGATGGCCAAGGTCCTCGACGAGAACTTCGGCATCGTCAAGGGCATGATGACGACGGTCCACGCCTACACCAACGACCAGCGCATCCTGGACTTCCCGCACTCGGACCTGCGCCGCGCCCGCGCCGCCGCCGAGAACATCATCCCGACCTCCACCGGTGCCGCCAAGGCCACCGCGCTGGTCCTGCCGCAGCTCAAGGGCAAGCTCGACGGCATCGCCATGCGCGTCCCGGTCCCGACCGGCTCGGTCACCGACCTCGTCCTGGAGCTCGACCGCGAGGTCACCAAGGACGAGATCAACGCCGCCTTCCAGAAGGCCGCGGAGGGCCAGCTCAAGGGCATCCTCGACTACACCGAGGACGCGATCGTCTCCTCCGACATCGTGAACTGGCCGGCCTCCTGCACCTTCGACTCCTCCCTGACCATGGTCCAGGGCAAGCAGGTCAAGGTCGTCGGCTGGTACGACAACGAGTGGGGCTACTCCAACCGACTCGTCGACCTGACCACCTTCGTCGGCGGTCAGCTCTAAGAACGTAGGGCAAGGCAACACGATGTGAGCACAGGGTCCGCTCGGCGCGATGAGGCGCCGTTCGGGCCCTGTTGCTTGCCTGGTCCTCCCGTCCTCGCCCTCCGGGCGAAGGTCTCCCAAGGAGTAGGAAACACATGAAGACGATCGACGAACTGCTCGCCGAGGGCGTCGCCGGCAAGCGGGTCTTCGTCCGCGCGGACCTCAACGTTCCGCTGGCGAACGGTGAGATCACCGACGACGGCCGCATCCGCGCCGTCCAGCCGACCATCGCGAAGCTGGCCGAGGCCGGCGCCCGCGTGGTCGTCGCCTCGCACCTGGGCCGCCCCAAGGGCGCCCCGGACCCGGCGTTCTCGCTGGCCCCGGCCGCCAAGCGGCTCGGCGAGCTGCTCGGCGCGGAGGTGGCCTTCGCCACCGACACCGTCGGCGCCTCCGCCAAGGAGACCGTCGCGGCCCTCGCCGACGGACAGGTCGCCGTCATCGAGAACCTGCGCTTCAACGCCGGTGAGACCTCGAAGGACGACGCCGAGCGCGGTGCCTTCGCGGACCAGCTCGCCGAGCTGGCCGACGTCTACGTCGGCGACGGCTTCGGCGCCGTCCACCGCAAGCACGCCTCGGTCTTCGACCTGCCCGCGCGCCTCCCGCACGCGGCCGGCTACCTCATCGCCACCGAGGTCGGCGTCCTGGAGAAGCTGACCGCCGACGTCCAGCGGCCCTACGTCGTCGTCCTCGGCGGCGCCAAGGTCTCCGACAAGCTCGCCGTCATCGACGAGCTCCTCGGCAAGGCCGACCGCATCCTCATCGGCGGCGGCATGGCCTACACCTTCCTCAAGGCCAAGGGCTACGAGGTCGGCATCTCCCTGCTCCAGGAAGACCAGCTCCCCAAGGTCACGGAGTACATGGAGCGCGCCGAGAAGAACGGCGTCGAGCTGGTCCTCCCCGTCGACATCCTGGCCTCCGCGGACTTCCCCGACCTCAAGGGCAAGACCCCGGCCGAGTTCACCACCGTCGCCGCGGACGGGATCCCCGCGGACAAGGAGGGCCTGGACATCGGCCCCAAGACGCGTGAGCTGTACGCTTCGAAGATCGCCGATGCCGCGACCGTCTTCTGGAACGGCCCGGTGGGCGTCTTCGAGCACCCCGACTACGCGGGCGGCACCACCGCCATCGCGCAGGCGCTCCTCGACAGCCAGGCCTTCACCGTGGTCGGCGGTGGCGACAGCGCCGCCGCCGTCCGCATCCTCGGCTTCGACGAGAACGCCTTCGGTCACATTTCCACCGGTGGTGGCGCCAGCCTCGAATACCTCGAGGGCAAGACGCTCCCCGGCCTCGCCGCCCTGGAGGGCTGAACCCCTATGACCACTGTCAACGGCCGCACCCCGCTGATGGCGGGCAACTGGAAGATGAACCTCAACCACCTCGAGGCCATCGCCCACGTCCAGAAGCTCGCCTTCGCCCTCGCCGACAAGGACTACGACGCCGTCGAGGTCGCGGTGCTCCCGCCCTTCACCGACCTGCGCTCGGTCCAGACCCTGGTCGACGGCGACAAGCTGAAGATCAAGTACGGCGCCCAGGACATCTCGGCGCAGGACTCCGGCGCCTACACCGGTGAGATCTCCGGCCCGATGCTGTCGAAGCTGAGCTGCACCTTCGTCGCCGTCGGCCACAGCGAGCGCCGCCAGTACCACGGCGAGACCGACGAGGTCTGCAACGCCAAGGTCAAGGCCGCCTACCGCAACGGGATCACCCCGATCCTGTGCGTCGGCGAGGGCCTGGACGTCCGCAAGGCCGGCAACCAGGTCGCGCACACCCTGGCCCAGGTCGACGGCGGCCTCAAGGACGTCCCGGCCGAGCAGGTCGAGTCCATCGTGATCGCGTACGAGCCGGTCTGGGCGATCGGCACCGGCGAGGTCGCCACCCCCGAGGACGCGCAGGAGGTCTGCGGTGCGATCCGCGGCCGCCTCGCGGAGCTGTACTCCCAGGAGCTGGCCGACAAGGTCCGCATCCAGTACGGCGGCTCGGTCAAGGCCGGCAACATCGCCGCGATCATGGCCCAGCCCGACGTGGACGGCGCCCTGATCGGCGGCGCGGCGCTGGACGTGGACGAGTTCGTCAAGATCGTCCGCTTCCGCGACCAGTGAGTATGCGGTAGGGCCGATCCGTCGTACCCTTGCGGGGGCCGGGGGCCGCGTACGCGCGGCCCGCGGCCCCCGCTTCCTCCCAGCAAGCCCAGAAAGTAGGAACCAGCCGTGGTTATGGGGTTCTCGATCGCCCTGATCGTCTTCAGCGCTCTGCTGATGCTGCTCGTGCTGATGCACAAGGGCAAGGGTGGCGGCCTTTCCGACATGTTCGGCGGCGGCATGCAGTCCTCGGTCGGCGGTTCCTCCGTGGCCGAGCGCAACCTCGACCGCATCACGGTCGTCGTCGGCCTGCTGTGGTTCGCCTGCATCGTCGCGCTCGGCCTGCTCATGAAGTCCAGCGCCTCCTGACGGTTCTGGCCATTCCGGCCGTCCCGCCGGCTGCGCCCGGCCTATCATGAGGTCCTGCGTCCACGGCTGGAGCGAGTAACTCCGGTTGCTGGACGCGCGTTGGGCCTTACGTAGACTGGGGCGCCCGCAGCGGACATCCCTCACGCTCCGCGGCACCATCACGCAGGGAGTTACGACCGTGGCAAGTGGCAACGCGATTCGTGGAAGTCGGGTCGGAGCCGGGCCGATGGGCGAGGCCGAGCGCGGCGAATCCGCGCCGCGCCTGCGCATCTCCTTCTGGTGCTCGAACGGGCACGAGACGCAGCCCAGCTTCGCCAGCGACGCGCAGGTGCCGGACACCTGGGACTGCCCGCGCTGCGGGTTCCCGGCCGGCCAGGACCGGGACGACCCGCCCGCGCCGCCGCGCACGGAGCCGTACAAGACGCACCTCGCGTACGTCCGCGAGCGCCGCACGGACGCCGACGGCGAGGCGATCCTCGCCGAGGCCCTCGCCAAGCTCCGCGGCGAGATCTGAGCCGGTCCGTCCGAGCACGACGGCGCCGCGCTCAAGAGCGACTCAGGGCCCGGCCCGTGGGAGAGCGAATCCCGCGGGCCGGGCCCCTTTGTGTGCGTTGTCCCCCTTCCGATCCCTTAGGTTGGACGGTGGCGGGGCACAACAGGACGGAAGAAGTGGGTTGATGTCCGAGATGAACGCAGACAGCCGTACGAGGCTCAACCGGACGCCCGAGTGGCACGCACTCGGCAAGCACCGGGAAGAGCTGGGGCAGACGCATCTGCGGGAGCTGTTCGAGTCGGACCCGGACCGTGGCGCCGGATACACGCTGCGGGTCGGGGACCTGCACATCGACTACTCGAAGCACCTCGTGACCGACGAGACGCTCGGGCTGCTGCGCGAACTGGCGGCGGCCACCGGCGTGGCGGAGCTGCGGGACGCGATGTTCCGCGGCGAGAAGATCAACGTGACGGAGGACCGCGCGGTCCTGCACACCGCGCTGCGCGCCCCCCGGGAGGCGGTCGTCGAGGTGGACGGCGAGAACGTCGTGCCCGGCGTGCACGAAGTCCTCGACAAGATGGCGGCCTTCGCCGGCCAGGTCAGGTCCGGCGAGTGGACCGGGTCCACCGGCAAGCGCATCAAGAACGTGGTCAACATCGGCATCGGCGGCTCCGACCTGGGCCCCGCCATGGCGTACGAGGCGCTGCGCGCCTTCACCGACCGCGGGCTGACCCTGAAGTTCGTCTCCAACGTGGACGGCGCCGACCTCCACGAGGCCGTGCGCGAGCTCGACCCGGCGGAGACCCTGTTCATCATCGCCTCGAAGACCTTCACCACCATCGAGACCATCACCAACGCCACCTCGGCGCGGGAATGGCTGCTCGCGGGGCTCGGCGGCGACCAGGCCGCCGTGGCACGGCACTTCGTGGCCCTGTCCACCAACGCCGAGAAGGTCACCGAGTTCGGCATCGACCCGGCCAACATGTTCGGGTTCTGGGACTGGGTCGGCGGACGCTACTCCTTCGACTCCGCCATCGGCCTCTCCCTGATGATCGCCATCGGCCCGGACTCCTTCCGCGAGCTCCTCGGCGGCTTCCACGCCATGGACGAGCACTTCCGCACCGCGCCGGTGGAGAGCAACGCCCCGTTCCTGCTGGGCCTGTTGGGCATCTGGTACGGGGCCTTCTTCGACGCGCAGTCGCACGCGGTGCTCCCGTACAGCCACTACCTCTCCCGTTTCACCGCCTACTTGCAGCAGCTGGACATGGAGTCCAACGGCAAGTCCGTGGACCGGGACGGCAATCCGGTGGACTGGCAGACCGGCCCGGTGGTGTGGGGCACGCCCGGCACCAACGGACAGCACGCCTACTACCAGCTGATCCACCAGGGCACCAAGCTGATCCCGGCGGACTTCATCGGCTTCGCCCGCCCGGTGGCGGAGCTGTCGCCGGCGCTGGAGGCCCAGCACGACCTGCTGATGGCGAACTTCTTCGCCCAGACGCAGGCCCTGGCCTTCGGCAAGACCGCCGAGGAGGTCCGCGCGGAGGGCGTCGCCGAGGCCCTCGTCCCGCACAAGACCTTCCAGGGCAACCACCCGACGACGACCATCCTCGCCACCGAGCTGACCCCGTCGGTGCTGGGGCAGCTCATCGCGCTGTACGAGCACAAGGTGTTCGTCCAGGGCGCGGTGTGGAACATCGACTCCTTCGACCAGTGGGGCGTCGAGCTCGGCAAGGTCCTCGCCAAGCGCGTGGAGCCGGCGCTGACCGAGGGCTCGCACGTGGAGGGCCTCGACCCGTCGACGCGGGCGCTGGTGGCCACGTACCGCGAGCTGCGCGGGCGCTGACGAACGGGAAGGGCCCCGCACCGGAGACGACCGGTGCGGGGCCCTTCCCCATGCCCTCGTTCAGGCGGAGGCAGGGGGGTACAGCCCGGCGGGCAGCTTGGCCGCCGCCGCGCGGTCCAGCAGCCACAGGGTGCGGCTGCGGCCGTGGGCGGCCGCGGCCGGGGCCTGGACCTCCCCGGCGCCGCCGAGGGCGATGGCGACCGCCCCGGCCTTGTCCTCGCCGGCCGCCAGCAGCCAGACCTCGCGGGCCGCGCGGATCGCCGGAAGGGTGAGCGAGACACGGGTCGGCGGCGGCTTCGGGGCGCCGTGGACGCCGACGACGGTGCGCTCGGTCTCACGGGCCGCCGGGTGCTCGGGGAACAGGGACGCCACGTGGGTGTCCGGGCCCACCCCCAGCATCAGCACGTCGAAGGTGGGGACCGGGCCGTGGTCCTCGGGCCCGGCGGCCTTCGCCAGCTCGGCGGCGTACGCGGCCGCGGCGGCGTCCACGTCCTCGCCGTACGGGCCGTCGGAGGCGGGCATCGCGTGCACGCGGGCCGGGTCCACGGGGACGGCGTCCAGCAGAGCCTCGCGGGCCTGGACGTGGTTGCGCTCGGGGTCGTCGGCGGGGACGTAGCGCTCGTCGCCCCACCACAGGTCGATGCGGGACCAGTCGATCGCGTCCCGCGCGGGGGCGGCGGCGAGGGCCGCGAGGAGCCCGTTGCCGTTGCGGCCGCCGGTCAGGACGACCGAGGCGCTGCCGCGGGCGGCCTGTGCGTCCACGATCTTCGTGATGAGCCGGGCCGCAGCGGCCTGGGCCATCAGCTCCTTGTCCCGGTGGACGACGACCTGGGGAGTCGTCATACCCATGTGCTGCCGCCTTCTTGGTAGTTCCGAGTGGTGGTCCCGCTGCGCGGAGCCGGGCCCCTGTGGGGTGGCCGGCCCGGTGCGGGGAGGTCGGGTGCCGGGTGCCGGGTGCCGGGTGCCGGGTGCCGGGTGCCGGGTGCCGGGTGCCGGGTGCCGGGTGCCGGGTGCCGGGTGCCGCTGCGCGGAGCCGTTCCCCACCCCGCCCCTTCCCGAAACCGGGGCTGCGCCCCGGACCGCTGTACGGGCGCTGCGCGCCCGTCGCCTCAATCGCCGGCGGGGCCGGAAGTGCGCTGCGCGCACTCCAGCCCCCGGCCGGCGATTGAGGCGCGGGTCCGGGCGGAGCCCGGGGAACGGTGGAAGGGCGGGTAGGGGACCGCTCCGCGCAGCGGCCCCCGTCCCGCTACTTGGCGGCCGCCCGCTTCGCCGGCTTGCCCGCCGGCTTCGCCGCCGAGCCCTTGCCGTCGGACCCGGCGCCCGCCTCGGCACCGGCCTCGGCGTCGGCGTCGGCCTTGGCACCGGCCTCGGCGTCGGCCTTGGCACCGGCACCGGCCTCGGCGTCAGCCTTGGCACGGGCACCGGGCTCGGCGTCAGCCTTGGCACCGGCACCGGCACCGGCACCGGCACCGGCACCGGCACCGGCACCGGCACCGGCACCGGCACCGGCCTTGGCACCGGCATCAGCCTTCGGCTTCGCCGTAGCGGCCGTGGCCGCCAGGCGGCCGACGCCGAACTTCAGCGACGCCTCGTACGTGTTGTCCGGGTCCAGCCGGCGCAGCTCCTCCGCCAGCAGCTCCGCCGTGTCGCGGCGCTTGAGCGCCACCGCGCGGTCCGGCTGGCCCGGCATGCACAGGGTCGCCAGCGCGCCGTCCGCGCGGTCCAGGACGATCACGCCGTCCTTGGTCTCCAGGCGTACGGCGGTCAGCCCCGGCCCGTCCGACAGGGTCCGCTTGACCGGGACCCCGAGGCGGTCCGCCAGCCACATGGCCAGCAGTTCACAGCTCGGGTTCTCGTCCTCGCCCTCGACGGTCGCGGAGACCACCGAGACCGTCTGCTGGTCGAGCGCGGCGGCCAGCATGGAGCGCCACGGGGTGATCCGGGTCCACGACAGGTCCGTGTCACCCGGCGCGTACGCCTCCGCCCGCAGGCCGAGGGCCCCGATGGGCTCCTCCGAGGAGTACGTGTCCGTGATCCGGCGCTGCCCCAGCGCACCCAGCGGGTCGCCCGCCAGGTCAGCGGGAGCGCCCTCCGGCCACCAGACGACCACGGGGGCGTCCGGCAGGAGCAGCGGGAGCACGACCGACTGGGCGTGGTTGACCAGTTCTCCGTGCAGGCGCAGTACGACCGTCTCCCCGGTGCCGGAGTCCGCGCCGACGCGGATCTCCGCGTCGAGACGGGCGTCGCGGCGGCTGCGCGGGGAGCGGCTGACCCGCTTGACCACGACGACGATCCGCGAGGGGTGTTCGTGGGACGCGTCGTTCGCCGACTTGAGCGCGTCGTACGCGTTCTCTTCGTCGGTCACGATCACCAGCGTGAGGACCATGCCGATGGCCGGCGTGCCGATGTCCCGGCGCGCCTGCACCAACGCGGCGTTGATCTTGCTGGAGGTGGTCTCCGTGAGGTCGATCTTCATGGCCGGCGCCAGCTCCGTCCGTCTCGTGCGAGCATCTCGTCCGCCTCGACCGGCCCCCAGGTGCCCGCCGCGTACTGTGCGGGCTTGCCGTGCTTGTCCCAGTACTCCTCGATCGGGTCGAGGATGTTCCAGGAAAGCTCGACTTCCTGGTGACGCGGGAAGAGGTTCGCGTCGCCGAGGAGGACGTCGAGGATGAGCCGCTCGTAGGCCTCGGGGCTGGACTCGGTGAAGGACTCGCCGTAGGCGAAGTCCATCGTGACGTCCCGGACCTCCATGGAGGTGCCCGGTACCTTCGAGCCGAAGCGGACCGTCACGCCCTCGTCCGGCTGGACCCGGATGACCAGGGCGTTCTGCCCCAGTTCCTCGGTCGCGCCGGATTCGAAGGGCAGGTACGGGGCCCGCTTGAAGACCACCGCGATCTCGGTCACCCGGCGGCCCAGGCGCTTGCCCGTCCGCAGGTAGAACGGGACGCCCGCCCAGCGGCGGTTGTTGATCTCCAGGCGGATGGCCGCGTAGGTGTCGGTCTTCGACTTGGGGTCGATGCCGTCCTCTTCGAGGTACCCGACGACCTTCTCGCCGCCCTGCCAGGCCGCCGAGTACTGGCCGCGCACGGTGTGCTTGCCGAGGTCCTCGGGGATCTCGACGGCGCTGAGCACCTTCAGCTTCTCCGCGACCAGGGCCTTGGGGTGGAAGGAGCCGGGCTCCTCCATCGCCGTCAGCGCCAGCAGCTGGAGCAGGTGGTTCTGGATGACGTCACGGGCCGCGCCGATGCCGTCGTAGTAGCCGGCCCGGCCGCCGATGCCGATGTCCTCGGCCATGGTGATCTGGACGTGGTCGACGTACGACCGGTTCCAGATCGGCTCGAACATCGTGTTGGCGAAGCGGAGCGCCAGGATGTTCTGGACGGTCTCCTTGCCCAGGTAGTGGTCGATCCGGAAGACCTCGTCACGGGGGAAGACCTCGTGGACGACCTGGTTGAGCTCTTCCGCGCTCTTCAGGTCGTGGCCGAAGGGCTTCTCGATGACGGCACGCCGCCAGGAGCCCTCCTTCTGCGCCAGCCCGTGGTTCTTGAGCTGCTGGACCACCTTGGGGAAGAACTTCGGCGGCACCGACAGGTAGAAGGCGAAGTTGCCTCCCGTGCCCTGGGCCTTGTCGAGTTCTTCTATGGTCGACTTGAGCGTCTCGAAGGCCGCGTCGTCGTCGAACTCGCCCTGGACGAACCGGCAGCCCTGCACCAGCTGCTGCCAGACCTCCTCACGGAAGGGGGTGCGCGAGTGCTCCTTGACGGCCTCGTACACCTCCTGGGCGAAGTCCTCGTCCTGCCACTCACGGCGGGCGAAACCGATCAGCGAGAAGCCCGGGGGCAGCAGGCCGCGGTTCGCGAGGTCGTAGACGGCGGGCATGAGCTTCTTGCGCGACAGGTCACCCGTAACGCCGAAAATGACCAGGCCGGACGGCCCCGCGATACGCGGGAGCCGCCGGTCCTGTGCGTCACGAAGCGGGTTCGCTCCGTTTACCGACAAAATACTCAGTCCTCCGCGGGGGCGAGGCGCGTCAGCTCCGCCTCGGTCGACTTCAGCAGGTCGTTCCACGACGCCTCGAACTTCTCGACGCCTTCGTCTTCGAGCAGCTGCACCACATCGTCGTACGAGATGCCGAGCTTCGCGACCGCGTCCAGCTCGGCGCGCGACTGCTCGTAGGTGCCGCGGATGGTGTCGCCGGAGACCTCGCCGTGGTCGGCGGTGGCCTCCAGGGTGCCCTCGGGCATGGTGTTCACGGTGCCGGGCGCGACGAGGTCCACCACGTACAGGGTGTCCTTGTACGCCGGGTCCTTGACGCCGGTCGAGGCCCACAGCGGGCGCTGCTTGTTGGCCTGCGCCTTGTCCAGGGCCGCCCAGCGCTCGCTGCCGAACACCTCTTCGTAGGCCTCGTAGGCCAGACGGGCGTTGGCGAGGGCCGCCTTGCCCTTCAGGGCCTTGGCCTCGTCGGTGCCCACGCCGTCGAGGCGCTTGTCGATCTCGCTGTCCACGCGGGACACGAAGAAGGAGGCGACCGAGTGGATCTTGGAGAGGTCCAGGCCGGCGGCCTTCGCCTTCTCCAGGCCCGCCAGGTACGCGTCCATGACCGCGCGGTAGCGCTCCAGCGAGAAGATCAGCGTGACGTTGACGCTGATGCCCCTGCCGATGACCTCGGTGATCGCCGGCAGGCCTGCCTTGGTCGCCGGGATCTTGATGAGCGTGTTCGGGCGGTCCACCAGCCAGGCGAGCTGCTTGGCCTCGGCGATGGTCGCCGTCGTGTTGTGCGCGAGGCGCGGGTCGACCTCGATCGACACGCGGCCGTCCTGGCCCTCGGTCGAGTCGAAGACCGGCCGCAGGATGTCGGCGGCGTCCCTGACATCCGCCGTCGTGATCATGCGGATGGCCTCGTCGACCGTGACCTTGCGGGCGGCGAGGTCGGCGAGCTGCTGCTCGTAGCCGTCACCGCTGCTGATGGCCTTCTGGAAGATCGACGGGTTGGTGGTGACACCGACCACGTGCTGCTGGTCGATGAGTTCGGCGAGGTTGCCGGACGTGATGCGCTTGCGGGACAGGTCGTCCAGCCAGATCGCCACGCCCTCGTCGGAGAGGCGCTTGAGTGCGTCTGCCATGGGATTACATCTCCTACTGGTTCAGGTGCCGGTCTTCAGCGCGCGGCGGCGGTGAGGGAGGCCTTGGCGGCTGCGGTCACGGCTTCGGCGGTGAGGCCGAACTCGCGGAACAGGACGGCGCCGTCGGCCGAGGCACCGAAGTGCTCCAGCGAGACGATCCGGCCCGCGTCCCCGACGTAACGGTGCCAGGTCAGGCCGATGCCGGCCTCGACCGCGACTCGCGCCTTGACCGAGGGCGGCAGGACGCTGTCCTTGTACTCCTGGGTCTGCTCCTCGAACCACTCGACGGAGGGCATCGAGACCACGCGCGCCGGGACGCCCTCGGCCTGCAGCGCCTCGCGCGCGGCGACGGCGAGCTGCACCTCGGAGCCGGTGCCGATGAGGACGACCTGGGCGGGACCGCCCTCCGCCTCGAACAGCACGTAGCCGCCCTTGGCGGCGTCCTCGTTGCGCTCGTACGTGGGAACGCCCTGGCGGGTGAGGGCCAGGCCGTGCGGAGCGCCCTTGCCGTACACCTTGGTGTGGCGCTTGAGGATCTCGCGCCAGGCGACGGCGGTCTCGTTCGCGTCCGCCGGACGGACGACGTTCAGACCCGGGATGGCGCGCAGCGAGGCGACGTGCTCGACCGGCTGGTGGGTCGGGCCGTCCTCGCCGAGGCCGATGGAGTCGTGCGTCCACACGTACGTCACCGGGAGGTGCATCAGCGCGGACAGGCGGACGGCGTTGCGCATGTAGTCGGAGAACACCAGGAAGGTGCCGCCGTAGATGCGGGTGTGGCCGTGCAGGGTGATGCCGTTCATCACGGCGGCCATCGCGTGCTCGCGGATGCCGTAGTGGATGGTGCGGCCGTACGGGTCGGCCTCCGGCAGCGGGTTGCCCACCGGCAGGAACGAGGAGTTCTTGTCGATGGTGGTGTTGTTGGAGCCGGCCAGGTCGGCCGAGCCGCCCCACAGCTCCGGGATGACCGCGCCGAGGGCTTCGAGGACCTTGCCGGAGGCGGCGCGGGTGGCGACGCCCTTGCCGGTCTCGAAGACGGGGAGCTGGTCCTCCCAGCCCTCGGGCAGCTCGTTGGCCTCGATGCGGTCGAAGGCGGCGGCGCGCTCGGGGTTGGCGGTGCGCCAGGCGGAGAAGTCCTTCTCCCAGGCGGCGCGGGCGTCGCGGCCGCGGTCGGCCAGGCCGCGGGTGTGGCCGAGGACCGCGTCGGAGACCTCGAAGGTCTGCTCCGGGTCGAAGCCGAGCACGCGCTTGGTCGCGGCGACCTCGTCGTTGCCGAGGGCCGAGCCGTGGGAGGCCTCGGTGCCCTGGGCGTGCGGGGCGGGCCAGGCGATGATCGAGCGGGCCGCGATGAAGGACGGGCGCCCGGTCTCGGCCTTGGCGGCCTGGAGGGCGGCGAACAGGGCCTTCGGGTCGAGGTCGCCGTTCTCCTGCTGCTCGACGCGCTGGACGTGCCAGCCGTACGCCTCGTAGCGCTTCATGGTGTCCTCGGAGACGGCCGTCTCCGTGTCACCCTCGATGGAGATGTGGTTGTCGTCCCACAGCAGCACCAGGTTGCCGAGCTTCTGGTGGCCGGCCAGCGCGGACGCCTCGTGGGAGATGCCCTCCTGGAGGCAGCCGTCGCCCGCGATCGCGTAGACCATGTGGTCGAACGGGGAGGTGCCCTCGGCGGCCTCCGGGTCGAACAGGCCGCGCTCGTAGCGGGCGGCCATGGCCATGCCCACCGCGTTGGCGATGCCCTGGCCCAGCGGGCCGGTGGTGGTCTCCACGGCGGCCGTGTGACCGTACTCCGGGTGACCCGGGGTCTTGGAGCCCCAGGTGCGGAAGGCCTTGAGGTCGTCCAGCTCCAGGCCGAACCCGCCCAGGTAGAGCTGGGTGTAAAGAGTCAGGGACGAGTGCCCCGCGGAGAGCACGAAACGGTCACGCCCGACCCACTCCGGGTCCGAGGGGTCGTGCCGCATGACCTTCTGGAAAAGCGTGTACGCGGCGGGGGCCAGGCTCATCGCCGTACCGGGGTGTCCGTTCCCGACCTTCTGGACCGCGTCGGCGGCCAGGATGCGGGCGGTGTCGACGGCCCGCTGGTCCAGTTCGGTCCACTCGAGCTCTGGGGTGGTCGGCTTGGTGCTCACCGTTGGTCAGGGCTCCTCTCCACATGTTGTTTTGCCGGTGACGAACGGTGACACCGGCGCGATTCCGAGCCTACCCCCGCCAGGGCGTGCGGCTATTCGAGTGCACGCAGTGCGTCGCCGTCCCGGTGTCCGCCGTTCACCTGGGATCCGCCGTCGGTGATCTTGTCATCGGTCCGATCGGCTCAACACGAGGCGACCCCCGCGCGGGGCGAGGTAAGAGCTACGTCTACAGTGGCGTGGTACGCGCAAGCCTTTACCGAGCCTTCATTTACCGGAGGCATCGCTTCGGAAGCTTGCTGGATTCTCTCTCAGGGGTGTGCGTGACGGCCGTCGAATCCCGTCCAGCGGGGGTGCTCGGGACGAGCCCCGGTCACCGGCCGTTCGGGGCCCGGGTCATGGCTTTCGTGGCTTTGACCAAGCCGCGGATCATCGAACTTCTGCTGATCACCACAGTGCCGGTGATGTTCCTCGCGGAGCAGGGCGTGCCGTCGCTGTGGCTGGTGCTCGCCACCTGCTTCGGCGGCTACCTGTCCGCGGGCGGCGCCAACGCGCTGAACATGTACATCGACCGCGACATCGACGCGCTGATGGACCGCACGTCGCAGCGTCCGCTGGTGACCGGCATGGTGAGCCCGCGCGAGTGCCTGGTGTTCGGCATCTCGCTCGGCGTCGTCTCGACGCTGTTCTTCGGGCTGCTGATCAACTGGCTGTCGGCCGCCCTCGCGCTCGGCGCGCTCCTCTTCTACGTGGTCGTCTACACGATGCTGCTGAAGCGGCGCACCGCGCAGAACATCGTCTGGGGCGGGATCGCCGGCTGCATGCCGGTGCTCATCGGCTGGTCGGCGGTGAAGAACGAGGTCTCCTGGGCCGCCGTCATCCTCTTCCTCGTCATCTTCTTCTGGACGCCGCCGCATTACTGGCCGCTGTCCATGAAGGTCAAGGACGACTACGCGCGGGTCGGCGTGCCGATGCTGCCGGTGGTGGCGGGCAACAAGGCCGTGGCGCGCCAGATCGTCCTCTACAGCTGGGTGATGGTGGCGGTCTCGCTGCTGCTGACCCCGCTGGGGTACACCGGCTGGTTCTACACCTCGGTCGCGCTGCTGGCCGGCGGCTGGTGGCTGTGGGAGGCGCACGCGCTGAGCGCCCGGGCCAAGGCCGGGGTGACGGGCGCGAAGCTCAAGGAGATGCGGCTGTTCCACTGGTCGATCACCTATGTGTCGCTCCTCTTCGTCGCCGTGGCCGTGGATCCCTTCCTCCGTTGATTACTCGCCGGTAGCATGCCGTCCATGGCAGAGACCCCAGACACCGCAGACACCTCCGGGGCCGCAGCGCCCGCGGACAAGAAGCACAGCCGCACGGCCGCGAAGCTGGCCCGGCAGATCGGCGCGTTCGCCAAGCAGCACGGCGGCGCCGAGGGCCAGCTCGCGCACATCGGCCAGGCCGGCACCCGGATCGTGCTCGTGGGCACCGACGGCGGCTGGGGCGACCTGGTGGCCCCGACGTACGCCGTGGCCCAGCTCGCCGCCGAGCAGGCCGGGCTGACCCTCCACGAGGAGTTCGACGGGGAGTTCGCCGCCCGGGTGAAGACCGGCCCGTACGAGTGGACGCGGATGGCCGGAATCCAGATCGGCGGCCCCGCCAACCCGGCCGCCTGAATCACCGGCCGCCCGAATCGTCAGAACGTGGGTCGGTCAACAGAGCGGGCGATACTTCACACCCCGCTCACCCGTTAGGACGTGTGGAAGCCGCTTCCCCACGTCCGCAACGGGATGACCGGATGATCGAAACGCCGCCCCTGGTGGACCAGCACTGCCGCGGAGTGTTCCGCACGGAGCTGGGCATCGCCACCTTCGAGGCCCAGCTGATCCGCTCGGCCGGCCCGCCCGCCCCGGGCACCACCTTCTTCGACACCCAGACCGGCTTCGCCGTGCGCCGCTGGTGCCCGCCCCTGCTCGGCCTGGAGCCGCACTGCCCGCCCGCCCGCTACCTGGCCCGGCGGCGCGAGCTCGGCACCGCGGAGAGCACCAGACGGCTGCTGCGGGGCTCGGGGACGGGCGCGTACCTCGTCGACACGGGAGCCCCCGGAGACCTCACCGGGCTCAAGGAGCTGGCCCTCGCCGGGGACGCGGACACCTTCGAGGTGGTCCGGCTGGAGTTGCTGGCCGAGCAGGCCGCCGACACCTCCGGGACCGTCGCCGCCTTCCTCGCCAACCTCGCCGGAGCCGTCCACCACGCCGCGGCCGGAGCCGTCGGCTTCGCCTGCGGGGCCCGCACCGGATCCGCGGCCGTCCTGGCCGGCTCCCCGGAACCGCCCGGACCCGGGGAGGTCCGGGCGGCGGCCGGACGCTGGCTGGCCGGGCGGACCAGGGGAGGGGAGCTACGGGACCCCGTGCTCCTGCGGCACCTCGTGTGGAGCGCGGTGGCCTCCGGGCTGCCGCTCCAGCTGCACACCGGCGGGGCCGACCCCGAGCCGCTGGCCGGGTTCGTACGGGCCACCTCGGGCCTGGGCGCGCGGCTGGTGCTGAGCGGCGGGTACCCGTACCACCGGCAGGCGGCCCGGCTGGCCGCGGAGCACCCGCACGTCCACGCGGACCTCGGCCCGGCCCTCGCACGCACGGGGGCGCGGGCCGCCGCCGTACTGGCGGAGATGCTGGAGCTCGCGCCCTTCGGCAAGCTGCTCTTCTCCAGCGGCGGGCGCGACCTGCCCGAGCTGCACGCGGTGGGCGCCCTGGTGTTCCGCGAGGCGCTCGGCCGGGTCCTGGGGGGCTGGGTCGCCGAGGGCGCCTGGTCCTGGCAGGACGCGCAGCGCGTCGCGGGAATGCTCGCGGCCGGCAACGCCCGGCGCGTCTACCGGCTCGACGAGCGCGGCTGACGGCGCCGGGCGACGCCGGCCGGACGGCGTCAGAGCGCCGAGAGCTGCTCCTCGTCCCGCGCCGGGGCCTCCGCCGGGTCCGCGGAGCGCTCGCGCAGGCTCAGAGCGAGGCGCAGCACCGAGATCCACACCAGGCAGGAGCCCAGCATGTGCGCGGCGACCAGGACCTCGGGCAGCTTCGTGAAGAACTGGACGTAGCCGATCGCGCCCTGGGCGAGCAGCACGACCAGCAGGTCGCGGGCGCGCGCCCGGGTGTCGGCGGGGGCGTCCACCACCCGCAGCACCAGCCACATGGCGACGGCGAGCGCGCAGACCAGCCAGGCGGCGATCGCGTGCACGTGGGCGGTGGCCGCCCAGTCGAACGGCATCCGCTTGATCTCGCTCTTGTCGCCGGCGTGCGGACCGGAGCCCGTCACGACCGTGCCCGCCGCGATCAGCACCAGCGTGGTGGCGATCAGCGCCCACGACAGCTTGCGCACGGGCCCGGGCACGCGCGGCCGGGGGGCGCCGTCACCCTCGCGGGTGCGCTGCCAGGAGACGGTGGTGACCGCGATCAGGCCGGTGGCGAGCAGGAAGTGCCCGGCGACGCTGTACGGGTTGAGCCCGGTCAGGACGGTGATGCCGCCGAGGACCGCGTTGCACATCACCAGCACGAACTGGATCCAGCCGAGCTGCGTCAGCGAGTGCCGCCACGGCTTCGCCGCGCGCGCCGCGAGGATGAACCAGCCGACGGCCGCGCTCAGCACGTACGTCAGCATCCGGTTGCCGAACTCGATGGCTCCGTGGAAGCCCTGGGCCTGAGTGACGACCAGGCTGTCGTCGGTGCACTTGGGCCAGGTGTCGCAGCCGAGACCGGATCCGGTCAGCCGCACCGCGCCGCCGGTGACGATGATGGCCACGCTCATCAGGAGCGCGGCGGACGCGGCCCGCCGGACGGTCCGGGGTGACGGCGTCCAGCGGTCGGCGATGTATGCGAATGGGTTCAACACGGCGCCTATCGTATGCGGCGCCTTGTGCAAAGTTTCACGAGGGGGTGCCGACGGGGGCGTCGGGCCCGAGCGTCGAGCGGAACCTGGCCCCCGCCGGATCCCCTTCCTCGTGCCACCACACGAGAACCCGCCACAGGCCGCCCTCGCCGGGGTGCAGCGGAGACCCGGCGAACCCCCGCACCAGGTCGGCCCCCACCTCCTCGGCGGTCAGCCCCCGCACCTGCGCCGACCCCTGCCACGGATCCGGCTGTACGTTCCACAGCCCGTCGGCGCCCCGCACCTCGACCCGCCACACCGCCAGCCACGGGGTCACCTCCAGCATCGTGGCCACCTGCTCGGCGTCCAGCCCCAGCCGGCCCCCGATCACCGCCTCGGGCACGCCCTGGATCCGGGCCGCCACCACCGCCTGCGGCAGCAGCCGCTCGGGCAGCAGCCCGTCGGCCCGGAGCCCCGCCAGCGCGTCGAAGCCCAGGAAGCGCAGCCGCAGCTCCAGCTGGCGGCCGATGTGGTCCAGGGCCTCCTCGGCCTCCTGCGCGGCCTCCGGCCCCGGCTCCGCGAGCAGCAGCCGGCGGAACCCGGCCTCGGCGTCCACCGCCCAGGCGACCGCCTGTGTCGCGGACCCCAGCTCCGCGAGCCGGTCCGCGAGGAACACCTTGGCCTGCGCGAGACCCCGCCGGTTGACCGGGTCCTCCTGGTCCAGCCCGGCCCAGACCTCGACGGCGGCCCGCGTCACGTCACGGGCGCGCTCGCCGGACGCCCGCTCCATCGCACCCGGGCCGCTCTCGCCGACCCGGCCCAGCGGGTGCCGGGGCAGCCGGGCCCCGTCGCTCAGCGGCCACGCCAGCCAGACCCCCTGGTTGATCAGGCCCCGCGCGTACCACCTGGCGTACTCCGGCGCGTGCGGCGCGGCCCGCCGCGCGTGGCCGAGCCCCTCCTCCACGGCGGCCAGCGCCCCGGCCCGGTCACCGCCCCCGAACCGGCGCGCCGCGAGGTCGCCCAGGCGCAGCCCGAGCCGGGCGGCGCACTCGGGGTCGGTCCGCGCGGGCCCGCGCAGCGCGCCGATCAGCTCGCGCAGCAGCCGCTCGCTCTCGGCGGGCCCGGCCGGCTCGGCCCCCGACCTGATCCGTGCCCACTGTTCGTCCAGCCGCAGAGCGGCCTCCCGCTGCGCCATGCCACGTCCCCCGGCGTTCCGATGTGCGGAGGCTGGTCATCCTCCCGCCGGGCCAACGATCCGGGGCGCCGATTCACTCCCGGCGCGGCCGCGGGCCCGGTGCGGCGGCTCACGCCCGGCGGAGCGGGCCGCGTACACCGGGCGCGAGCGGGCCGCGTACACCGGGCGCGAGCGGGCCGCGTACACCGGGCGCGAGCGGGCCGGGCCCACCGGCGCGGCTCACTCCCAGCGGAACCACTTCGCGGCGGCGCCCAGCCCCAGGACCGCCCAGCCGCCCAGTACGGCCGCGTCGCCCCACGGCAGCGCGGCCCCGTTGCGGAGCACCTCGCGCAGCCCGTCGGACAGCGCCGAGATCGGCAGCAGGCCGAGCACGGACCGCACCGCTTCGGGGAACTTCTCCAGCGGCACGATCACCCCGCCGCCGACCAGCAGCAGCAGGAACACCAGGTTGGCCGCGGCCAGCGTCACCTCGGCCTTGAGGGTCCCCGCCATCAGCAGCCCGAGCCCGGAGAAGGCGGCCGTGCCGAGCAGCAGCAGCGCCGCGACCGACAGCGGGTTCCCGTGCGGGGACCAGCCCAGCGCGAGGGCGATCACCGTCAGCAGGGCCACCTGGAGCACCTCGGTGACCAGCACCGACAGGGTCTTGGCGGCCATCAGCGCCCAGCGCGGCAGCGGAGAGGCCCCGAGCCGCTTGAGCACCCCGTAGCGGCGGTCGAAGCCGGTGGCGATGGCCTGGCCGGTGAAGGCGGTGGACATCACGGCGAGCGCGAGGACGCCCGGCGCCAGGAAGTCGACGGACTTCCCTTCCCCCGTGTCCACGATGTCGACGGCGGAGAACAGGGTCAGCAGCAGGGCCGGGATGATCACGGTCAGCAGCAGCTGCTCGCCGTTGCGCAGCAGCATCCGGGTCTCCAGCGCGGTCTGCGCCCAGATCATCCGGGACACCGGCGCGGCCCCCGGCCGGGGGGTGAACGTACCGGCGCTCATGCGCGCAGCTCCTTACCGGTCAGTTCCAGGAAGACGTCTTCGAGGGTGTGCCGCTCCACGGAGAGGGTGTCGGGCATGACCCCGTGCTGGGCGCACCAGGAGGTGACGGTGGCCAGCAGCTGCGGGTCCACGTCCCCGGTGACCCGGTAGGCGCCCGGGGTGAGCTCGGCGGCCTGGGTGCCGTCGGGCAGGGCCTTCAGCAGGGAGGCGAGGTCGAGGGAGGGGCGGCCGGTGAAGCGCAGGGTGTTCTCGGCGCCGCCCCGGCACAGCTGCTCGGGGCTGCCGTGCGCGATGACCTTGCCGGTGTCCACGATGGCGACCTCGTCGCAGAGCTGCTCGGCCTCGTCCATGTGGTGGGTGGTGAGGACGACGGTGACGCCGTCGGCGCGCAGTTCGCGTACGAGGTCCCAGGTCGCGCGGCGGGCCTGCGGGTCGAGGCCCGCGGTGGGCTCGTCCAGGAAGACCAGCTCGGGGCGGCCGACGACGGCCATGGCCAGGGCGAGCCGCTGCTGCTGGCCGCCGGAGAGCCGGCGGTAGCTGGTGCGGCCGCAGCCGCCGAGGCCGAGGCGCTCCACGAGGGTGTCGACGTCGAGCGGGTCGGCGTACAGCTTCGCCATGTGGCGCAGCATCTCCACGGCGCGGGCGCCGGAGTAGACCCCGCCGGACTGGAGCATCACCCCGATGCGCGGGCGCAGCCGCTCGGCCTGGGCGACCGGGTCGAGGCCGAGGACGCGGACGGTGCCCGCGTCGGGGCGGTGGTAGCCCTCGCAGGTCTCCACCGTGGTGGTCTTGCCCGCGCCGTTGGGGCCGAGGACCGCGGTGACGGAGCCGCGCGGGACGGTGAGGTCCAGGCCGTCCACCGCCGTTTTGGGGCCGTACCGCTTCACCAGTCCGCGGATCTCCACGGCGGGGTCGTTGCTCATGGTGACTGAGTCTACGGAGCCCGGGAAGAGGGCCTCGGCCCCGGGGTGTACGAGGTGGGAAGGCGGAATTGATTCCAGCACCATGTCGCGGGAGCGGCGCCTTTCGACGGGAATGGAAGCGGAATTCCATCTACCGATTAACTCTCCGTAGATAAATAAGGTAACCCTTAGTGATGGACGCCACCGGGCGTGGCGTCCGTCACGGCTTGTCGGGGCTCGCTTAATTACGCAACAATGGCGTTGTGAAAAACGGCGAACGGATGAGCGAGGCCCCCATGGGGGAGCTCGCGACCGGGGAGCGGTCAACCCGCAACCGGGTCGCGAGGTCCATCCTGGACCACGGCCCCTCCACCGTCGCCGACCTCGCGCAGCGCCTAGGCCTCACCCAGGCCGCCGTCCGCCGCCACCTCGACACGCTCGTCGCCGACGACGTGGTCGCACCCCGTGAGCAGCGTGTGTACGGCACGCGCACCCGGGGCCGGCCCGCCAAGGTCTTCGCGCTGACCGACTGCGGCCGCGACGCCTTCGACCAGTCCTACGACACCCTCGCCGCTGACGCCCTGCGCTGGATCGCGCAGTCCGTCGGCGGGGGCGACGCGGGCGAGGCGGCCGTCGCCGCCTTCGCGAGGGCGCGGATGGAGACCCAGGCGCGCACCTACCGGGAAGCCGTGGAGGCGGCCGCGCCCGCGGCCCGCACCGAGGCCCTGGCCAAGGCGTTGACCGTGGACGGGTACGCTGCTACGGCGAAGAGCGCTCCCGGTCCGCACAGCGGTGAACAGCTCTGTCAGCACCACTGCCCGGTCGCACATGTCGCCGAGCAGTTCCCGCAGCTCTGCGAGGCGGAGACCGAGGTCTTCTCCCGCCTGCTCGGGACGCATGTGCAGCGCCTCGCCACGATCGCCCACGGCGACGGGGTGTGCACCACGTTCATCCCGCGTAGCGCGAGCGCCGCACAGACCGACACATCAGTATCTGCAAGTACGGCCGGGAGGAACCCCGCATGACCACGGAGACTGCTCACCCTGAGCTCGATGGCCTGGGCACCTACGAATACGGCTGGGCCGACTCCGACGCGGCCGGCGCCGCTGCCAAGCGGGGTCTGTCCGAGGATGTCGTGCGCGACATCTCGGCGAAGAAGTCCGAGCCGGAGTGGATGCTGAAGCTCCGCCTCAAGGGTCTCAAGCTGTTCGACAAGAAGCCCATGCCGAACTGGGGCTCCGACCTCTCGGGCATCGACTTCGACAACATCAAGTACTTCGTGCGCTCCACCGAGAAGCAGGCCGCTTCCTGGGAGGAACTGCCCGAGGACATCAAGAACACGTACGACAAGCTCGGCATCCCGGAGGCGGAGAAGCAGCGCCTCGTCGCCGGTGTCGCGGCCCAGTACGAGTCCGAGGTCGTCTACCACCAGATCCGCGAGGACCTGGAGGAGCAGGGCGTCATCTTCCTCGACACGGACACCGCGCTCAAGGAGCACCCGGAGCTCTTCCAGGAGTACTTCGGCACGGTCATCCCGGTCGGCGACAACAAGTTCGCGTCGCTGAACACCGCCGTGTGGTCGGGCGGCTCCTTCATCTACGTCCCCAAGGGTGTCCACGTGGACATCCCGCTCCAGGCCTACTTCCGCATCAACACGGAGAACATGGGCCAGTTCGAGCGGACGCTGATCATCGTCGACGAGGACGCCTACGTCCACTACGTCGAGGGCTGCACCGCCCCGATCTACTCCTCGGACTCGCTGCACAGCGCCGTGGTCGAGATCATCGTGAAGAAGGGCGGCCGCTGCCGCTACACGACCATCCAGAACTGGTCGAACAACGTCTACAACCTGGTCACCAAGCGCGCCGTGGCGTACGAGGGCGCGACCATGGAGTGGATCGACGGCAACATCGGTTCCAAGGTCACCATGAAGTACCCGGCCGTCTACCTGATGGGCGAGCACGCCAAGGGCGAGACCCTGTCCATCGCCTTCGCGGGCGAGGGCCAGCACCAGGACGCCGGCTCCAAGATGGTCCACATGGCGCCGAACACCTCCTCCAACATCGTCTCCAAGTCGGTGGCGCGAGGCGGCGGCCGCACCTCCTACCGCGGTCTGGTCGAGATCGGCGAGGGCGCCGCGGGCTCCAAGTCCAACGTGCTGTGCGACGCGCTCCTGGTCGACACGATCTCCCGCTCGGACACCTACCCCTACGTGGACGTCCGCGAGGACGACGTGACGATGGGCCACGAGGCCACCGTCTCCAAGGTCTCCGACGACCAGCTCTTCTACCTGATGCAGCGCGGGCTCACCGAGTTCGAGGCCATGGCGATGATCGTGCGCGGCTTCGTCGAGCCGATCGCGAAGGAGCTGCCGATGGAGTACGCGCTGGAGCTCAACCGGCTCATCGAGCTGCAGATGGAGGGCTCGGTCGGCTAGTCCCGACGGCGGCCGGCTCACCCCGGCCGCCCCCGCCCCCGTCCCGCAGCACATCCGCCACACGTATGCAGGCAGTGCTTTTTCAGAGAGTGAGCAAGACGACAGCCATGGCTGAGGCTCAGAACATTCCGGCGGGCTCCACCACCGCCGGCGCGATCGCGGTGGCCGCCGAGTCCACCGTCGCCACCCGGATGAGCGCGCCCCCGTCCTTCGACGTGGCCGACTTCCCCGTTCCGCACGGCCGCGAGGAGGAGTGGCGGTTCACCCCGCTGGCCCGCCTCAAGGGACTGCACGACGGCACCGCGGTCGCCAACGGCACCATGAAGGCCCAGATCGACGCCCCCGAGGGCGTGACGGTCGAGTCCGTCGAGCGCGGCGACGAGCGGATCGGCAAGGCCGGCACCCCCGTCGACCGGGTCTCCGCGCAGGCCTTCTCCTCGTTCGCCAAGGCCACGGTCGTCACCGTGCCCAAGGAGACCGTGCTCGCCGAGCCCATCCGGGTCGCGCTCCACGGTGAGGGCGGCACGACCTTCGGGCACACCGTCTTCGACATCAAGCCCTTCGCCGAGGCGATCATCGTGATCGACCACACCGGCGACGGCGTCCGCGCCGCCAACGTCGACATCCTCGTCGGCGACGGCGCCAAGGTGACCTTCGTGTCCGTCCAGGACTGGGACGACACCGCGGTCCACACCTCGCAGCACAACGCCCTCGTCGGCCGCGACGCGAGCTTCAAGTCCGTCGTCGTGACCTTCGGCGGCGACCTGGTCCGCCTGCACCCGCGCGTCAGCTACGCGGGCCCCGGTGGCGAGGCCGAGATGCTCGGCGTGTACTTCACGGACGCCGGCCAGCACCAGGAGCACCGCCTCCTGGTCACCCACGACGCCCCGCACTGCAAGTCCAACGTGGTCTACAAGGGTGCGCTCCAGGGCCAGGACGCCCACGCCGTCTGGATCGGTGACGTGCTCATCGAGAAGACCGCCGAGGGCACCGACACCTACGAGATGAACCGCAACCTCGTCCTGACGGACGGCGCGCGCGTCGACTCGGTGCCGAACCTGGAGATCGAGACCGGCGAGATCGTCGGCGCCGGCCACGCCTCCGCGACCGGCCGCTTCGACGACGAGCAGCTCTTCTACCTCCAGGCCCGGGGCATCCCGGCCGACGAGGCCCGCCGCCTGGTCGTGCGCGGCTTCTTCGCCGAGCTCGTCCAGCAGATCGGTGTCGCGGACATCGAGGAGCGCCTCATCGCGAAGATCGAGGCCGAGCTGGCGGCGGCCGTCTGATGACGTACGTCAAGGCCTGTGCGCTGAGCGAGCTGGAAGAGAACACCCCCAAGCGGGTGGAACTCGACGGCACGCCGGTGTCCATCGTCTCCACCGAGGGGGAGGTGTTCGCGATCAACGACATCTGCTCGCACGCGAACGTCTCGCTCTCGGAGGGTGAGGTCGAGGACTGCATGATCGAGTGCTGGCTGCACGGGTCGGCCTTCGACCTGCGCACCGGCAAGCCCTCCGGTCTGCCCGCGACGCGCCCCGTCCCCGTTTACCCCGTAAAGATCGAAGGGGACGACGTGCTCGTCTCCCTCACCCAGGAGTCCTGAGGTACCCATGGCAACGCTTGAAATCCACGACCTGCACGTCTCCGTCGAGGCCGAGAACGGCGCCCGCGAGATCCTCAAGGGTGTCGACCTGACGGTCAAGCAGGGTGAGACGCACGCCATCATGGGCCCCAACGGCTCCGGCAAGTCCACCCTGGCGTACTCCCTCGCCGGTCACCCGAAGTACACCATCACCGGTGGCACCGTGACCCTCGACGGCGAAGACGTCCTGGAGATGTCCGTCGACGAGCGCGCCCGCGCCGGCGTCTTCCTCGCCATGCAGTACCCGGTCGAGGTCCCCGGCGTCTCGGTCTCCAACTTCCTGCGCACCTCCGCCACCGCCATCCGCGGCGAGGCCCCCAAGCTGCGCACCTGGGTGAAGGAGGTCAAGTCCGCGATGGAGCAGCTCCAGATGGACCCGGCCTTCGCCGAGCGCAACGTGAACGAGGGCTTCTCCGGCGGTGAGAAGAAGCGCCACGAGATCCTCCAGCTGGAGCTCCTCAAGCCGAAGATCGCGATCCTCGACGAGACGGACTCCGGTCTGGACGTCGACGCGCTGCGCCAGGTCTCCGAGGGCGTCAACCGCGTCCGCGCGACCGGCGAGGTCGGCACGCTGCTGATCACGCACTACACGCGCATCCTGCGCTACATCAAGCCCGACTTCGTCCACGTCTTCTCGGAAGGCCGCATCGTCGAGTCCGGTGGTGCCGAGCTCGCCGACAAGCTGGAGGCGGAAGGCTACGAGTCCTACAGCACGAAGGGTGGCGCGACCGCGTGACACAGCTGCCTGGCCTCCTCGACATCGAGGCGATCCGCAAGGACTTCCCCCTGCTGGATCGTGTGGTCCACGACGGGAAGAAGATCGTTTACCTGGACAACGCGGCGACTTCGCAGAAGCCGCGCCAGGTGCTCGACGCGCTGAACGAGTACTACGAGCAGCACAACGCCAACGTCCACCGCGGCGTGCACGTGCTCGCCGAGGAGGCCACGGCGCTGTACGAGGGCGCCCGCGACAAGGTCGCCGCCTTCATCAACGCCCCGAGCCGCGACGAGGTGATCTTCACCAAGAACGCCTCGGAGTCGCTCAACCTGGTCGCGAACATGCTCGGCTGGGCGGACGAGCCCTACCGGGTCGACCGCGAGACCGAGATCGCCATCACGGAGATGGAGCACCACTCCAACATCGTGCCGTGGCAGCTGCTGGCGCAGCGCACCGGCGCGAAGCTGAAGTGGTTCGGCCTCACCGACGACGGCCGGCTGGACCTGTCCAACATCGAAGAGGTCATCACGGAGAAGACGAAGATCGTCTCCTTCACGCTGGTCTCCAACATCATGGGCACGGTCAACCCGGTCGAGGCGATCGTCCGGCGCGCCCAGGACGTCGGCGCCCTCGTGCTGATCGACGCCTCCCAGGCCGCCCCGCACATGCCGCTCGACGTGCAGGCGCTCGGCGCCGACTTCGTGGCCTTCACCGGCCACAAGATGTGCGGCCCGACCGGTATCGGCGTCCTCTGGGGCCGCCAGGAGCTCCTGGAGGACCTGCCTCCGTTCCTCGGCGGCGGCGAGATGATCGAGACCGTGTCGATGCACGCCTCGACCTACGCCCCGGCACCCCACAAGTTCGAGGCGGGTACGCCCCCGATCGCCCAGGCCGTCGGCCTCGGCGCGGCCGTGGACTACCTGACCGCGATCGGCATGGACAAGATCGCCGCGCACGAGCACGCGATCACCGAGTACGCGATCAAGCGCCTCGCGGAGGTGCCCGACCTGCGGATCATCGGCCCCACCACGGCAGAGGACCGCGGCGCCGCGATCTCCTTCGTCCTGGGTGACATCCACCCGCACGACGTCGGCCAGGTGCTGGACGAGCAGGGCATCGCGGTCCGCGTGGGACACCACTGCGCGCGACCGGTCTGCCTGCGCTACGGAATTCCGGCGACCACGCGAGCGTCGTTCTACCTGTACTCCTCTCCCGCCGATGTCGACGCGCTGATCGACGGGCTGGAGCACGTACGGAACTTCTTCGGCTGACGAAGGCGACGAGGACGAGGACGCTGTGAAGCTGGATTCGATGTACCAGGAACTGATCCTGGACCACTACAAGCACCCGCACGGGCGTGGCCTGCGCGACGGCGACGCCGAGGTGCACCACGTCAACCCGACGTGCGGCGACGAGATCACGCTCCGCGTGAAGTACGACGGCGAGACGCTCACCGACGTCTCCTACGAGGGCCAGGGCTGCTCCATCAGCCAGGCCAGCGCGTCCGTGCTGAACGAGCTGCTGGTCGGCAAGAAGCTGCCGGAGGCGCAGAAGATCCAGGGCGTGTTCCTGGAGCTGATGCAGTCCAAGGGCAAGCTGGAGCCCGACGAGGAGATGGAGGAGGTGCTGGAGGACGCGGTCGCGTTCGCCGGCGTCTCCAAGTATCCGGCGCGCGTGAAGTGTGCTCTGCTGAGCTGGATGGCCTGGAAGGACGCGACCGCCCAGGTGCTGGGCGACGCGGAGAGGAAGACGGCATGACCGAGAACGCGACGCCCGAGGCGTCGATCAAGCCGGCCACCGAGGAAGAGGTCCGCGAGGCCCTCTACGACGTGGTCGACCCCGAGCTGGGCATCGACGTCGTCAACCTGGGCCTGATCTACGGCATCCACATCGACGACGCGAACATCGCCACCCTCGACATGACCCTGACCTCGGCGGCCTGCCCGCTGACGGACGTCATCGAGGACCAGGCGAAGTCGGCGACCGAGGGCATCGTCAACGAGCTCCGCATCAACTGGGTCTGGATGCCGCCGTGGGGCCCGGACAAGATCACGGACGACGGCCGTGAGCAGCTGCGCGCGCTCGGCTTCAACGTCTGAGCGACGTCTTCGCGTGAGGGCCCCCGGCACGGTCGTGCCGGGGGCCCTCCCTGTTCTCCGGGGTTCTCCGGGCCGACGCGTGACGTGCACCGGGAGTTGGCCACGGTGGCCGAATCTTCTCGACGGTCGTCACGGCGAGCGCCGTGAGGGAGAGGACGCCACCTTGAAGAAGCAGCTCGGCATCGCGGGCACCGCGGGCGCCGCCGCACTGATCGTCGCCGCCACCGTCCTGCCCGCGCACGCGGTCACCTACGGGACGCCGACCATCTCGCTCTCCGCCGCCCACCTCTCGGGATCCGTGAGCGGGGTCGGCGACCAGACCGTCGACGTGACCGTCGGGCAGAGCGGCGCCGACGCCTCCGCGCTGACCGTCAGCGCCTCGGCCTCCAGCAAGGCCTCCGTCGCCGGCACCGGCGACGTCACGGTCACCGGCAGCGGGGCGGTGCGCCGGCTGGCCGTCACCGCGCAGGGCCGCGGCTACACCAACCTGACGGTCAAGGTCACCGGGCTCGGCGGCAAGACCGCCACCAGGACCCTCTCCTACGCGGCCTCCGCCGCCGTCCAGAACCCGGCCGACGCCCGCTACTTCAGCGGCGCCTCCGACTCCTCGGCCGCCGTCGACGTGGGCGGCGGCTACACCGTGGTCGCCGACGACGAGAACAACGTGCTGCGCCTGTACGACCGTTCCCGCTCCGCCGCCCCCGTGCGCACCTGGGACTTCAGCTCCCAGCTCGGCGTCACCAAGGAGGTGGACATCGAGGGCGCCACCCGGATCGGCAACACCGTCTACTGGACCGGCTCCCTCGGCAACAACAAGGACGGCGAGTACAAGGCGCCCCGCAACACGGTGTTCACCACCACCGTCAGCGGCTCCGGCCCGGGCACGCAGCTGGCGTACGGGCGCTCGTACAAGAAGCTCCGTGACGACCTGGTCGCCTGGGACACCGCGAACGGCAACCGGTACGGCTTCGCGGCGGGGACCGCGGCCGGGGAGGCGCCGAAGCAGATCGACGGGTTCAACGTGGAAGGCCTGGAGTTCGCGCCCGGCTCGGCCACCACCGCCTACCTGGGCTTCCGCGCCCCGCTCGCCCCGGCCGTGCCCGGCGGCAGGGCCCTGCTCGTGCCGGTCACCAACTTCGACCAGGTGCTGGCGAGCGGCGCCAAGGCGGTCTTCGGCCCCGGCGTCGAGCTCGACCTCGGCGGGCTGTCGGTGCGCGACGTCAAGAAGAACGCCGCCGACCAGTACCTGATCCTGGCCGGCTCCTGGGCGGCCGACGACAACTCCGACCCGTACGCCCTCTACCAGTGGGACGGCGTCCCGGGCCACGCCCCCGTCAAGCGGGCCGACCTGCCCACGACCGACCCCGGCGGCTGGGAGGCCATCGTGGAGGTGCCGGACCTGAACGCCCCCGGGGCCCGGGTGCAGGTGGTCACCGACGGCGGCTCCGCCGACCTGTACGGCGACGGCACCGAGGCCAAGGACCTGACGCACCCGGAGTGGAAGAAGGCCCGCGCGGCCTGGTTCACCCTGAACTGACCCCGGGGCCGGCCGGGTACGTGTCCGTCGCGAGGGCCTCGGCGAGGTGCTCGCGGCGGATCCGCCGGTCCACGTAGAGCAGCCCGGCGGGCAGCTGGGGGAAGGCCGGCAGCAGCACCAGCGCCGACAGCGCCCCGGCCAGGCCGAACCAGGCCTGGAGCGCGTACCCGGCCGCGCAGGTGAACGCCACCGCGGGAGCCGTGACCCCGAGGGTCCGCCACCACGCGCCCCGCACCAGGAGTGCCGAGCGCCGCAGCGCCGCCACCGGCCCGAGCCCCTCGTACCCGGCGGCGGTGGGCGCCAGGGCGAACAGCACCCCGAGCCACAGGGCCACCGGGACCAGCGGCAGCAGCGCGAGCGCCGGCAGCCCGGCGGCCCCGGCCGCCACGACCGGGGCCGCCGCGGTGAGCAGCGCCAGCAGCTGCGCGCCGAGTACGGCCGGGGTCCGGGCCAGCGCCGCCCGCAGCAGCGCCGGCACGGTCACGGCGCGGCCGAGCACCGCCGGCCGCAGCAGCACCGCGATCAGGGCGGTGGCCAGGGCGCAGGTGAACAGCAGGAACAGGGCCGCCGCCGGGAACAGCGTCCAGACGAAGACCCGGCTGCCGGAGCTGCGGCTGAGGGAGGCCAGGGTGGCCGCCCCGGCCGCCGCGGCGCCCGCGAGCTGGCCGAGGAGCAGCGCGCCGCACAGCGTTCCGCCGTACCGGCGCAGGGTGGTGGCGGCGCCGCCGAGGATGTCTCCGGGTCCCAGGGGCCGCAGGGGCACCACGCCGGGCCGGGGTCGCCGCGGGGGCAGCCAGCCGCCGCCCGCGTGGGTCCAATGCTGCGCCATGAGCGGCCCCCCGTCCCCTGAGGGGGCCACCGTAGCCCCGATGCGCGCGGGCGTACCCGGACGTGCGCGTGTACATGTGTACGCATCGATGTGTACTGTCGTACACATGCCTTACGTACTGCTCGCCATGGCCATAGCCGCGGAGGTCGCCGGGACCACCGCCATGAAGTACAGCGACGGTTTCACCCGGCTGTGGCCCTCGCTGGGCACCCTGCTGGGCTACGTCATCGCCTTCACCCTGCTCGCGCAGACGCTGAAGTCGATGTCGGTGGGCACCGCGTACGCGATCTGGGCCGGGGTCGGCACCGCCGCCATCGCCGCGATAGGGATGGTGTTCCTGGGGGAGGCCGCCACCGCCGCGAAGATCGCCGGGATCGCGCTGGTCATCGGCGGCGTGGTGCTGCTGAACCTGGGCGGGGCGGCGCACTGATGGCCGCCGGAGCGCGCCGCTACGACCCCGACCGCAGGCAGCGGATCATCGACGCCGCGATCCGGGTGGTGGGGGCCAAGGGGATCGCGGGGCTCAGCCACCGCAGCGCGGCGGCGGAGGCGGACGTGCCGCTGGGCTCGACCACCTACCACTTCAAGACCCTGGACGACCTGCTGATCGCCGCCCTGCGGCAGGCCAACGAGGGCTACGCGCCCGCGCTGGCGGTGCGCGAGGGCGAGGACCTCGCCGGTGCGCTGGCACGGCTGCTGGGCGAGATCCTGGAGGCGGACCGGGGGCGGGCGGAGCTGGAGTGCGAGCTGTACCTGGCCGCCCTGCGCCGTCCCGCGCTGCGGCCGGTCGCCGCCGAATGGTGCGAGACGGTGACCACGGCCCTGGCGGAGCACACCGACCCGGTCACGGCGCGGGCGCTGGTGGCGGTGATGGACGGCATCAGCCTCCAGGTGCTGCTGACGGGCGCCCCGTACGAGGAGCCGTACGCCCGCGAGATCCTGGCCCGGGTGCTGGGGTAGGACCAGCCCCGCCGGCGTTTGAGGCGCCCCCATCCGGGCTGGCCGCCCCCTCTCCAGCCCCGCCCGCGTCCGAGGCGCGGGGTCCGGGGCGGAGCCCCGGGATACGGAGAAAGGGCGGGGCGGGGAGAGGCTCCGCGCAGCGGTCGCCCGCACCGGACCCGGGACCGCTAGGCCGCCGCAGAGCGGACCGCCGCCAGCGCCGCGGCCACACTGGCCTCGATGTCGGTCACCGGATAGAAGACCTCCCGCACCGTGCGGTCCCGGTCCACGACCAGCGTCAGCCGCTTGATCCGGCTCACCCCCGCCGCGCGGAACGTCGGCAGCCGCAGCGCCGTCACCAGGTCCAGCCCGGCGTCCGACAGCAGCGGGAAGCGCAGCCGCTCCTGCTCCGCGAACTCCCGCTGCTCGTCCGGCCGCTGGGTGGAGACCCCGTGCACGGTGGCGCCGGCGGCGGTGAACTCCGCCAGCTGGTCGCGGAACGTGCACGATTCGAGCGTGCAGCCCTTCGCCCCCGGGATCCCGGCCCATCCGGGCGGGTAGGACTCGGCCCGGGCGTAGGCGCCGGGGAAGCAGTACAGGACGGTGAACGGGGTGTCCGCCACCGGGTCGCGGAGCTCGCCGAAACGGTCCGGCAGCAGCAGCTCCGGCAGCCGGGTGCCGCGCAGCGCGTGGACCCGTACGGCCTCCTTCGAGGACTCCTCGGTCGTCGCCGTCATCTCTCCCTCTCCCAGGACCCAGGTGTCTCCCCAGTCCTGGAGGGCCACCAGGACCGGCAGCAGCCCCCGCCCGCGCGGGGTCAGCCGGTACTCGTGCCGCACCGGGCGCTCCTGGTACGGCTCGCGCGTCAGCACCCCGGCCTCGACCAGCAGCTTCAGCCGTTCGGCGAGCACCTTCCGGGACACCCCCAGCTCGCGCTGGAGCTCGTCGAAGCGGTACAGGCCGCGCGCGGTGTCCCGCACGATCAGCAGCGTCCACCAGTCGCCCACGACGTCGAGGGCCTGGGCGATGGAGCAGTCCGCGTCGCCGAGGTGCGTGCGCTGGGCCATGGGAACTCCTTTGTCCGTTGACCCAAGGCTGTCATGCTGACATAGTCCGTTCCCAAAAGGAACTCACCACGGACGGACGCGGGGGAAACGGGTGTGCTGCAGGGGTTCAAGGACGTACCGAGGGTCGTGTGGCTGCTGGCCGCGGGGATCTTCGTCAACACCGTCGCCGGCTTCACCGTCGTCTTCGTCTTCCTCTACCTGACCGGCCCGCGCGGCCTCGACACCACCCAGGCGGGCCTGATCGTCGGCATCGGCGGCATCGGCCTGGTCGCCGGCAACTTCACCGGCGGCTGGTACGGCGACCGCTTCGGCCACCGCCGGGCGCTGCTCACCGCCTCGGCCCTCGGCGGATCCGCCCTCGTCGCCCTGCCGGCGGCCCCCACCGGCCTGCTGGCCGTCCTCCTGCCGCTCGCGCAGTACGCCTCGGGGGTGATCCGCGCCGCCAACTCCGCGCTGGTCGCCGTCACCGTGCCGGAGGGTTCCCGCCGCCAGGCCTTCGCCGTCACCCGCTGCCTGTCCAACGGCGGCTTCGCGGTGGGCGGACCGCTCGGGGCCCTCATCGCGACCGGGCTCTCGTACGACTGGCTCTTCGTCGCGGACGGCCTCGGCACCCTCTTCTTCGCCCTCTGGACCGCCCGGGTCGTCCCGGCCAGGGCCGCCACCGCCCCCTCCGCGGCCCCGGACGGGGGTCTGGGCCGCGGAGGGCTGTGGCGGGAGCTGCGTACCCGGCCGGCCGTACTGGTCCTGCTCGGTGCGATCTTCGTCATCGACGTCGTCTACCGGCAGCACCTCACGACCTTCCCCGTCTACCTCGCCGACCACGGCCTGGACACCCGCGCGTACGGATGGCTCATCGCGGTCAACTGCGGCGTCATCCTGTTCCTGGAGATCCCCGCCGCGCTCGCCCTGCGCGGGCGCTCCCCGCTGCACGTCATCGGCAGCGGCCTGGTGCTGGTGGGCGGCGGCTACGCGGTGCTGGTGCTCGGAGTCGGTACCGCGACGGCCGTCGCGATGATGCTGCTGCTCACCCTCGGCGAGATCCTCTACAAGACCACCGCCATGGCGTACGTCGCGGACGAGTCGCCCGCGCACGCCATCGGCCGGTTCCAGAGCCTGTACGCGGGTGTCTCCATCAGCGGCTTCGTCCTCGCCGCGCCCCTCGGCGGAGCCCTGTACGACGCCGCGCCGGAGCTGCTGTGGCCGCTGTGCGCGGCGCTCGGCGCGGCCGCCGGGCTGATCGTGCTGGTCCAGGGTGCGCGCGGGGTGCGGCGACCCGCGCGACCGGCACATGAGACCGGTTCGCGACCGGAGGCCGTCGCCGGTTAGGTTTCGGATATGACTGCTACGCGTACCACCGGCGCCGTCGCCGCCGGACTTGCCACCATCACCGCCGACGGCACCGTCCTCGACACCTGGTTCCCCGCCCCCGAGCTGGCCGACGCGCCCGGCCCGGCCGGCACCGAGCGCCTCACCGCCGAGCAGGCCGTGGAGCTCCTCGGCGAGGCCGCGGCCAAGGCCATCCGCTCGGACGCGGTCCGCGGGGTCGAGGTCGTAGCCGTCCGCACCGTCATCGCCTCCCTGGAGGACAAGCCGCTGGACGCGCACGACGCGTACCTGCGCCTGCACCTGCTGAGCCACCGCCTGGTCAAGCCGCACGGCCAGAACCTGGACGGCGTCTTCGGCCTGCTGACCAACGTCGCCTGGACCTCGCTCGGCCCCGTCGCCGTCGACCAGGTCGAGACCGTGCGGCTGAACGCGCGCGCCGAGGGCCTGCACCTCCAGGTCACCTCGATCGACAAGTTCCCGCGCATGACCGACTACGTCGCCCCCAAGGGCGTGCGCATCGCCGACGCCGACCGCGTCCGCCTCGGCGCGCACCTCGCCGAGGGCACCACCGTCATGCACGAGGGCTTCGTCAACTTCAACGCCGGCACCCTGGGCACCTCCATGGTCGAGGGCCGCATCTCGGCGGGCGTCGTCGTCGGCGACGGCTCGGACATCGGCGGCGGCGCGTCCACCATGGGCACCCTCTCGGGCGGCGGCAAGCAGATCATCTCGATCGGCGAGCGCACCCTGGTCGGCGCCGAGGCGGGCATCGGCATCGCGCTGGGCGACGAGTGCGTCGTCGAGGCCGGCCTCTACGTCACCGCGGGCACCCGGGTGACCCTGCCGGACGGCCAGATCGTCAAGGCCCTGGAGCTCTCCGGCGCCGACAACATCCTCTTCCGCCGCAACTCGGTCACCGGCGCCGTCGAGGCCCGCCCGTACAAGGCGAACTGGGGCGGCCTCAACGAGGTCCTGCACAGCCACAACTGACGCCCGGCCGCCCTCACCTGCGGCTGAGCAACCGACCAACGCCCTGACCAGCGGCTGAGCCGCCACCAGTTGTCAACGTTGGTCACCAACGAGCGCCCTCCCACGGCCCCACCACGGCCCGGGAGGGCGCTCTACGATGTGGGTTCCTGTGAAGACTGCGACCTGCCAGGGACCTTACTTGTGGCACGGAGCATCTCCGCTTCCATGAGAATGACCGTGTGACAGATACGACTTGGGTTGCTCTTATCACTGCTACCTCCACCCTTCTCGCTAGTGGCGTTACGGGTACTTTGGCATTCCTGGCCGGTAAGCAGCAGTTGAAGTCTCAAGCGCTACTCCAGCATGGGCAAGTGAGTGAAGAGCGGGCGGCTGCTATCCGCGAGCTGAGGCGTAGTGCCTATGTTGCGGTACTGAACCAGCACTCAGTCGTAGAGCGGGCGATGAGGGTCGCCTGGGAAGAAACGCCATGCGTCGATTTCGAGTCGTCCGGGCGCTACGCTGAGGTCGTCAGGGAGGTGAATCTCCTCCAGGAAAAGCTTCATCTGGCTGAGCTGGAAGGTCCGCTCGACGTTGCTACCCGGGCCGCGCGGATCATGGCCTTCGAGTCGCGGAGCATGGCGAATTTGCTGGGCGTGGTCGAGGCTAACGAGACCAGCGATAGAACTCCTCAGCGTTGCGATTCGGATATGGGAGTGAACGACCATAATGGTCGGATCGATGTGCGAGACGCCTTTATCGACACCGCGCGGGATATGTTGGGTACCACTTTCTGATGTATGCCGGGTGGTGGTAAAGGGGCTGGCCTGGCGGACAGTTACCAGTACACCTCGCTAGCTCCCATCCCACACCCCCACCACCAACCAACCCGCACCCGCCGGCCTGCCCTCTCCATCCCGGAGCCTGAGAGCCCCCGCCGGAGGCATTGTTCTGACCGTGCCGCGACGGCTGGCCGAGGAGCTGAGCAGTCAGCGGGGCGGGCTGTGCACCTGAGACTGTGGACAGAGCGGCTCAACGGAGGTTCGCTCGCTCCGAACACCCAGCTCAGGCGGCACGGCAAAGCCGAGGAGGCGTTCCCGTCCCGGCCCTGATGGGCTACCGTCCCGCCTATGGCGTGCTCGATCAGCCGCGCGTCCGGCGTAGCCGGGCCCAGAGCGGACGCCGAAGGCGGGGAGCGTCGGGGCCTGGCGGTGAGCCGGGAACGCGCGCGGCGAGCGGAGCGAGCCGCCTTGATGAGGTAGAGAAACCTGTAACAGGCCCATGGGCCAAGGGGCTTCGTGCGACCACTGGCACTTTTTCTGACAGTGCCCTCCTGGGGGCATGGGTACCTTCGTAGAGTCGAAGGGAGCCCATCGTGGGGGCGGAAATGAGCACGGGGCAAAGGGTGGCGCGGGCACGCCGCCGACTTGGCTGGGATCAAGCGCAGCTGGCCGCAGCTGTCGGGCGCTCGATCAGCTGGGTGTCGAAGGTGGAGACTGGGCGCCTCCCCTTAGACCGCATGAGCGTCCTCGGGCAGCTTGCCGAAGTCCTCGACGTCGAGGTCGTCGAGCTGACGGGCCAGCCCTACCGCCACGACTCCTCGGAACTCGACTCGGGCCACGCCGCAATTCCCGGGCTCCGCCTCGCTCTCCAGCAGGCCACCATGCCCGGCGGTGCGCTCCTCCTCGGCGCTGTCGAACCCCCGTCCCTCGCGGAGATCGCGGTCCGGGTACAAGCGGCCGAGCAACTCCGCCAGGACGCCAAGTTCACGGCACTCGGGGATGTCCTCCCTCAGATCCTGCGGGACCTCATCGTCGCCTGCGATATCGCGGACGGCGACGACCTCGCCCGCGCAGAATCCCTCATGCTCCGGGCCAGCCACATGGCCCGCGTCTCCTCCAACCTGCTCGGTCATCACGACCTCGGCTGGAGCGCTGTGCAGCGTGAGCTGGTCGCGGCTGAGCGGGCCGAGTCGCCGGCGCTTCGGGCTGCTGCCCGCTGGGACCTCTGCGGTGTCTGGCTCTACGAAGGAGAAGTAGCCGCGGCAAGGGACATGGCACTCCGGGCCCTGGACGATCTGGAACCGGACCTCTCGACCGCTGACCAGAACATCCGCTCCCTGTGGGGTGCCATGCACCTTCGAGCCGCCGTGGCATGGTCGCGACTCTGGGACCGCTCGGAGGCTGAATCCCACCTGGCCGAGGCGCGCCGGATCGCGGCCAATCTTCCCGCTGACGGCAACGTCTTCCAGACCCAGTTCAACGCGGTGAACGCCGAGATCCACAGCGTCGAAGTCAGCCTGGAGCTAGGTCACCCGCGCGACGTCCTGTCTCGCGCCGAACTTGTGGATGTCATGCACATCGCCTCCGGCGAGCGCCAGTCGCACTTCTGGGTCTGCACGGCCGCCGGTCAGATGATGAACGGCAAGGCCGAGGCTGCTGCGAATTCCATCCTCCGTGCCGACGCGGTTGCCCCTCAGCACGTACGCAATCGCCCCGTCGCCCGGAACCTCGTGGACGACCTGCGGTCCGCCAACCGGAACGCACGCACGGAAGAGATCCGGCGCCTGGCCGGGCACATGAAGCTCAGCTGATCAGCCTGGACGGAGAGGGGGCCGTCGCCGTGAGGGTGGCAGAGAAAGCGCGGTTACTCGTGGAGCTGCACGAGATCCGGAAGCAGTTAACCGAGGCGGCGCAGCGGGTGGACCGGCTCTCCGCTGCCGTCACGGCAGATCGGCCACGTGCCCTTCAAGGCGGTCGAGCCGGGAGTTGATGAGTGCCAACGCGGCTTTGATCTCGGCCAGTTCGCTGGCCAAGGTCGAAGCCGCTTCCGGCGTCCCACCGGCAGGCGGGTCGCTGGCGACGAAGGTCCCGCGTCCCTGCTGGCTCACGATCAGGCCTTCGTCGCGAAGGATGTCCAGCGCGTGCCGGACGGTCATGGGCGCGACGCCGTACCGCTCGGCCAACTTGGCGTTCGTGTCGAGCCGCTGGCCGGCCTTCAGCCCCCCGCTGGCGATCTGCCGTCGAAGGTCGTCGGCTACCTGCGTGTAGGCGCTGCGGGGATCATCTGGGCTCACGGTCACAAACCCAGGTTATCTAAGTGATCTAAAGAAGTCTGCCCCGAGGGCTTGTGCTCTTCGACATCTCTACTAATCTAGGTAACACAAGAGAAGTTAGAGATATCTCGCTGGGAGCGGCGCCCTACCGCCAAGCAGTCCGCCGCTCCCGTCCCTGGAAGGGAGCTTCCATCATGCCTGCTTCTGCTGTGGTCTACCGCCGGTCGGCGTTAGGGGCCTGCCCCGCGTGCCTGGAGGGCCTGTGTGCCGATCCCGCTGAGTGCCTGTACTTCCTGACCTCGCGTCCGTGGGCCGACTGCTCCGCCTGTGAGGGTTCTGGCTGGGCGGGTGAGGACGCTGATCCGGCGCTGGTCTTCTGCGAGTACTGCGGGGGTTCCGGCCTCAACGAGCACACCGTCCGCTCTGTCGCGTTGATCGAAGTCAGCGAGGGCGCCAGGAAGCGGCACGCGGCTCACGTCGCCCGCCTCACCGCGCGCGTACCCGTGTCCCCGGCTCCCGTGACGGTGGCCGCGTGACCCGCTTCCCCGTCGCCCCTGAGGCTGTGGCCGGTGCTGCGGCCTCTCTGGGCACCGACCCGCTCACCCTCGCCGATCTCCTGCGGGTCGCCTCCACGCCAGGCTTCGACCGCTGGCAGGAACAGGTCCGCCGGACCGGCGGCTGCTCGGACCCGGTCCACCTGTCCGGCTCCACCGTCACCCGCGACCGCCGCACCGGGGACGTCCTGTACTCGTACTCGACCGCCGACGAACCCGGTGGCCGGTTACGGGTCGCGTGCGGGAACCGGAGGGCTTCCCGCTGCCCCTCCTGCGCCTGGACCTACGCCGGGGACACCTACCACCTGATCCGCGCCGGGATCACCGGCGACGAGGGCAAGGACGTCCCCCTTACGGTCCGCTCCCACCCCCGGGTCTTCGCCACCCTCACCGCCCCGTCCTTCGGCCCCGTCCACAACCGCCCCGCCTCCGGCCGCTGCCGCTGCGGCACCACCCACCCCGAGACAGACGCTCTCCTGGGCACGGCCCTGAACCCGGAGCGGTACGACTACGCGGGCGCGGTGCTCTGGAACAACCACGCCGGTCAGCTCTGGCAGCGCTTCACGATCTACCTGCGCCGCGAGATCGCCGCCCGTGCCGGGATCACGCAGACGGCCTTGAAGGAGTCCTGCCGGGTCTCCTTCGGGAAGGTCGCCGAGTTCCAGAAGCGCGGAGCGGTCCACTTCCACACCGTCATACGCCTCGACGGACCGGACGGACCGCAGACTCCTCCACCCGCCTGGGCCTGCGTCGCGCTGCTGGACGACGCGATCCGGGCCGCCGCCGGCCGAGTCGCCGTGAGCATCCCCGCCTCCGCAGGTTTCCCCGCCCGCACCCTCGGCTGGGGCACACAGGTGGACGTCCAGCCGATCGGTGGGCTCGGGCACGAGGACCTGACCGAAGCCGCGGTGGCCTCCTACGTGGCGAAGTACGCCACCAAGGCCGCAGAGACCACCGGCACCGCCGACCGCCGCATCGGCGAACTCGCCGAACTGGACAAGCTCCACCTGCCCGCCCACACCCGCCGCCTCATCGAAGCCTGCTGGGCACTCGACTCCGCCTACCCGGACCGGCTCCTCGCCCACTGGTCGCACATGCTCGGCTTCCGCGGCCACTTCTCCACCAAGTCCCGCGCCTACTCCACCACCCTCGGCACCCTCCGCCAGACCCGCGCCGACTACCGCGCCGCCCAGGAACGCCGGGAACGCGGACTTCCCGACCCCGACGACACCCCGGAGGGCTCCACGCTCGTCCTCGCCCACTGGACCTACGCCGGACACGGACACACCCCCGGCGAGTCCTGGCTCGCCCAGACCATCGCCCGCGACATCCGAACCAACCGAGACACCGCCCGCGAAGCACTCTCCGAACTGAGCTCCGACGACTGGGAGACGGCCGTATGAAGCGCGCACTGCCCACCCGGTACCTCACCCCGGTGGACTTGGCCGATCTGCTCGGCATCCCCCTCGAAACCGTCTACCAGTGGCGGCGCAAGGGCACCGGCCCGCGCGGCTTCAAGGTCGGTCGGCACCTCCGCTACGACCCGGAGGACGTTCGCCTCTGGGTCCACTCTCTGATGGAAAGGGCCGCCTGATGGCCGGACATGTCCAAGACCGCTGGTACAAGACCGAACCGGGCCCGGACGGCAAGTCGGTGAAGGTGAAGACGGACCGCTTCGGGGTCGGCCTCCGCTACCGCGCCCGGTACATCGGCCCCGACGGCTCGGAGAAGAGCCGTTCGTTCCCGGACCGCCAGAAGCGCAAGGCAGACGCCTGGCTCGCGAACATCGAAGCCGACATGTCCCAAGGTCGGTACATCGACCCGGCGGCCGGCGCGGTGACCTTCGCCCAGTACGTGAAGGGGTGGATGGCGGCGCTGACCATCGACCCCGTGACCCGCGAGAGCGTCGAGATCCGGCTCCGCGTGCACGCGCTGCCCCACCTCGGCGACCGGCCCATGGCGTCCTTCCGCCCCTCACACCTGCGGGCCTGGATGCGGGAGCTGGAGGCCACCGGCCGCGCAGCCTCCTACCGCCGCTCGATCTTCGCGAACGTCTCCGCCGTCTTCACCGCCGCAGTGGAGGACCGGATCATCGCGGAGAACCCGTGCCGGGCACGGTCCGTCCGGGCCCCGCGGATCGACCCGCGCAAGGTGAAGCCCTGGACTGTCGACCGGGTGATGGCCGTGCACGAAGCCCTGCCGCAGCAGTATCAGGAGATGGTCGCCCTCGGCGCGGGCTGCGGGCTGCGGCAGGGAGAGATCTTCGGCCTGGCAGTCGAGGACGTCGACTTCCTCAGCGGCATCGTTCGCGTGGTCCGGCAGGTCAAGCTGATTCGAGGTACCCAGATGGTGTTCGCCCCGCCGAAGGGCGGCAAGGAGCGGCACGTCCCCCTGCCGGAATCGGTGGCCTTCGCACTTGCCGCGCACATCACCCGCCACGCGCCGGCCGCGACTTCGTTGCCGTGGAAGATGCCGGACGGGGCGCCCGTCACGGCGGAACTCCTCTTCATGGGTCCGAATGCGAAGCCTCCGCACCGGAACCGCTTCAACGAACGAGTGTGGCGTCCGGCCCTTCAAAAGGCCGGGGTCGAAGCGGGGCGCGAGAACGGAATGCACGCCCTTCGGCACTTCTACGCGTCCGTCCTCCTGGACGCGGGGGAGAGTATCAAGGCACTGAGCGAATACCTCGGCCATCACGATCCGAGTTTCACGCTCCGCACTTACACGCACCTGATGCCGGCGAGCGAGACGAGGACCCGCGCCGCCGTCGATCGCGTCTTCCGGGCCGCACCCGAAGCAGACCACGGCCCCGACACGGCCCACGGCCCGAACTGAGCCGCTGACCTGCACGAACGACAGAACAGCCACAACTGACGCCGCGCGGGCAGCGCCCGCCCCACGTCACCACCGAGTGCCCTCCCGCAGGACGCGGGAGGGCACTCGGCTTTCCGGCACGGCGGAGCCGTTCAGCCCACCAGCCGCAGGAACCAGCGGCGTGAGGGGTGGGTGTCGCAGTCGAACTGGACGAGCGGGTGGTTGTTGGCGGTGGTGGACCCGCCGGCGACGGTGGCGCACTTGCCCGTCTGCGCGTTCACGAGCTGGAAGGAGGTGCCGTCGCCGTTCGTGATGTGCCAGCGGCGCGAGGGGTGCTCGTCGCAGTCGAACTGGACGAGGGGGTGGTTGTTGGCGGTGGTGGATCCGCCGGCGACGGTGGCGCACTTGCGCGTCTGTCCGTTGACGATCTGGAAGGCGCCGTCCTCCTCGTTCGTCACCTGCCAGCGGCGTGAGGGGTGGGTGTCGCAGTCGAACTGGACGAGCGGGTGGTTGTTGGCGGGGGTGGACCCGCCCGCGACGGTGGCGCACTTGCCGGTCTGGACGTTCACGAGCTGGTACGTGGCTTCCGGTATGTCGGCCACCGTGGCCATGGGTGCGGCCGGCTGCGCCACCGTGGGCGCGGGCAGCAGCATGAGGCCTCCGGCCGCGAAAACCGACGCTGTCGCCAGGAGGCGGCGTACCCGGGCCTTCTCGCGCATGGGGCGCATGGGGTGCTCCTCTCGGTCCTGTGAAGGGGATCGGCAGGGCGCCGCGCCGTGCGGGGGTGACCCGGCCGGTCGCCGGGTGTGGAGCGGGAGGGGGAGCGCCCAGGGGCTCATGCCGTCGCGGCCGGCCGGATCGTCCGCGGCGCGCGTCCGGCGCCCGGGCCCCGGTGATCAAGGCGCGGCTGCCTCTCCCACTATCGGCGCGCGTGACCGGCCCCGCAACCGAGGGCGACGCCGCCGCCCGGACGCGCCGGAACGCCCCTCGCACCGCAAGGGCGAGGGGCGTTCCGGGGGGTTCCAGGGGGTTCCGGGGGCGGGGCGCCCCCGGTCAGTTCGGGGCGATCGTGCGGATCAGGCCCGCGAAGGCCCGCTCCTCCGCCTCGGTCAGCTCCACCGACTCCATCGGGTGCGTGTCCGCGCCGCGCTGGGCCGGGATCGCCGGCAGGCCCTCGTAGGCGGCCGGCTCCGGGTGGTGGAAGCGGCTGTCCCACAGCATGTGGCCCAGGCCGAAGACCCAGACGAGGGCGGCCACGGCGAGGACGGCGAGGCCGATTTCCTGGGCGAGGGAGATGGACGGGAACACGCGGTCCTCCCGGGAGTGCGGGGGTACAAGGAGGGCAAGTTCGGGCGTGGGGACACTCAACACCACAACCGGAAGATTTTGGCCCCTGTGTGTCCAGCGTCACGCCAGGGCCGAAAGTCCCGACCTACGGTTCGAGGACCAGCTTGAAGCCCTCGTGGCTGCGCGCGAAGCCCAGACGTTCGTAGAAGCGGTGCGCGGCGCCGCGCCGCTTGTTGCTGGTCAGCTGGACCAGTCCGCAGCCCCGCTCGCGGGCCCGCTCGACCGCGAGGCGCATCAGTTCCGCGCCCAGGCCCCCGCCGCGCCGGTCCGCGCGGATCCGTACCGCCTCCACCAGGGCCCGCTCGCGGCCGCCCTGGCCCAGGCCCGGGACGTACGTCAGCTGGAGACAGCCCAGGACCGCTTCCCCGTCCGTTTCACTGTCCGTCAGGACCAGCATCTCGTTGCGCGGGTCCGCCGCGATGGCGGCGAAGGCCCGCTCGTGCTCCTCGCCGACGGTGACCGAGGCCGGGTCCAGGCCCCGCTCCTCGTCGGCCAGCAGGGCGAGCACGGCGGGCAGGTCCCGGCGGGTGGCGATGCGGAAGATCATGGCGGGATTGTGGCAGGGGGCCCGGCCCGGGAAGACGGCCGGGCCCCCGCGGTCCGGGTTACGGACGGAAGCGCAGCACCTGCGGGTCGTGGTCGCTGTTCTGCGCGGCGAACTCGGCGTTGATGTGCACGCTGTCGTAGGTGAAGTTCTTGATCGACGGGCTGGTCAGGATCTGGTCCAGCACCTGGGCGTTGCCCTGGTAGACGTACGAGTAACGTTCCGCCTTCGGCAGCGACTTGATCGCCGAGTACAGCGCGCCGCCGTCCTCCAGCGCCTTCGCCGTCCCGGAGAACTCGAAGTCGTTGATGTCGCCGACCGCGAGCACGGCAGCGTTCTTGTCGACCGCCAGCAGCTGCTTGACGAACCCGTTGACCGCCTGCGCCTGCAGGAGCCGCTTCTCCTCCGACTTGCGCACCGGCGGCTGGTGGTGCGAGGTCAGGCCCTCGTCGCCGCCCTTGGAGCCGAAGTGGTTGGCGATCACGAAGACCGTGCGGCCGCGGAAGAGGAACTCGCCGGCCAGCGGCTTGCGGCTGTCGGCCCACGCCGGGTTCGCCGGGTCGATCCGGCCGGGGGAGTGGGTCAGGGCGGCCTTGCCCCGCTCCGTCGTCACACCGGTCGCCGTCACCGCGTCACCCGCGGCCCGGTCGGTGAAGGAGACCCGCGCCGGGTTGAACAGGAACACCTGGCGGATGTTGCCGCCGGGCTCGCCGCCGTCCTTGTTGTTCTCGGGGGTGACGGAGCGCCACTGGTAGGCCGGGCCGCCCGCCGCCTTGATCGCCTCGGTGAACTTCGTCAGCGTCTGCTCGGCCGAGACGGTGCCGTCGTTCTTGGCGCCGTTGTCGTCCTGGATCTCCTCCAGGGCCAGGATGTCGGGCGAGGCCAGGTTGGTCACGACCGCCTTGGCGAGGTTGTCGAACTTCTCCTGGGGGTCGCTCGGGTCGAGGTTCTCCACGTTGTACGTGGCCACCGCGAGCTCGCCGGGCGACTGGGCCTTGGTCTTCTCCGGGGCGAGGGTGCCCGCCTTGACCGTGCCGAGGGTGCGCGCCACCAGCGTGTAGCCGCCGAACTGGTTGAAGTCCAGGGGACCCTCGGTGGTGCCGGTCAGCCTGTCGCCGACGTTGGCCACCGGGAAGGGCTGCTGCGCGAGCGGCGCGAGCTGCTGGATCTGGAGGCGGCCGGTGTTCTGGGACTCGTACGAGCCGTAGACGGTGCCGCCGCGCTTGGCGGCGTTCTCCCAGCCCTTCACCGTCACCCACAGCTCGCCGTACGCGTCGGTGGCGCCGACCACGCGCGAGGTGCCGATGCGGACGTTCATGCCCTCCAGGGACTCGTAGTGGTCCAGGGCGTAGCGGGAGGGCTCCAGGGTCAGGCCGTTGATGCTGCCGCCGGCCGCCGGGTCGCCCGCGGGGGCGTACTCCGCGGGGACGGAGTACTCGTTGACGGCGGTGGCCGCGGGCAGCGCGTTGCCCGAGGAGAGCACCGTCACCGTGGGCTTGGCGATCTGGGTGACGGACTGGTTGCCGGAGTTCACGCCGCCCGGGACGTACTCGCCGACCGTGCCGGAGACCTTCACGGCGTCGCCGACGGCGACGGTCGGGACGGAGCTGGTGAAGACGAAGACGCCCTCGCTGGTGGCCGGGTTGTCGTCGGCGTCCGGGTCCTGGATCCAGAAGCCGCGCGAGCCGTAGGTGCGCACGCCCGTGACGATGCCCTGGACGTCGGCGACCTGCTTGCCGTTCAGGGGGGAGATCCGGGTCGTGCCCTGGATGTCGTGGACGCGTATCGGATCGGCGGACACGGCGCCTTCGGCCGCGTCGGCGGTGCCCGCGAGCAGGCCGGTGGCCAGGGCGGTGGCGACGAGGGCCGCGACGGCGGCGGAACGGGGATGCGAGGAGCGCATGGGCGGGAACTCCGGTGTGTGGAGGAGAAAGTGCGGGCTCTTGACGGCCCGTGTACATCTACGCGCGTCAATTTCCTGGGTGACCAGGGAAGTTGTCAAGGCCTCCAGGGGATACGGAAGCCGACTGTGGGATGAACCAAAGGTGATGGCCGCCGGGTGCGCCCCGATTGCGTCTACGCTGGGTCGCCGCAACGGGCCTGACGGCCCGTCCGCGTGTGTTTTCGGCCACACGGCCGGATGGCATCCCGTCGTCCGGACGCCGCCGACCCGCTCGCCCCACCGCTCAGCCGCCCCGTGCGTCCCGTCCGAGGAGAACCACCCCATGTCCGCAGAGCCGCACCCCACGCTGCCGCCGGTACGGCTGCACTCCGATGCGGAGCTGGCCCGCGACGCCCTCGTCGCCCCGCTGTTCGCCCGCGCCGTACGCCTCGCCCGCTGGTCCGGCCCCGACACCCGCGTGGACGTCGGCGGCGAGCTCGCCCCCGACCAGCTGCCCGAGGCCGTCGCCGTCCTGGGCCTCGACGCCGCCGACGAGGACTCGCCCGTGTACGCGAGCCAGGCCTGGCGGGTCGCCGTGGACACCGGCCTCGTCGACGTGACCGAGCCGGAGGAGGACAGCGGCGACGGCGCCGAGGCGGGCGAGCCCGAGTACGGCACCGCCACCCCCGGCGAGGACCTCGCGCTGCTGGCCGGCGGCGCACCCGGCGACGTGCTCGACCTGTGGCTCGCCGCCCTGGACACCGTCCTCGCGGACGCGGCCGTGCCCGACCTCGACGACCTCGTCGACGCCCTCGACGCGGGCGGCGAGATCGACTTCGACCGCCTCGACTGGAACCCCCAGCGGGAAGCGGACTTCCTCGACGGGGTCCTCGCCAACCTCTACCTGCTCACCGTCGCCGACGGCGGCGCCGGCGAGGGCCCGGTGCCGCTGCCGGTGCTCGCCGCCTCGATGATCGTGCCCGACGATATGGGCGATCCCACCGACGCCGTCCTGGAACAGGTGTCGGACGCGATGATGCGCCTCGACGACCAGTTCCGGCAGCTGGAGCCGATCGGACTGGTCGAGTACCGCCCCGTGGACGAGGCGCTGCTCGCCGAGGCGGACGAGTCCGCCGACGCCGCCGGAGGGACGGGGGCGGGACCGGAGGACGACGAGGACGTGTCCCGGTACGGGATGGTGCGGCTGACCCCGCTCGGCCTGTACGGCGTCCGCGCCCGGATGCTCGAAGCCGGGGTCGAGGCCCCCGCCGTCGGGGAACTGGCCGACAAGGGCGCCGACGCGCTGCTCGACGCCGTCTCCTTCTACCCGGAGGACGCCGCCCACGCCGAGATCGAGCAGTGGCTGGCCGGACGCGAACTGCCGGACGCCGTCGCCGAACTGCTGGCCGCCGCCCGCGGTGACGACGAGGGCGCCCCGCTGCGCCGGCTGCGCTGCCAGCAGGCCCTCGCCCCGGCCGGGCCGGAGGCCGAGCCGGCGGTCCGCGCCGTCCTGGACGACCCGGAGCTCGGCGGGCTCGCCCGGGTCTGGCTCGCCGAGCACGGGGTGGCCGACGTACCGGCGCCGGACGAGGCGATGGTGTTCTGGCTGACGGTGGACACGATCGCGGCGCAGCTCGCGGCGGACGGGGAGACCGAGGAGCTGCCGCTGCTGATGCGGAGCCTGACGGAGCACCACACCGGCTTCTTCGAGCAGGCGTGGCGGGTGGAGCACCCCGCCACCGCGTACGTCCTGGAGGCCATGGGCCGGCTGCACCCGGACAAGAAGGCCTCGAAGGAGGCGCGGAAGGCCGCGTTCAAGGCCCGCTCCCGGCAGTCCTGACCCCGGTGCGGCGGCCCGCGAGGCCGCCCGCACGGCACCCCGTGCGGCGCCCGTCGGCGGACGGCGGGCGCCCGGACGGGTGTTCCGGCGGGGGAGCCGGGGGGCCTGCGGGGAGGGCGGGGGAGGCTTCGGCGAGGTGCACAACAGGCCGATTCCGCGGTGGGTGTCCGCCATTCCGGCGACCGGCAAGGGCTCGGCCCGCATTCGCGGGTAGTTCAGCCGCCGTTCACGTGCGGGCGGGAGCGTGTGCGCCTGCGACCGTACGTCAGGCGCACCACCTCCCCACCCCTGGAGACCCGATGCCCCTCAGCCGCAGAGACTTCACCGCCCGCACCGTCATCGCCGGTGCGGGCGTCGCACTGACCGGGACGGTCGGCGCCCTCGCCACCGCCCCCGGGGCACTCGCCGCGGACGATCCCCGGACCGACGCGCTCGACGCCCACGGCCGCCCGCACGCCCCCGGCTACGGGCCGCTCTTCGCCGACCCCGCCGGACTGCTGGCCCTGCCCGCGGGGTTCACCTACCGCGTGATCACCCGCAGCGGTGTCACCACGCTCGAATCCGGTGAGAGCACCCCGTCCAACCACGACGGGACCGCCGCCTTCGAGGGGCACCACGGGGTCACCCTCCTCGTCAACAACCACGAGCTGAAGGGCCCGCGCGGCGGCTGGGCGCATCCCGTACCGCTCGCCGAGGGCCTCGTCTACGACCCGGCCGCGTCCGGCGGCTGCACCGTCGTGGAGGTCCGGCGCGGCGGCGAGGTCGCCGAATGGGTGGGCGTCGCGGGCACGTCGACCAACTGCGCGGGCGGGGCCACCCCCTGGGGCACCTGGCTGACCTGCGAGGAGACCGAGGACCTGGCCGGCAAGAACGGCATGACCAAGGACCACGGCTACGTCTTCGAGGTCGACCCGCACGACCGCCGGGCCAACCGCGACCCGCAGCCGGTCAAGGCGTTCGGGCGGTACGCCCACGAGGCCGTGGTCATCGACCCGCGCCAGGGCCACGCCTACCTGACCGAGGACGCCTCCGGCCCCAACGGGCTGCTCTACCGCTGGACCCCGCCGCACGGCTTCCGGCACGGGCGCGGCCGGCTGCGTACCCTCGCCGCCGACGCCGGGGTGCTCGCGGCAGCCAAGTGCTTCGACAGCCAGGGCCGGTTCGTGGACGACCTCTCGCGCGCCACGAAGACCGGCACCGTGTACGGGGTCGACTGGGTGGAGGTGACCGACCGCGACGCGCGCAGCCTCTCGGTGCGCAAGCAGTTCGCGGCCGGCGCGGTGACCAGGGCCCGCAAGCTGGAGGGCATGTGGTGGGCCGACGGGGGCGCCTACTTCGTCTCCTCCTACGCGCGCGAGGAGAGCCCGGGCGCCGCGCACGACGGCCAGGTGTGGTTCTACGACCCCAAGCGGCGCACGGTCCGGCTCGTCGTCCTGATCGGCGTCAACCGGGATCCGGCCGCCGACGGCGGCTACGACGGCCCCGACAACATCACGGTGTCGCCGTACGGCGGCCTGGTCATCGCCGAGGACGGCGAGGGCCTGCAACACCTGCTCGGCGCCACGGAATCGGGCCGCGTCTACCCGCTGGCGCGCAACGAGCTCAACATCGGCACGGCCGAGAAGCCGGAGTACTCGGAATTTGCCGGGGTCTGCTTCTCCCCGGACGGGCGCACCCTGTACGCCAACATCCAGGACCCGGGCATCATGCTGGCCATCACCGGCCCCTGGCGGCGCTCCCCGCGCTGACGCGGGCGCCGGTCGGCGGCCCCGGGGCACCCCTGTGCCCCGGGACACCGACTACTGGACGGCGGCCATTTCCTCGGCGCGGGAGGCCGCTGCCCACTCCTCGAGCAGGAACTCGTACGCCTCCGAGGGCCACTCCCCGTCCCAGGTCTCGACGAGGTGCCGTATCGCCTCGTTCGCCTCGGCGGCGGACGGGCGCGCGGGACCCGCGGGCTGGAGTGTGTTCTGCATGGGTCCAAGGCTACGGGCGGGCACTGACAGCCACCTCCGGATTACGCGTGGCATCCATCACCCGGAGGCCGCCCGGCGGCTCCATGGTCTCGGCATATGCCCGCCCACCTGCTCAGAGTGCCTGCGAAGCGGGCTTGACCATGCCGCGCACTGTGCGTGACTTCACAAACTCGCCCATGGCCGTCATCTCCCATTCGCCCGAGAACTGCTTGATGAGCTTGGCCATCATGACCCCGGTCTGCGGCTCGGCGCCGGTCAGGTCGAAGCGGACCAGCTCCTCCCCGCTCGCCGCGTCGATCAGCCGGCAGTAGGCCTTGGCGACCTCGGTGAACTTCTGGCCGGAGAAGGAGTTCACCGTGAAGACCAGCCCCGTGGCCTCGGCGGGCAGCCGGCCCAGGTCCACGACGATCACCTCGTCGTCCCCGGAGCCGTCACCCGTGAGGTTGTCACCCGAGTGCTTGATCGCGCCGCCCAGGATCGACAGCTTGCCGAAGTAGCAGCTGTCGATGAAATTGCGCTGCGGGCCGTAGGCGATGACGGACGCGTCGAGGTCGATGTCGCGGCCGCCGTAGGCCGGCTCCCAGCCCAGACCCATCTTGACCTGGGAGAGCAGCGGGCGGCCGCCCTTGACCAGGGACACGGTCTGGTTCTTCTGGAGGCTGACCCGGCCCTTGTCGAGGTTGATCTTCCCGCCGCCGACGGGGGCGGGGGCGGGGGCGGGCGGCGCGGCGGGGGCCGGCGGGGTGACCGGAGCGGCGGCGACCGGAGCGGCCGGGGTGACCGGGGCGGCCGGGGTGGCCGCCGCAGGCGGGGCCGGCTCCTCGTCCACGGAGACCCCGAAGTCGGTGGCGATACCCGCGAGGCCGTTGGCGTACCCCTGGCCGACCGCGCGCACCTTCCAGGCACCGCCGCGCTGGTAGATCTCCACGACCACGAGGGCGGTCTCCGGGCCGAGCCGCGGCGGCGTGAAAGTGGCGATCACCGCACCTCCGGCCGCGTCCCGCACGGTGGCGGTGGGCTCGATGCCCTGGAAGGTCTGCCCGGCCGCGTCGGGACTGGCGGTGACCACGATCCGCTCGATGCCGGGCGGCAGCGCGCCGGTGTCCACGGTGATGGAGTCCGGCGCCGAACCGCCGCCGGACCGGTGGCTGACACCGGGCCCGGAGGGCTGGTTGTAGAAGATGAAGTCGGCGTCGGAGCGCACCTTGCCGTCCGCCGCGAGCAGGAGCCCCGACACGTCGAGACGCACCGGGGCAGCCACGTCCACCGTCACGCGGACGGTGTCGAGCGGCAGGTTGGAACCAGGGGTCATAGCGGTCATGCCCGGAGAACGACCGGAGCCGCTTTGCCGTTCCCTTACCCTCGGCGGGATTTTCAGCGCCGGTTGCGGGGGTGGTCGCGGGCGGTGCGCTCGTTGCCGAACTTGTAGGCGCCGGTCCAGCGGGCCATCACCAGCTGCGCGTCACCGGACTCGGCCTCGGCCAGGAACTTGTCGGCCCGGGCACCCCGCAGGGTGCCCGCGGCGCGCCCCCGGTGCGTGATGCGGACGGTGCGGTCGCTGTGCACCTCGTACGTGAACCCCTGCGGCTTCGGCATGGAGCGCAGCCTGCCCCGCCGGAGGCGGGGCGGCAACGCAATTACGCGGGGCCGGTGACGCGGCGCGGCAGGCCCAGCGGGTTGGCCTCGCGCAGCTCCGGCGGGAGCAGCGCTTCCGGCACCGACTGGTAGGCCACCGGGCGCAGCCACCGCTCGATCGCGGTGCCGCCGACGGAGGTGGAGTGCGAGGTGGCCGCCGGGTACGGGCCGCCGTGGTGCTGGGCCGGGGCCACCGCGACGCCGGTCGGCCAGCCGTTCACCACGATCCGCCCCGCCAGCCCCGTGACCTGCGCGATCAGCGCGGCGGCCGGTCCGGGCGCGCCCTCGGTCTCGGCCCGCGAGAGCTGGAGGGTGGCGCTCAGGTTCCCGCCGAGCCGGTCCAGGACCGCGGCGGCCTCGCCCTGGCCGGCGTACCGCACGACCACGGTGACCGGGCCGAAGCACTCCTCCAGGAGCACCTCGTGGGCGCCGCCCTCCAGCAGGGTGGCCGCCGGCACGCTCAGGAAGCCGGCGCCGACGGTGTGCTCGCCGCCCGGACCCGGGGTGACGGGCGCGGTGACACCGGGGAGGGCGGACCGCTCCCGGACACCGGTCAGGAAGTTCTCCCGCATCCGGTGGTCGAGCAGCACCCCGGGGCCGCTCTCGCCGAGGGACTTGGCGAGCGAGCCGGCGAGCCGGTCGCCGTCGGGGCCTTCGGGGACCAGCACCAGGCCGGGCTTGACGCAGAACTGGCCGACGCCGAGGGTGACCGAGCCCGCGAGCCCGGAGCCGATCTCCTCGGCGCGCTCGGCGGCGGCCGCCGGGGTGACCACGACGGGGTTGAGGGAGCCGAGCTCGCCGTGGAAGGGGATCGGCACCGGCCGTGCGGCGGCCGCGTCGAACAGCGCCCGGCCGCCCCGGATGGAACCGGTGAACCCGGCGGCGGCCACCAGGGGGTGGCGGACCAGTTCCACCCCGGCGTCGAAGCCGTGGACCACGGTGACCAGTTCCGCCGGCAGCCCGCACGCCACAGCGGCCCGGCGCAGCAGCGAGGCGCACAGCTCGGAGGTGGCCGGGTGGTCGGGGTGGGCCTTGACCACCACCGGGCAGCCGGCGGCCAGCGCGCTCGCGGTGTCGCCGCCGGGCACGGAGAAGGCCAGCGGGAAGTTGGAGGCGGCGTAGACGGCGACCACGCCCAGCGGCACCTTGTAGCGGCGCAGTTCGGGGCGCGGCGGGCTGAGGGAGGGGTCGGCCCGGTCGATCCGGACGTCGAGGTGGGAGCCCTCCTCGACCGCGTCGGCGAAGGCGCGCAGCTGGCCGGTGGTGCGGGCCAGCTCGCCGGTGAGTCGGCCGGCGCCCAGCGCGGTCTCCGCGTCGGCGGCCTCCACCACGGCCGGCCCCGCCCCGTCGAGGAGCTCGGCGGCGGTGCGCAGGAAGCCGGCCCGGACGGCTGCGTCCGCCAGGGTCCCGCGGGCGGCGTGGGCCGCGCGTACGGCCCGGTCCACGTCCTCGGGTGTGGCTTCCACCGCAACCTGTCCGCGCTGCTTCCCGGTGCGGGGGTCCACACTCCAGACTGGTGTCGCTGCCATGGCCCGCTACCTCCTGGACCGTTCAGTATTCTGAACGCCGTTCCGGTGGATGAATGATCACTTCTGCTGCGGACTCTATTTCCGCGTCCACCGGGTGACAAGAGGCGATCAGAGCCGACCAGAGGGGAAGAGGCGTATGACGACAGCCGAGACGGCCGGCCCGGCCGAGCCGGGGGTCCCCGCGACGGCGGCGCCGGTGAAGTCGGCGGTGCGCACCGTCCTGCTGCTGGAGCACTTCGCGGCACGGCCGGGCCTGCACAGCCTCGCCGACATCCAGAACGACCTCTCCCTGCCCAAGTCCAGCCTGTACATGCTGCTGCGCACGCTGGTGAACCTGGGCTGGGTGGAGACCGACGCCACCGGCACGCGGTACGGCATCGGCGTACGGGCCCTGCTGGTCGGGAGCTCGTACATCGACGGCGACGAGGTGGTGGCGGCGGCCCGGCCCGCCCTGGACCGGCTCTCCGACGACACCACCGAGACCATCCACCTGGCGCGGCTGGACGGGACGAGCGTGGTCTACCTCGCCACCCGCCAGTCCCAGCACTACCTGCGGCCCTTCACCCGGGTGGGGCGCAGGCTCCCCGTCCACTCCACCGCCCTCGGCAAGGCGCTGCTGGCCTCGCACACCGACGAGGAGGTGCGCGCGCTGCTGCCGAAGCGGCTGGAGGCGGTCACGGAGCACACCATCACCGACCGGGAGCAGCTGGTGGAGGAGCTCGCGCTGGTGCGGGAGCAGGGGTACGCGGTGGACCGGGAGGAGAACACGCTCGGCCTGCGCTGCTTCGGCGTGGCGGTCCCGTACCGGACGCCGGCCCGCGACGCGGTGAGCTGCTCGGTGCCGGTGGCGCGGCTGACGGAGGAGCACGAACGGGCCATCAAGGCGGCGCTGTTCGAGGCGCGGGACCGGCTGTCGGTCGTGACCCGGCGCATGTGACGGCCTCGTCGGGAACCGCCTCCCCCGTGCGGGGGAGGCGGTTCACCTTCGTGGGGGAGGCGGCGGGGGGCCGGCGCGGGCGACCGTGGGGACATGACGACGACACGAGCAGTCCGCGCGGGCAAGCCGACCGACACCACCGACACCGCCGACACCACCAACGCGACCAACGCGACGAGCGCGAGCGCAGCGGCCGCGACGTCCGTGACGCGCCCCGGCGGGGCGGGGCGGCCACCCTCCCTTCGCCCCGGGACCGGGCGGCGGGTCCTGCGGGCCGTCGCGCTGGCGGCCACCGTCCCCTACCTGACGCTCAAGACGGCCTGGCTGGCCGGGAGCCACATCGGGATACCGGACGGCAGCGTGCTGCTGACGGACAGGCTGCCGATCACCGTGGCCAACGCGGTGACGCTGGCCATGGACGCCACCGTCATCGTGCTCGTACTGGCGCTCACCAGCCCCTGGGGCAGACGGCTGCCGGGATGGCTGCTGGTCGTCCCGGCGTACGTCGCCACCGGCCTGCTCACCCCGATAGCCCTCGGGTTCCCGGCCCAGACCCTCGTCAAGGCCCTGGGCATGGGCGCCGGGGAAGCCGCGAAGGCGGCCCGGGAACCCTTCCTCGACCCCTGGGTGTTCACCGTCGTCTACGGCGGTTTCATCCTCCAGGGGATAGCCCTCGCCGGACTGTTCGCCGCCTATGCGCGGGAGCGCTGGGGCGGGGCCCGGCAGGGCGCGCCGGAGCGGCGGCTCCCGTCTCCCACGGGGGTGGTGGCGGGAGCCGCAGCGCTGGCGGGCACGGCGGTGGGCGCGGCGTTCCTGTACTGGGCGTTCGGAGGGAGCGCCGGGCTGCCCGCCCGGCAGGTGGCCGCGTACTCGGCGGAGACGGGCGTGGTGTCGGCGGCGCACGGGGTGTGCGCGCTCGCCGCGGCGGTCGGGGCGGTGCTGCTGGCCCGGGGCGGCGCGATGCCGGCGCGGTGGCCGCTGGCCCTCGCCTGGATCGGCTCGGGGGCGGCGCTGAGCTGGGGAGCGTGGATGCTGACCGCCTCTCTCGGAGTGAATCTCGGAACGGACGAACAGCCCACCGCCGTCACCTACCTGACCTACGCTGGCCAGATGATCACCGGACTGCTCGCGGGAGCGGTGCTCACCCGGCACCTCCTCGCGCGCAGGTCACGCTGAGGCGGCAGGCCTCCGGAGGGACGGGGACGAGGGGCTCGGGAAGGAAAGAGGGGGAGGGACATGAGCGGGACCGCGGCGGTGCGCCGGCTGCCCGGGGCGGCACTGGGGGCACGGGCCAGGCTGCGCTGGGTGTACCTGATACTCGGCGGCGCCCTGCTGATGCCGTACTTCCTCCTCAGCCAGGTGTGGGTGGGTGTCGTGGCCGGCAGGGGCAGCGTCCTGTCCTCCCTGCCGCTCACCCTCGCCTCCTACGCCGCCGCGCTGCCGCTGGCCGCCGTCACCGGGCTGTTCGGGCTGGTGCGGCCGCTGTCGGTGACCGCCGTGCGGGCCATGTGCGGGATACCGGGGGACCTGCTGGCCGACGGGCCCGCCCGCTCGTGGGGCTCCCGATGGCGGGCCTCCGCCTGGTGGACCCTGCACCTGGGGGTCGGGGCGGTGATCAGCGGGATGAGCCTCGCGGCGACACCCATGGCGCTGGTGCTGATCCTGGTGCCGTTCTCCGCCACCCTGCGCCGGGCACCCCTCGGGGCGGGCTGGTTCAGCAGCGAGGCGAACCCGTACCTCGCCCCCTTCCTCGGGGTGGGGCTGCTGGCCCTGGTAGCCCTGAGCTCCGCCGCGGCGGGGGCACTGCTGGCCCGGCTCGCACCCGTGCTCCTCGGACCGACAGCGGCGGACCGGCTGGCCGCCGCGGAGGAACGGGCCGCCGACCTCGCCGTCCGCAACCGGCTGGCCCGAGAGCTGCACGACGCCGTGGGGCACGCCCTGAGCGCCGTCACCCTCCAGGCGGGCGCGGCCCGGCGGGTGCTCGACCGCGACCCGGAGTTCGTACGGGAGGCGCTCGCCGCGATCGAGGAGACCACCCGGCGCACCGTCGGCGAGCTCGACACGGTGCTCGGCCTGCTGCGCGACGGGGACCCCGCCCGGGCCGACGCCGCGCCCGCCCCGACCCTCGCCGCCGACCTCGACGGGCTGCTGGCCCGCACCAGGGCCGGCGGCACCACCGTCACCGTCCAGCAGGACCCCGGCCCGGCCGGGGACTGGGAGCAGCTCCCGGCCATCGCCTCCCGCGAGGCCTACCGGATCGTCCAGGAGGGCCTGAGCAACGCCCTGCGCCACGGCTTGGGCCCCATCGCCCTGCTGATCCGCGTCCACACACCCGACGGCCACCGCGAACTGGAGATCACCATGACCAACCCGCCCGCCCAGGCGCCGTCCGCCCCCGAGGGCGAGCGGCGGCGCACCACCGGGGGCCGCGGACTGCGCGGCGCCGCCGAGCGGGCCGCCCTGCTCGGCGGCCGCGTCGAGGCCGGCCCGCACGAGGGCCGGTGGCGGCTGCGCGCGGTCCTGCCGCTCGGCTCCGCGGCCGCCGCGGCCGGCGGAGCCGGGCGATGAGCCGGCCGCCGCTGCGCATCGTCGTCGCCGACGACGAGCGGATGGTCCGCACCGCCCTGCGGGTCATCCTCGACGCGGAACCCGACATGGAGGTCGTCGGCGAGGCGGCCACGGGCGCCGAGGCCGTCCCGCTGGTCCGCTCGCTGACCCCCGACGTGGTGCTCATGGACGTCCGCATGCCGGAGATCGACGGCATCCGGGCCACCGGACAGATCCTGCGCTCCATGCCCGACCCGCCCCGGATCGTGGTCGTCACCACCTTCGAGAACGACTCCTACGTCTACGACGCGCTGCGCGCCGGCGCCTCCGGCTTCCTCCTCAAGCGGGCCGACCCCGACGAGCTGATCGGCGCGGTCCGCCTCGTCGCCCGGGGGGACTCGCTGCTCTTCCCGGCGGCGGTCCGCGCCCTGGCCGCCGCCCACACGGCGGCCGCCCCGCCCGCGGCCCCCGCCTGGGCGGCCCGGCTCACCGACCGGGAGGCCGACGTCCTGCGCCTGATGGCCACCGGGCTGTCCAACCAGGAGGTGAGCGAGCACCTCGGCGTGGGCGCGCAGACGGTCAAGACCCATGTGGCCGCGGTCCTCGCCAAAACCGGCTCCCGCGACCGCACCCAGGCCGTCATAGCGGCCTACGAGGGGGGCTTCATCATGAAGAAAGCCTGAGAACCCGGCCACAATCGGGGCAGAGCGGAACGGGTGCGGCCGCTGGTACGTCCTTCTGGGGGATGAACAAGACGATCAGGCGTGCGTCGGTCTTCTGTCTGCTTATGGTGCTGGCCCTCATGGTGCGGGTCACCTGGGTGCAGGCATACCAAGGCCAGGCCCTCGCAGACGACAAGAACAACCGGCGCAACCTCATCGGGCAGTACGAGAACCCGCTGGGGAACATCATCGTGGGCGGTGAGTCGATCACCGGCTCCACGAAGACGGGCGGCAAGGACTTCGGCTACAAGCGGACCTATGTGGACGGCCCGCTCTACGCCCCGATCACCGGCCACAGCTCCCAGGCCTTCGGCACGACGATGCTGGAGGGGGTCTACAAGAACGTCCTCAACGGCTCGGACACCCGGCTGAAGACGGTGATGGACATGCTCACCAACAAGCGGGCCGATCCGGGCAACGTCCTCACCACCATCGACAAGGGCGTGCAGAAGGCCGCCTACGACGCCCTGAACGGCAAGCAGGGCGCGGCCGTGGCCATCGACCCGGCGACGGGCCAGATCCTCGCCGTGGTCAACAACCCGTCCTACGACCCGGGCCGGATCACGGGCGCCAACGACTCCGCCGCCTGGGGCGAGCTGTCCGCCGACAAGGGCAAGGCCATGGAGAACGTGGCACTGCGCAAGCCGCAGGCGCCCGGCTCCACCTTCAAGCTGGTCACCCTCGCCGCGGCGATCGAGAACGGCCTGGTGACGAGCATCGACACGCCGACGGGCGTCCCGGGCGCGTACACCATCCCCGGCACCCGCACACCGCTGCCCAGCGAGGCGGGCAACGAGGCCTGCAACAACGTCTCGCCGCGCACCGCCCTGAAGCTGTCCTGCAACAACGTCTTCGCGGAGCTCGCCTCCAAGCTCGGCCAGGACAAGATGCGGGCGATGGCGGAGAAGCTCGGCTTCAACACCCAGATCGACACCCCGGTCCGCACCAACCCGCCGAGCAAGTACCCCACGAAGAAGATGTCGGTCGACCAGGTCGCACAGACGGGTATCGGCCAGTTCGACGTGCAGGCCACCCCGCTCCAGATGGCCATGGTGACCGCCGCGATCGAGAACGGCGGCAAGCTCGTCGCCCCGCACATGGTCTCCGCGGTGACCGACGCCGACGGCAACGTGCTGGAGGACTTCAAGGACCCGAAGACGGAGCAGGTGATGAGCCCGAAGACGGCCTCCATGCTCCAGGACGCCATGCGCACGGTGGCCACCGAGGGCGGCGGCAAGCCCGCCCAGGTTGCGGGCGCCGAGGTGGGCGGCAAGACCGGTACGGCCCAGCGCGGCGTCAACAACAACATCCCGCCGCTGGCCTGGTTCACCTCGTACGCCAAGGCGGGCGGCAAGCAGATCGCCGTCGCCGTGATGATCGAGAACTCGGACACCGACCGTTCCGAGATCGGCGGCGGCAAGCTGGCCGCGCCGATCGCCCAGAAGATGATGGCGGCGTGGCTGAAGAAGTAGCCGCCGCGCGCACGGGGCGGACGCGCCGGGAACCGACACGGTTCCCGGCGCGTTCCCCATCCCATGATCCGGACCGCGCTCACCAGCGACCTCGACGCCATCGCCGCCCTGCACGCCAGGGCCAGGGCCACCTACTACCGGGGCCGTGTCCCCGAGGTGGCCTACGCGGGTGAGGCCGAGTCGGCGCGCACCTGCGAGGGCTGGTCGCGGGCGGTGGCCCGCCCGGCGGCGCAGGGCCAGGTGCTGTGCGCCGAGCGGGACGGCCGGGTCACCGGAGTGGCGGCCTTCCTCACGGCCGACGGCGTGACCACCCTCACCCAGCTCCACGTGGACCCCGACCACTGGCGCCGGGGCACCGGAGCCGCCCTGCACGCGGCGTGCCTCGCCGCCTGGCGGCGGGCCGGGATCGAGCGGGTCCGCCTGGAGGTCTACGAGCACAACCTGCGCGCCCAGGCCTTCTACGCCTCCCACGGCTGGCGCCCCGACCCGGCCGCCACCCCCGCGGGCTCCCACCGCACGCTCTGGCTGGAGGTCGGCCCGGCGTCCGGGGAATGAGACGCGACCCCGGATGGTTGAACCGGAAACCGATTGGCCGTCCCTGGAGAGAAGAAGGAACATGCGCGTCGAGATCTGGAGCGACATCGCCTGCCCGTGGTGCTACATCGGCAAGGCCCGGTTCGCCAAGGGGCTGGCCGAGTTCGCGCACCGCGACGAGGTGGAGGTCGTCTTCCGGTCCTTCGAGCTGGACCCGAACGGCGCCAAGGGAGTCACCGCCCCCGTCCTGGAGATGCTGGCCCGCAAGTACGGCCGCACCCTCGACGAGGCGCGCGCGATGGAGGAGCACGTCGCCGCCAGCGCCCGCGCGGAGGGACTGGAGTACCGCACCGACGGCCGTGACCACGGCAACACCTTCGACATCCACCGCCTGCTGCACCTGGCCGCCGCCCGCGGCCGGCAGGAGCAGCTCCTCGACCTCGCGTTCCGGGCCAACTTCGCCGAGGAGCGGTCCGTCTTCGACCCCCGGGTACTGCTCGCCCTGGCCGTGGAGGCCGGACTGGACGAGGCGGAGGCCCGCGAGGTCCTCGCCGACGACTCCGCCTACGCGGACCGGGTACGGGCCGACGAGCGCGAGGCCGCCGAACTGGGCGCCAACGCCGTGCCGTTCTTCGTCATCGACCGCCGCTACGGCATCTCCGGCGGCCAGCCCGCCGAGGTGTTCACCCGCGCGCTGGAGCAGGCCTGGGCCGGGCGCGAGACCGTGGAGACGGCCCCCGACGCCGAGGCCTGCGAGCCCGACGGGGCCTGCGCCGTCCCCCAGGGCTGAACCGCCGATCCCTCTGCCGGGGCGCCCGCGTACCTCCGTACCGGGCGCCCCGCGGCGTGACGCACAGCGCCCGGGGCCGCTCGGCGCGCCCGCCCGGCGGCCCGGCCGTAGGCTGGACGTACACGCGCACGGCGCGGGCCCAGGCCTGCTCGCCGGGGGCGCCTCCCAGCGGTGGCTGGGGGCGCGTCAGTTCGCTTCGGTTTCAACCAACTCGGGGACCCGACTCCTTTGCGGAAGGAGGCCCCGATGACCGCCAAGAAGCGTTCGTCCGCCAAGTCCCGTGCCGCCACGTCGGCGGACGGGCAGGACAGGCTCATCGGCCTGGCCAAGCAGTACATCCGTACCCACGGGTCCGCGTACCTCAAGGACCCGAACATCTCCTCGATAGGCATCGGCTACAAGGAGACGGCAAAGGGGAAGCGGACCAAGGAACTCACCCTCCAGTTCACGGTCGACACGAAGGTGCGGCCCGAGGGGATGCGGGCGCTGGGCACCACGGAGATACCCCCGGCCATCGACATCGGCGAGGGCCTCGTGCTGCACACCGACGTGATCGAACGCAGCTACCAGCCGCACTTCCTCGTCGTCGCCGAGGCCCAGACGCCGGAACGGCAGAAGCGCGTCGACCCGGTGCGTCCCGGAGTGAGCGTCGGGAGCGTCCGTCTGCACGCCGGCACCCTCGGATGCATCGTCTTCGACAAGAACGACGGCGCCACCTGCATGCTGAGCAACTGGCACGTCCTGAACGGCCGGGAGGGCCAGGCGGGCGACGAGATCGTCCAGCCGGGCACGGACGACGACAGCCGTTTCGCCGCGAACCGCCTCGGCGCCCTGCGGCGCGCCCACCTCGGCACGGTCGGCGACTGCGCCGTGTCGACGATCACCGACCGCGGCGTCGAGACCGACATCCTCGGCCTCGGGGTCACGCCGAAGCAGCTGGGCGAGCCGCACATCGGCGACAAGGTCGTCAAGTCCGGGCGGACCACCGGCGTCACCCACGGGATCGTGACCCGTCCCTTCGTCAAGGTCAGCGTCCCCTACGGGCCGCCGGTCGGGACGAAGGAGATCGAGTGCTTCGAGATCGGCCCCGACCCCCGCCACCCGCCGGCCGGCGGTGAGATCAGCACCTTCGGCGACTCCGGTTCGGCCTGGATGTTCAAGACGCGTTCGGGCAGGCCCTCGGACGTCCTGGCAGGCCTGCACTTCGGCGGCGAGGACGAATCCGATCCCGTGGACCGGGCGCTCGCCTGCTTCCCGCGCGCGGTGTTCGAGCAGCTGAAGGTCACCCTGGAGGCGCCGTCCACCGCCTCGCTGGAATCCCTGACCGGGTACGACCCGGGATTCCTCGCCGTACCGGTCGGCACGCCGTCGCTCAACCCGTCGATCAAGGACACCGCGGTACTGCTCGACGGCTCCGAGGTGATTCCGTACACCCACTTCTCGCTGACGCTGAGCAAGCCGCGGCGCTTCGCGATCTGGGTGGCCTGGAACATAGACGGCGGCGCCCTCAAGGCGCTCGACCGTCCGAGGGACTTCTTCAAGGACCCGCGCCTGCCGTCCGGGGTCCAGGTCGACAACGACCTGTACAAGGACAAGGGCGGCAAGGTCAACCGCCTCGACCGGGGCCACATAGCGCGCCGCGCGGACCTCTGCTGGGGTCCGCTGCCCGAGGCGCAGCGGGCCAACAAGGACTCCTTCTTCTACACCAACATCGCTCCGCAGATGGACGACTTCAACCAGAGCCTGCGCGGCGGCATCTGGGGAAAGCTGGAGGACGCGGTGTTCGAGGACGTCCAGGTCGACGACCTCAAGGTCAGCGTGTTCGGCGGGCCGGTCTTCCAGGAGGACGACCGGGAATTCCGCGGCGTGCGGCTCCCGCGCGCGTTCTGGAAGGTCATCGCCTACTCCGAACACGGCACGTTCAAGGCCAAGGCCTTCCTGCTGGCGCAGAACATCGTCCTGCCGGAAGCCCTGGAACTGGACGAGTTCCGGGTGTTCCAGGTCAAGGTCGCGGAGGTCCAGAAGCAGGCCCACATCCGCTTCCCCGCCGTGATGACGGACGCGGACACCCTGGTGGTACCGGAATCCCTGGAGGAGCGGGCCCCGCTGGAGAGCCAGGCCGACATCGACTGGAGCTGAGCCGCCCGGCCGCCACCGCATAAGTGTCACTTTGGCTCTGTACGCAAAACTCGGCAATGGACTTTCAGTTGACGTCGGCGCAGAGTGGACGGCATGGATCTTCCGCTCTCCCACGTGTCCCGCGTGTGCGCCACCGAGTTCGCGCACTCCACCACCTACCTCAACACCGCTGGCGCCGGAGTGCTCCCACGGGCCTCCGTCGCCGCGGTACGGGAGCTGGCCGAGGCCGCGGGGGCCGGACTGCCCGCCGGGGCCGGCGACTTCGGCGTCGTCGAGCGGGTGCGGTCCGCCTTCGCCCGGCTGGTCTCGGTCGACCCGCGGCGCGCCGCCGTCGGCTCGTCCGTCGCCGTTCACGTGGGCCTGATCGCGGCCTCCCTGCCCGTCGGCGCCGAAATCCTGGTGCCCGAGCGGGACTTCGCCTCCGTCATGAACCCCTTCGTGCTCCGCGGCGACCTCAAGGTCCGCTTCGCCCCGCTGGAATCCCTCGCCGAAGCCGTCCGCCCCGACACCGCCCTCGTCGCACTGAGCGCCGTCCAGTCCGCCGACGGCCGCACGGCGGACCTCGCGGCGGTCCGTACGGCGACCGCCGCGCACGGGGCGCGGATGCTCGTGGACGCCACCCAGGCCGCCGGCTGGCTGCCCTTCGACGCCTCGCCGTACGAGTACACCGTCACCGGCGGCTACAAGTGGCTGCTCGGCGGCCGCGGCGCCTCGTACCTGACGGTCTCGGAGGAGGCCCAGCCCGGACTGACCCCGCTGCACGCCGGCTGGGTGGCGGCCGAGTCCAAGTGGGACGCCGTCTACGGCCCCATGCGGCAACTGGCCGGGGACGCCCGCCGCTTCGACGAGTCCGCGGCCTTCCTCCCCTACCACGCCGCCGAGCCCTCACTGGCGCTGCTGGAGCGGATCGGCATAGACGCCGTCCACGCCCACGACACCGCCCTCGCCGCCCGCTACCGGGAAGGGCTCGCCCGCCTCGGCCACGAGCCCGTCCCCGGCGACGCCGCGATCGTCTCGGTACCGGGCCTGGCCCACCGGCAGCCCGACCTGGCGGCCGCCGGGATCCACACCTCCGCCCGCGACGGAGCCCTGCGGGCCTCCTTCCACCTCTACAACACCGAGGCGGAGGTGGACCGGCTGCTGGACGCGCTGGCCGGCTGACCGGCCGGCGGATGCGGAAGCCACGCCCAGGCCGCAGAAGCCACGCCCAGGCCGCGGAGGCTACGCCCAGGCCGCGGAAGCCGCGGCCAGGGCCGGCGCCGGATCGGCGCCGAGGGCACGGGCCAGCGCCCCCAGCGCGGCCCCGACCGCCTCCGGAGAGGCTGCCGGACCGTAGTGGTTGACCCGGACCATCTCCCCGGCCAGCGCCCCTCCGCCCGCCGCGAGCGGGGCCGCCGGATCCGCGGCCAGGGCCTTCGCCACCACCAGCGAGGCGTCCGCGACCCGCAGCGTGGTCGCCACCGGAGCGGCCTGCGCGGGGTCGCCGACCCACGGGGCGACACCGAGTGCCGCCGCGCCCGCCCGGGTGGCCCGGGCGGCCGCGGCGTGCCGCTCCAGCAAGCCCGCCGGACCCTCGGCCGCGATCCGGTCCAGGCAGGCCTCCAGCGCGAGCATCTCCAGCTGCGCGGGCGCGTGGAGCAGCGCCTTGCGGCCGCCGTCGATCCAGCGCTCCTTCCAGTCCAGCAGCGAGAGGTACGAGCGGCGCGGCGCCGCCGGGTTGGCACCGAACCGCTCCCAGGCCCGGTCGCTCACCGACACCGCCGAGACCCCGGCCGGGCCCCCCATCGCCTTCTGCGCGCCGATCACGCACAGGTCCACGCCCCACGCGTCCGGCAACAGCGGCTCGGCCCCCACCGAGGCCACCGCGTCCAGCATGAACAGCGCCCCGTGGGCCCGTACCGCCTCGCCGATCTCCGCGACCGGATTGGTGTTGCCGGTGGCCGCCTCGGCGTGCACCAGCGAGACGAAGTCGATCTCCGGGTGCTCCGCCAGCGCCCTGGCCACCTGCTCGCCGCTGACGGCCGTGTCGAAGGGCACCGCCAGGTCCACCACGTTCGCCCCGGCGTCGCGCAGCCAGTTGCCGAAGGTGGTCCCGTACGGCCCGGTGACGATGTTCAGCGCCGTCGAACCCGGCCGCGCCCCCGAGCGGATGCACCCCTCCAGCGGGAGCAGCGCCTCGCCCTGGGTGACGACCACGTCGTGCCGGGTGCCCAGCAGCCGCGCCACCCCCCGCTCGATCGACGCGAAGTGCTCGGCGGTCAGCGGCGGGAGGTCCAGCAGGGGGTGGGTCACGTCGGTGCTCTCTTCGTCCGGGGTTACCGGCCGAGCCTACCCAGCGCGCACGTACAGTGCGGACATGAGTGATCACAACGGTGTGCTCCATGTGAAGGGGCGCGTACTCGTCGGGCCCCACGAGGTGCGCGACGAACTGTGGGTCGTCGGCGGACGGATCTCCTACGAGCGGCCGACCGCCGCCCGCGAGGTCACCACGGTCACCGGATGGGCCCTGCCCGGCCTGGTCGACGCGCACTGCCACGTGGGCCTCGACGCCCACGGCCCGGTCGACGCCCCGACGGCCGAGGCGCAGGCCCTCACCGACCGGGACGCCGGCACCCTCCTCGTCCGCGACGCCGGGTCCCCCTCCGACACCCGCTGGATCGACGGCCGGGAAGACCTCCCGAAGATCATTCGTGCAGGCCGGCACATCGCCCGCACCCGCCGCTACATCCGCAACTACGCCCACGAGATCGAGCCGCCGCAGCTCGTCGAGTACGTGGCCCGGGAAGCCCGGCGCGGCGACGGCTGGGTCAAGCTCGTCGGCGACTGGATCGACCGGGACGCCGGCGACCTGACGGCCTGCTGGCCGCGCGCCGAGGTCGAGGCCGCCATCGCCGAGGCGCACCGCCTGGGTGCCCGGGTCACCGCGCACTGCTTCGCGGAGGACTCGCTCCGGGACCTCGTCGAGGCGGGCATCGACTGCATCGAGCACGCCACCGGCCTCACCGAGGACACCATCCCGCTGTTCGCGGAGCGCGGCGTGGCGATCGTGCCGACCCTCGTGAACATCTCGACGTTCCCGAAGCTGGCGGCGGGCGGCGAGGCGAAGTTCCCCCGCTGGTCGGCGCACATGCGGCGGCTGCACGAGCGGCGTTACGACACCGTCCGGGCGGCCTGGGACGCGGGCATCCAGGTGTACGTGGGCACGGACGCGGGGGGCTCCCTGCCGCACGGCCTGGTCGCCGCCGAGGTCGAGGAGCTCGTGAAGGCCGGGATCCCGCCGCTGGACGCCCTCTCGGCGACGGCATGGGCGGCCCGCGAATGGCTCGGCCGCCCCGGCCTCACCGAGGGCGCCCCGGCCGACCTCGTCGTCTACGCCACCGACCCGCGGGCCGACGTACGCGCCCTGGCGCAGCCGGACCGGGTGATCGTGAACGGCGTGGTCCGGGCCTGAAGGCGTGCCGGACGGGACTCCTGAGCCGGCTGTTGCGCAACAAATCGAATATGCGAGTGGAAACCACCCTTTGGGGTGAACTCACCCCGGGTTGCTGACCGTTCACTCCCAGTGCGTAAGGATTTCGAACGTCGAAGCCGTCGGCGTGCGCGATGTCCCCCATTGGCGCTGCGACGGCACCCATCTCCCCGGGGGTTCCACCATCTTGAACAGCAACACCTTCCGCATGCCCGCGGCCGTTCTGCTCGCCACGGGGGCGGTAGCCCTGCTCGCCGCGCCGCCCGCCCTCGCCACGGGCGGCGGCGCCGGGAGCGAGGGAACGTCCGGAGCCGTCGTCCTGCGGGCCGGACTGGACGTGGGCCTGCTCAACAAGGCCGTGCACGTCCCGCTGAAGGCCACCCTCAACGAGGTCACCGCCCCCGCCACCGCCGAGAAGACGGCCCTCACCGTCACCCTCGACGGCGCCGAACAGGGACAGCCCGTCAGCGTCCTGAAGGCCGACGTCGCCACCGCCAGGGCGACCGCCGACAAGAACGCCGCCCAGGCCGAATCGAACCTCGCCCACGCCAAGGTGCACGTCCCCGGCCTGCCCCGGCTCTCCCTCATCGAGGTCGAGAAGGTCACCTCCAAGGCCGTCTGCGAAGCGGGCAGGAAGCCCGTCGCCACCTCGAACGTCCTCGGCACGGTCACCGCCCTCGGCAAGAAGGTCACCCTCACCGCCGGCGGCCCCGCCACCAAGGTCGACGTCCCCGGCGTCGGATCCGTCTCCCTGGAGCTCTCCGGTACGCAGACCACCTCCACCACCGCCGCGGCGGCCGCGCTGCGCCTGAAGGTGGCGGTCAACCCGCTGGACCTGAACGTGGCCCAGGTCGACGGCGAGGTCGTACTGGCCGAAGCCCACTGCGAAGCCCCCAAGGGCGCCGCGCCGAGCCCCGCCGCCGAGCCGGAAGCCAAGCCCGGCGTCAAGCCGCAGACCGCGGCCCGGACCACGACGCAGACCACCACGCAGGCCAACCTCGCCGAGACCGGCGCCGGTTCGGTCACCCCGTACGTCGCCGGCGGCGCCCTCCTCCTGCTCGGCATCGGCGCGGGCGCCCTCGTCGTGACCCGGCGCGGCCGGACCCGGTAGCCGCCGTGCCCCCTCAGCGGGTGGCGCGCTCCAGCCCCTGGCCGACGGCCCCGCGCGAGGTGACGGCCGCCGTGACCTCCTTGTCGACCTTGGCGTAGTCGGCACGGTCCGGCGTACAGGAGGCGCAGACGACCCGGAACGGCGGCTTCATGTCCGAGAACTGCGTCAGGTACTCGGCCTTCACCACCTCCCAGCGGCCACTGTTCCCGGCCGACGGGGCGAAGGTGAACCGGGGGATCGAGGACATGTTGCCCCGCGCCTTCTCCGGCTCGTAGAAGCTCGCGACCTGATCGCCCATCCCGAACACCACCCAGGTGCCGTTGATCTTCTCGTAGGGCTGCGGCACGTGGTTGTGCGTACCGAGGATCAGATCGATGTCGGGGAGGCCGTCCGCCCCGCGCGAGGCGGTCAGCGCCTGCGCCAGGTCCTTCTGCTGCTGGTCGGGCGCCGTCTGCCACTCGGTGCCCCAGTGGACGCTGAGGAGGACGACGTTCGCGCCGGCCGCCCGGGCCGCGCGGGCGTCGGCGATGATCCGGGCCTGGTCGATCAGGTTGACGGCCCAGGGCTTGCCCGCCGGGACCGGTATGCCGTTCGTCCCGTACGTGTAGTCCAACTGGGCGACCTTCGCGCCGCCGGCCGAGAGCACGGCCGGCGCCTTGGCCTCGTCGGCGCTGCGCGCCGAGCCGACGTGCTTGAGGCCGACCCGGTCGAGGTGGTCGAGGGTGCGGGTGAGGCCGTCGTAGCCGTCGTCGAGGGTGTGGTTCGAAGCGGTGGAACAGCTGTCGTACCCGGCGTCCTTGAGGGCGTCGGCCAGCTGGTGCGGGGCCTTGAAGGCGGGATATCCGGTGTAGGGGCCGCCGGGCCGGCCGTACGGTATCTCGTGGTGGCATATCGCCAGATCGGCGGCGGACACGATGGGCTTGACGCCCGCGAGTATCTTCCGGAAGTCGTACTCGCCGGCCTTGCCGCCGGCGTCGTCCGCCGCGCGCTGGATGATCGAGGGGTACGGGATGATGTCGCCGGTCGCCACCAGCGTGAACGGCGTCCCGGCCGGACCCTTCGCGGTCCCGGGCTTCCCCTGCAACCGCTGCTCGGTGGCGTCCGCGCCACGGTCCATGATCCGGGGTACGGCGTAGACGCCCCCGCCGACCACGGCCAGCACGGCCACCCCGACCCCTATCCGCGCCGCCGTCCTCATGTGCCGCCCCCCGTTCGTCGCTCGCTCCCGCCATGTTAGGCGCGCCGCCCGGCGCCCCGCCCCCGCCCCCGAGGGGGAGGCGGCGGGCACGAGCCGTGAAGCAGCGGCCCCCGCCCCTACCGCGCGGCCAGCGTGAGGGCGTGGTCCAGGGCCTGTAGCAGCCGGCCCGTCGTCGCCCGGTCGCGGACCGCCAGGCGGAGCCAGTCGGCGTCGAGGCCCGGGAAGGTGTCCCCCCGGCGCACCGCGAAGCCCAGCGCGCGCAGGCGGGTGCGTACCTCCGCCGCGCCCGGGATCCGGACCAGGACGAACGGCCCCTCGGCCACCCCCGACACCCGCACCTCCTCGAACTCCGCCAGCCCCGCCAGCAGGTGCTCCCGGTCCACCGCGATCCGCCGTGCCGCGGCCTCCGCCTCCGCCAGCGCCTCCGGCGACACGCACGCCTGCGCCGCCACCAGCGCCGGCGTCGACACCGGCCACAGCGGCTGCGCGGCGGCCAGCTTCGCGATGACCTCCGGCTCGGCCAGGACGTACCCGATGCGCAGCCCCGCCAGCCCCCACGTCTTCGTCAGGCTGCGGAGGACGACCAGCCCGGGGACGTCCGTCCGCCCGGCCAGCGCCTCCCGCTCACCCGGGACGGCGTCCATGAACGCCTCGTCCACCACCAGGGTCCGTCCCGGCCGGGCCAGCGCCGCCAGGACACCCGCGGGGTGCAGGACCGACGTCGGGTTGGTGGGGTTGCCGACCACCACCAGGTCGGCTTCCTCCGGTACGGCCGCCGGGTCCAGCCGGAAGCCGTCCTCGGCTCGCAGCAGTACCCGCTCCACCCGGTGCCCGGCGTCCCGCAGGGCCGCCTCCGGCTCGGTGAACTGCGGGTGCACCACGACCGGCCGTACGGCCCCCAGCGCCCGCGCGATCAGTACGAACGCCTCCGCCGCCCCCGCCGTCAGCAGCACCCGCTCGACCGGCAGCCCGTGCCGGGCCGCCACCGCCGCGCGCGCCGCGCGTCCGTCGGGGTAGGCCGCCAGGTCGCCCAGGCAGGCCGCGATCCGCTCCTTGAGCCACTGCGGCGGCGTGTCGGAGCGCACGTTCACCGCGAGGTCGACCAGCGCGCCGCCCGCGTCCGCCACCTCCGCGTCCCCGTGGTGGCGCAGGTCGTGCTCCTCGGCGGTGGCCACCGCGCACGTCGCCGCCACCGACCGCCGCTTCGGCACGAGGAGTTCCCCGCCGCCCGCCAGGGCCGCCGCCTCCGCGACCGAGGCCGTGCCGGAGGCGTCCCGCACCGCCGCAGAGGGGTGCGGTACCGGGATCAGCGCGAGCCGCTCCGCCGGATAGCCGACCAACGGCACGCCGAAACGTTCCGCCGCCCCCGCGATCCCCGGCTCCCCGGTCTTCGACTCCACCGTGGCGAGCGCCGCCACCGCCCCGGTGGCCAGCCCGGCCCCCCGCAGCGTCTCCTCGACCAGCGCGCAGACCTCCTCGACGGAGACCCCCGCGCGCCCGCCGACCCCGACCACCAGCCGCGTCACGTACTCGCCCACCGGGATCCCTCCTCCGTCCGTCGTCCGTCTCTCGTCGTCAACACGCTGCCGCCCGCCACCCGCGCGCGGAAGTGCGCACCCGGCCGCCAGTCGGTATTCAGGGGCACATGGCGGTGATCGTGGCTTTGGGCGCGTTCCTCATGACGCTGGCGGGCGGCTGGACGGCGCAACGCGTCACCGACCGCCGCCACCTGGTGCTCGGCCTGGCCGGCGGGCTGATGCTCGGCGTGGTCGGCCTCGACCTGCTCCCGGAGGCCCTGCACGCCGCCCGCCAGGAGGTGTTCGGCGTCCCGCTCGCCCTGCTGCTCTTCGTGGGCGGCTTCCTGGTCGCCCACGTGGTGGAGCGCCTGCTCGCCGTACGCCAGGCCGCGCACGGTGCCGCGGACGACGGCGGCCACGACGGGCACGGCCACGGCGGCGGCCGCGTCCCGCAGGTCGGCCTCACCGCGGCCGCCGCGATGGTCGGCCACAGCGTCGCCGACGGGGTGGCCCTCGGCGCCGCCTTCCAGGTCGGCGGCGGCATGGGCGTGGCCGTGGCACTGGCCGTCATCACCCACGACTTCGCCGACGGGTTCAACACGTACACGCTCACCCGCCTCTACGGGAACGCCCGCCGCAAGGCCCTGCTGATGCTCTTCGCGGACGCCGTGGCCCCGGTCGTCGGCGCCGCGTCCACCCTGCTGTTCACCCTTCCGGAGGAACCCCTCGGGGCATACCTCGGGTTCTTCGGCGGCGCCCTGCTGTACCTGGCCGCCGCCGAGATCCTCCCCGAGGCGCACCACGAGCACCCCGCCCTGTCCACGCTGATGTGCACGGTGGGCGGGGTGGCCGGGATCTGGCTCGTGATCGGCCTCGCGGACTGACCCCCGGCCGGGGAGACCGGTCACCGGTGCGCTGCCGCGGCTTCCGCGAAGCGCCGGGCGACCGAGGGCTGCGCCGCCCAGTGGGTGTGCAGGTAACTGGCGTGCACGCCCTGCCGTACGAAGCCCTCGACGCGGCGTTCGGGATGCGTGAACCCCCACGCCGGCGCCGCTCCGGCGCCCGGCTCGACCACCGTCCGGTGGAACTCGTGCCCCCGCAGCCGCGTCCCCGCGGCGGCGAGCGAGCTGTCCGACACCGCGACCGCCTCCCGGTAGCCGAGCGTCAGCCGCTCCGACATCCGGGCGTCGGCGTCGAGCACCCCGCACATCGGCTTCCCGTCGAGGGAGCGCGCCAGGTACAGCAGCCCGGCGCACTCGGCCGCCACCGGCCCGCCGGCAGCCGCGAAGTCCGCGACGGCCCCCCGCAGCGGCTCGTTCGCCGACAGCTCCGGGGCGTACACCTCGGGGAACCCGCCGCCTATCACCAGCCCGGCGGTGCCCTCGGGGAGCGCCTCGTCCCGCAGCGGGTCGAAGGCGACCACCTCGGCTCCGGCGGCCGTCAGCAGCTCCGCGTGCTCGGCGTACGAGAACGTGAACGCCGCTCCGCCGGCGACGGCGACGACGGGGCGCCGCCCCCCGGGACCGACGGCGGCCGGGACGGTGGAGACGGCTTCCTCCGGGGACCACGCCGCGCAGTCCAGCGGCGGCGCCGTCCGGGCCAGCGCCATCAGCGCGTCCAGGTCGCAGCCGGCCCGCACCTGCTCGGCGAGCGCCGCCACCGCCGCGACCGCGTCGGTCCGCCGCTCGGCCACCGGGACCAGGCCCAGGTGCCGGGACGGCGTCGCCACCTGCGGGGCCCGCCGCATGACGCCGAGGACCGGCATCCCGGCCTCCTCCAGCGCCTCCCGGAGCATCACCTCGTGCCGGTCGGAGCCCACCTTGTTGAGGATCACCCCGCCGAGCCGCACCTGCGGGTCGAACGAGGCGAAGCCGTGCACCAGAGCCGCCACCGACCGCGACTGCGAGGAGGCGTCCACCACCAGCACCACCGGCGCCCGCAGCAGCTTCGCCACCTGCGCCGTCGACGCCAGCTCACCCCGCCCCGCGGCCCCGTCGTAGAGCCCCATCACGCCCTCGACCACGGCGAGGTCGCACCCGGCGGAGCCGTGCGCGAACAGCGGGCCGACCAGCTCCGGCCCGCACATGAAGGCGTCCAGGTTGCGGCCCGGCCGGCCCGTGGCCAGCGCGTGGTAGCCGGGGTCGATGTAGTCGGGCCCGGCCTTGTGCGGGGACACGGCCAGGCCGCGCTCCGCGAAGGCCGCCATCAGGCCCGTCGCCACGGTGGTCTTGCCGCTGCCGGAGGACGGCGCGGCGATGACCAGCCGGGGCACGTTCACGGACGTCACCACTCGATGCCCTTCTGGCCCTTCTGGCCGGCGTCCATGGGGTGCTTGACCTTGGTCATCTCGGTGACCAGGTCGGCGAACTCCACCAGCTTCTCCGGAGCGTTGCGGCCCGTGATGACCACGTGCTGGGTGCCGGGGCGGTTGCGCAGCACCTCGATCACCTCGTCCACGTCGATCCAGCCCCAGTGCATCGGGTACGCGAACTCGTCGAGCACGTACAGCCTGTGCGTCTCGGCGGCCAGGTCGCGCTTGACCTGCTCCCAGCCCTCCTTGGCGGCCTGCTCGTTGTCGAGCTGCGCGTCCCGCTGGACCCAGGACCAGCCCTCGCCCATCTTGTGCCAGACGACGGACCCGCCCTCGCCGGAGGCGCCCAGCACCTTCAGCGCGTTCTCCTCGCCGACCTTCCACTTCGCCGACTTGACGAACTGGAACACCCCGATCGGCCAGCCCTGGTTCCAGGCGCGCAGCGCCAGGCCGAACGCGGCCGTCGACTTGCCCTTGCCCGGCCCGGTGTGCACGAAGACGAGCGGGCGGTTGCGGCGCTGACGCGTCGTGAGCCCGTCGTCCGGAACGACGGTCGGCTGTCCCTGCGGCATTACGCGGCCCTCCTGGGGGTTTCGTGGGTCACTGCGGTACGTACGTTCTTCACGAGCCCGGCCAGCGAGTCGGCCCGCAGCCCGTCGAGGGTCACGGCGGGCGCGCCCAGGTCGGCGGCCAGCGCCCCCGCCAGCCCCAGCCGGACCGGCCCGGACTCGCAGTCCACCACCACCGAGGCGATCCCCTCGGCGGCCAGCAGCCGGGCGCTGCGCCCCGACAGCTCGCGCGGGTCACCGCCGACGGCCCCGGCCGAGGTGGCCCGCCCGTCGGTGACGACCACCAGCAGCGGGCGGCGCGAGGGGTCCCGCAGCCGCTCGATCCGGAGCACCTCGTGGGCCTTGAGCAGGCCCGGGCCGAGGGGGGTGCGGCCGCCGGTCGGCAGCTTCTCCAGCCGGGCGGCGGCCGCGTCCACCGAGGAGGTGGGCGGCAGCGCCAGCTCGGCGCCCGCGCCGCGGAAGGTGATCAGGCCGACCTTGTCCCGGCGCTGGTAGGCGTCCAGCAGCAGGGACAGCACCGCGCCCTTGACGGCGCTCATGCGCTGCCGGGCGGCCATCGAGCCCGAGGCGTCCACGCAGAACAGCACGAGGTTGCCCTCGCGGCCCTCCCGGGTGGCCTGGCGCAGGTCGTCCTTGCGCACGACGAGGCCGCGTCCGGCGCGCCCGCGGGCCTTCTGGTGCGGGGCGGCGGCCTGCACGGTGGCCGCCAGGTGCAGCTTCGTGAGGTGCCCCCGGGGGCGCTGGGCGCCGGTGGTGCGGCCGTGCGCGGTACGGGCGCGCGAACGCCGCCCGGCCGCGCCCTCGCCGAGGCCGGGCACGCTCAGCATCTTGGTGCGGAACGGCTCGGCGGCCGCCACGGCGGCCTGCTCGGCGCCGCCGGCCCCGCCCTGCGGGGCGGAGGGCTGCGGCTCGGGGCCTTCGGCCTCCTGTGGGGTGTCGGGCGCGTGCCCGGTCTCGGGCCCGCCGCCCTGCGGGGGCACCCCGCCGCCGCCGTCAGGGCCGCCGCCGTCACCGTCGTCCGGGCCCTCGGGCTCCGGGTCGGGCTCGGGCTCCGGCTCCTCGTCGGGGAAGCCGTTCAGGATCTCGTCGAGCCTGTCCTCGTCCAGGCCGGGCGCGTCGAACGGGTTGCGCCGGCGCCGGTGGGGGAGGGCCAGCAGGGCGGCCTGCCGGACGTCCTCCTTGAGCACGGAGGTCCGCCCGGCCCAGGCGGCCAGCGCGGTCGCGGTACGGGCCATCACGATGTCGGCGCGCATGCCGTCGACCTCGAACCCGGCGCAGGTGGCGGCGATCTGGAGCAGCGCGGTGTCCCCGAGCCGGACCTGCGGGAGCAGCGCCCGCGCGGCCACGACCCGCGCCCGCACCTCGCTCTCGTCCCCGGCCCAGCGGGCGGCGAAGACCGCGGGATCGTCCTCGTACGCGAGCCGGCGGCGCACCACCTCGACGCGCTGCGCGGGCTCCCGGGAGGCCGCGACCTCGACGGTCAGCCCGAACCGGTCCAGGAGCTGCGGGCGCAGCTCGCCCTCCTCGGGGTTCATGGTGCCGACGAGCAGGAACCGGGCCGCGTGCCGCACGGAGACGCCCTCGCGCTCCACGTACGAGGCGCCCATCGCGGCGGCGTCGAGGAGGAGGTCGATGAGGTGGTCGTGGAGCAGGTTGACCTCGTCGACGTACAGGATCCCGCGGTGCGCGTCGGCGAGCAGGCCGGGCTCGAAGGCCTTCACGCCCTCGGCGAGGGCGCGTTCGATGTCGAGGGCGCCGACGAGGCGGTCCTCGGAGGCGCCGACGGGCAGCTCGACCATGCGAGCGGGGCGGCCGGTGCCGGTGCCGGGCTCGTGCGGCCCGTCCGGGCAGGCCGGGTCGGGCGCCGCCGGCGCGCACGAGAACCGGCAGCCGGGTACGACGTCCACCTGCGGCAGCAGCGCCGACAGCGCGCGCACGGCGGTGGACTTGGCGGTCCCCTTCTCGCCGCGCACGAGCACGCCGCCGACCGCCGGGCTCACGGCGTTGAGCAGGAGCGCCAGCCGCAGGTCGGTCTGGCCGACAACGGCCGAGAAGGGGAACGGGACGCTGCTCATGAGACGGTCACTCCTTCGAGTGGCATGTGTCGGCGAACACGCCGGGCCGGTCCGATCCTGCAAGGGTTTCCGAGAGGTCCCTGCTCGCGCGGGGATGACCCGGGGTAGGGCGTGCTCATGCGGTGCTCACTCCTGATGGTCCCCGCCTGTGCGGGGATAGCGGTCTTCACGGGGGCGCGGGTGCCGCTGGGCGGGGGGCTCCCCGCCCCGCCCTTCGCCCGTTCCCCGGGGCGCTGCCCCGGGCCCCGCTTCCCGGGGGCTCCGCCCCCAGACCCCAGCGCCTCAAACGGGTCAGGGGCGGAGCCCCTGGGAACGGGGGAAGGGCGGGCAGGGGAACGGCCCCGCAGGGCCGCCGCCCTCACGGGGCGCCCGGGGGGAGGAACGGGAGGCCCGCGGGGGCGCCGGACTCGATCAGGCGCAGCAGCGCATCGGTGTCCGCGTGCTCCGCGATCAGGTCCCCGAGCAGGTCCAGCTGCTCCTCCCGCAGCGAGGCGAACGACGTGTCCGGCGCCGGCACGAAGCGGCGGCCGGCGGCAGCGGCCACCTCCCGGAGGAACGCCCGGCGGAAGCCGTCCGACTCCAGCGAGCCGTGCCAGTGGGTGCCCCACACCGGTCCGACCCGGCAGCCGTCCAGGAACGGCTCGCCGCCCAGCACCTCGGCCACCCCGTGGTGGATCTCGTAGCCGGAGACCTCTTCGCCCAGCGCGGTGCCCACCGGCCGGGCCAGGGTCTTCTCGGCGGCGAAGCGCACGCGCACCGGCAGCAGCCCCAGTCCCGCCACCGAGCCGGCCTTCGACTCGACCTCGTCCTCGATGTGCTCGCCCAGCGCCTGGAAGCCGCCGCAGATGCCCAGCACCGGCCGCCCCTCCGCGGCCCGCCGCGCCAGCGCGTCGGCGAGTCCCCGCTCCCGCAGCCACTCCAGCGCCTTCACCGTGCCGCGCGTGCCCGGTACGACGACCAGGTCGGCGTCGGCCAGTTCCTCGGCCCGGTCCACGAACCGCACGACCACGCCCGGCTCGGCCGCCAGCGCGTCGACGTCGGTGAAGTTCGACATCAGCGGCACCGCGCACACCGCGACCCGCAGCACGTCCTCGCCGACCGGCGGGGCGACCACGGACTCGCGTACCGCGCCCCGCAGGGAGACCCGCAGGCCGTCCTCCTCGTCGATGCCCAGCCCGTGCCGGAACGGCAGCACCCCGTACGTGGCCCGCCCCGTCAGGCCGCGCAGCATCTCCATGCCGGGCTCCAGCAGGGACACGTCGCCGCGGAACTTGTTGACCATGTACCCGGCGATCAGCGACTGGTCCTCGGGGGACAGCAGGGCCGTCGTCCCGAAGAAGGAGGCGAAGACCCCGCCCCGGTCGATGTCGCCGACCACGACCACCGGGAACCGCGCGGCCCGCGCGATCCCCATGTTCACGATGTCGGTCCGGCGCAGGTTGATCTCGGCCGGACTGCCCGCCCCCTCGCAGATCACGGCGTCATACGTGCCCCGCAGCTGCTCCAGGCAGTCCGTGACGATGCCGAGGAGCTGCTCCTGGCGGCCACCGTGGTAGCCGCGGGCGCTCATCTCGCCGACCGGCTTGCCCAGCAGCACCACCTGGCTGCTGCGGTCGCTGCCCGGCTTGAGCAGGACCGGGTTCATCAGCGCGGTCGGCTCCACCCGGGCGGCCTGGGCCTGCATGGCCTGGGCGCGGCCGATCTCGGCGCCCTCCCGCGTCACGAACGAGTTCAGCGACATGTTCTGGGCCTTGAACGGGGCCACCTTCACGCCCTGCCGGGCCAGCCAGCGGCAGATGCCCGCCGTGACCACGCTCTTGCCGGCGTCGGACGTCGTGCCCGCGACCAGCAGTCCGCCGCCGCGCCCCGTGCCGCTCATGCCCGTCCCCTTTTCGTCTTCGCCGTCTTCGCCGTCTTCGCCACGGCGCAGCGGACCGCCACGCAGGCCCCCAGGGCCAGCCAGGTCACCCGCCGCGACAGCCGTACCGCCCGCTCGATGTCCGCGACCTCCACGGGCCGCCCGGTGTCGCCGTTGAGCACCGCCCGGTGCTCGGTCCGGCCGCCGTAGGACAGGGTCCCGCCCAGCCGGACGCCGAGCGCCCCGGCGAAGGAGGCCTCCACCGGGCCGGCGTTGGGGCTGGGGTGGGCGGCGGCGTCGGCGCGCCAGGCCCGTACGGCCCCCCGCCGGTCGGGACCGGCGGCCACGGCGGCGAGGGCCGTGAGCCGGGCCCCGGGCCAGCCGGCCAGGTCGTCGAGGCGGGCGGAGGCCCAGCCGTAGCGGAGGTAGCGGGGCGACTTGTGGCCCACCATCGCGTCCAGGGTGTTCACGGCGCGGAAGGCCAGCAGCCCGGGGACCCCGGCGACGGCGCCCCACACCAGGGCCCCGACCACCGCGTCGGAGGTGTTCTCGGCGACGGACTCCACGACGGCCCGGGCCATCTGCTGCTCGTCCAGCGCCTGGGGGTCGCGCCCGCACAGGTGCGGGAGCCGCTCCCGCGCCACCTCGGCGTCCCCGGCGGCGAGCGCCCCGCCGATGGCGCGGGCCTCCCTGCCGAGGGAGGTGCCGCCGACCACGGCCCAGGTGGCCGCGGCGGTGAGGGCGATGCGGGCGGCCGCGGGCCGGGAGCGCACGGCGCGCGCGCCCAGCGCCCCGACGGCGGCGGCGCCGCCCGCGCAGACGAGGGTGTGCAGGAGGCCCCGGGCGCGGTCGTCGCGCCACAGGGCGCCCTCGACTGCGGCGGCGGCTCGTCCGAAGGCGGCCACGGGGTGCCCCCAGCGAGGATCCCCGAGGATCCGGTCGCCGATCAGCCCCGCCGTGGCGCCGTACGCGAAGACGCGGTCGGCACGCATGGTGGCAGGTATGTCCTCACTCAGGGTCCGCGCCCTGGTTCGACGTGTCCGGCGGCGAGAGTTCCTGGCTCCCGGGGCGCACGCGCCGCGTGCGCTCCCCGGTGACAGTGGCGGGACCGCGCCGGATTCGCACCGGACTTCCTCTCCATGCCGCCGTATTGGCTCGGGCAGTCCACCACGCCCCGCGAACGCCCGTCAACTTGCCGTTGACCTGGTGGGACGGAGGGCGGGGAAGGGGCGCGGGTACGCGAAAGCTCCCTCCGGGGAATCCCGGAGGGAGCCGTGGTACGCGGTGCGGCGGCGTCAGCTGACGATCAGGTAGATCCCGTAGGCCACGGCCGCGGCGCAGAGCGCGAAGCAGGCGTAGGCGCCGCTGCGGGCCAGGGTCGCGGCCCCGCCCTGCTCGGTGGCGGCCTCGTGCTTGGAGAGGCCCACCAGGCCCAGGGTGAAGAGGGCCACGAGGGCGACGGTGGCGGAGAGGCTGACCCCGAAGACGGAGCCGAGTGCTGCCCAGTCGATCTTCATACTGCCGTTTCCTCTGTCGTTCTCGGGGTCAGACCGCCGCGGCCGGGGCCGTGGGGGTCGTCGGGGCGGCCGTCGCGGCCGGGATGGTGGCCTTGAGGTCCTCGTCGGTGACCGCGGCGGTGGTGCCCGCGAGCGGCGGGACCACGACGGCGGCCATGGCCGTGGTGACCACGCCGGGCTCCTCGGCCTCGGTGGAGGCGGTGCCGGTCTGGTTGACGTTGGTGTGGTCGACGACCTGGCGGCGGGAGATCACCCAGATGGCGACGCAGGAGGCGACGAGGAAGACCGCGACGGCGGTGACGCCGATGTCACCGGTGCGCATGACCAGCTCGGCGCCGGAGGCGACCAGGGCGGCGGCCGGCAGGGTCAGGCCCCACGCGACGAACATGCGGGTGGCGGTGGACCAGCGGACCACGCCGCCCTTGCGGCCCAGGCCCGCGCCCATGACGGCGCCGGAGCACGCGTGCGTGGTGGAGAGGGAGAAGCCGAGGTTCGAGGAGGCCAGGATGACGCTGGCGGCCGAGGTCTGGGCGGCGAAGCCCTGCTGCGGCTGCAGGTCGGTCAGGCCGGAGCCCATGGTGCGGATGATGCGCCAGCCGCCCAGGTAGGTGCCCATGGCGATGGCCAGACCAGCGGAGACGATGACCCAGACCGGCGGGTTGGAGCCGGGCGCGAGCGCGCCGCCGGCGACCAGGGCCAGGGTGATGATGCCCATCGTCTTCTGCGCGTCGTTGGTGCCGTGCGCGAGGGAGACCAGACCGGCGGAGGCGATCTGACCCGCCTTGTAGCCCTTGGCGGAGGTCTTCTCGCCGACCTTGCCGTTCAGCTTGTACGTGACCTTCGCGGCCAGCATCGCGGCCACACCGGCCACGACCGGGGCGGCGACGGCGGGGAGCAGCACCTTGGTGACGAGCGTGTCGCCGTTGACGGCGCCGAGGCCCGCGGAGGCGACGGCCGCACCGACCAGGCCACCCATCAGGGCGTGCGAGGAGCTGGAGGGGAGGCCGACCAGCCAGGTGACGAGGTTCCAGAGGATCGCGCCGACCAGGGCGGCGAAGATCACCTCCGGCTGAATGCCCTCCTCGTTGACCAGGCCCTTGGAGATCGTCTTGGCGACCTCCACGGACATGAACGCGCCGACGAGGTTGAGCACGGCGGACATGGCCACCGCCGTCTTGGGCTTGAGGGCGCCGGTCGAGATGGTGGTGGCCATCGCGTTGGCTGTGTCGTGGAAACCGTTCGTGAAGTCGAACACGAGAGCGGTGATGATCACGATCCCGAGGAGAAGCGTTATGTGCTCCATTTACCCAGGCTTCTGTTTGGCGTCAGTGGCTCGGCGACCGTAGGCAACCTGGGTGAACGGAAGATGAACTGACTCGGGCGGCGCGGTGTCCCCCCGCGCCATACGATCGGGTCATTCGTCCTGATTCTGCCGTAGCCATCCCCATTCATGCACGTCAAAGCCGGGTGAACGGAGCCTTCCGGTGGGCGCCACCGGCTTGCGGACGCCCCCTCTCCGACCTCGGAAAGAGAGGTAGATCACTCCGCTTGGAATCGCCTCGTCGGCCGCTCGGCCCCCGCCCGCGCCCTCCGGGGGAACGATCTCCTCCGGTGGCCCCTCCGCCCCCGCGAGCCGAGACTGGAACGGTGCGTACCGCCACAGCGACGGCAGCGGCCGTCACCACGACCCTGATCGGCGCCGGAGCGGCCGCGGTCGCGGCCGGCCGGTACGCCGCCGACGCGGCCCTGCGGCCCGAACCGGGCCGCCCGCTGCCCGGCGGCCCCCGCCTCAGCGTGCACTCCGCCGAAGCCGGCCGGGTGGTCCTCACCCGCTCCCTGGCCTCCCTGCGCCCCGGGGTCCACGGCCTGGAGGCACCCGGGGTGCACGCCGTGGTCGGCTCCGTCCTCACCGACGTCCCGCACGACCCGGACACCGTCGTACGCCGCCTCCTGGCCGTCAGCCACGGCAGCCTGACCCCCGGCACCCGGGTCGCCCTCACCCCCCAGGTGCACCGGGGCAACCCGCGCTCCGCCCTCGGGCTGGACCACGCCGACGTGGACGTCCCCGGCGAGCTCGGCCCGCTCCCGGCCTGGTTCCTGCCCGGCGTCCGGGGCACCTGGGTGATCACCGTCCACGGGCTCGGCACCGGCCGGGAGCACCCGATGGTGGTCATGCCCTTCCTGCACCGCCACCGACTCCCGGTGCTCGACCTCGGCTACCGCGGTGACATCGGCGCCCCCGCCTCCCCGGACGGCCTCGGCCACCTCGGCGAGTCGGAGTGGCGGGACCTGGACGCCGCCATCCGCTACGCCGTGCGCTACGGGGCCCGCCGAGTGGTCCTGTACGGCTGGTCCACCGGAGCCGCCATGGCCCTGCGCGTCCTGGAGCGCTCGGCCATGGCCGGCCGGGTCTCCGGGGTGGTGCTGGACTCGCCGGTGCTGGACTGGCACACCACCCTGCGCGCCCTGGCCGCCGCCCGCGGCACCCCGGCCCCGCTGCTCCCGCTCGCCGTCCGGGCCGCCGAGGGCCGCGCCGGGCTGCGCGCCGACCACCTCGCGCCGGGGGCCGACCCCGGGGCGCTGCGCGTACCCGTCCTGCTCTTCCACGGGCCCGCCGACACGATCGCCCCCTGGGAGCCCGCCCGCCGGCTCGCCGCCGCCCGGCCCGACCTGGTCACCCTGCACACCGTGATGGACGCCGGGCACGGGGCGATGTGGAACGCCGATCCGCTGCGCTACGAGGAGGCGCTGCGGCGCTTCCTGACCCCTCTCATGTGACGAGCGATGTGGCGCCCGGGTGAAGGGCCTGTGGCGGACGGGGCGCGGTGGGGGATTCCTCCCGGTTCATCCACCCCGTGACCTGTGGAAATGACCCGTTCCGTTTGGGCTTTCGGCCAGTGACGGGCGAGACTGCTTCCGTGACGTCCCGAAAGCCTGATGAGCAGTTGGCTCGCGACTCCAGACTCCGACTCGTCTCCCAGCGCTCCGTCGCCACGGCGCGCAAGGCGGTGACCGACCGGCGAACCCGGCCGGCCACCCGGCCCCCGGCGGGCACCCCCGCCACGGCGGACCTGGCGAACCGCGCCCGCGCCTCGCTCGCCGACGCGGTACGGCTGGCCCGCTGGGCCGAGCTGAACCTCGGCGCGGGCGACGGCGGCAGCCCCGCGCCCTCGGGCGCACTGCCCGCCGTCGACATCGAACGGGCCGCCTCGGAACTGGGCCTGACGCACGGGCAGATCCGGGTCGGCTGGGACCGCGCCCGCCTCTCCGGCCTCGTCGAGGTGCACGGCGGACACGCCCGCCCCGGCTGGCGGCTGCGCGCCTGGGACCGCGACGACACCGCCGTACTGCGCGGCTGGGTCGCCCTCTTCGACGCCTGGTCGCTCGTCCACCCGGCCCCCGCGGACATCACCCCCTCGGCCGTCGCCGAGGTGGTCGAGGCCATGCCGCAGCTGCTGTCGCTGCTCCAGCTGTCCGCCGGCCCGGTGACCGTCCCCGACCTCCTGGACCTCCTCGGCCAGCGGGTCACCGAGCTGCGCGACGAGCGCTGCGAGGTCCCCTACGGCGCCGAGCCCGCCGGCGCCTGCGCCGAACCGCGGCCGCTCCCGCTCGCCCGGCTGCTGCGCTGGGCCCTGGGCGGACTCGCCGCCGTGGACGCCGTCACCCTCGGCCCCGCCCGGGCCACCCTCACCCCCCTCGGCAGCTGGGCCGTGTGGGTGAAGCTGGAGCAGATCTGCGTCGCCGCCCAGAGCCCGGCCGGCAACATCGAGCAGTCCGCCGCCGCCATGCTGCACGGCTGCGCCCGGCTCACCCCCGGGCCGGCCCGCGCCGAGTACCAGGCCTGGCTCGCCGCCCGGCCCGTCGGCCACGCCGTCAGCGAGCTGCTGCACGCCGCCCGCGGCGAGGACGCCCTGCTGCGCGGCCTGGCCTTCGAGGCCCTGAGGGTGGTCGGAGCCCCCGCCGAGCGCGAGGTGCGCGCGGCCCTGCGCGAGCCCGCGCTGCGGCCGTACGCCCTGCTCTGGCTCGCCGAGCACGACGGGGTGGACCCCGACGACGCACAGGACGTGCTCACCCCCGAGGAGTCGACCTGGCTGTGGGTGGACACCGCCGCCGCCATCGCCGACCACGGCGAGGCCGACCTGCTCGCCCGGCACCTCGACTCCGCCGTCCGCACCACCGTCCCCCGGCTGCTGGACGAGGTCCGCGCGGTCGGCCACCCCCGCACGGTGCAGGTGCTGGTCGCCCTGGCCGCCGCCCACCCCGACCCCGCCCTCGCCAAGGCGGTCCGCCGGGCCGCCTTCCAGGTCCACACCGGCGGCGGCTGACGCCGCCCGCGCCGGAGCCGCCGGCCGGCCCCCGCACGCGGGCGCGCGAGGAGGCGTACGCGCGCACCCGCCGCGGGGGTCACAGCTGCGGCGCGTACGTCCCGAAGCTCCAGACGTTGCCCTCGGCGTCCCGCGCCATGTAGTCCCGGGACCCGTAGTCCTGGTCGGTGGGCTCCATGAGGATCTCCACGCCGTGCTCGGCCGCCCGCCGGTGATGGGCGTCCACGTCGTCGACCACGATGTAGACCCCGGCCGGGCCCGCCGCCTCCATGACCTTGTCGAAGGCGCCGCCGCGCCCCTTGCTGCCCAGCATCACCGCGCCGTTGCCGTAAGCCAGCTCCGCGTGCATCACCGAGCCGTCGTCGCCCTCGTAGACCGCGACCTGGGTGAACCCGAACGCCTCGGTGAGCTGCTGGATCGCCGCCTTCGCGTCGCGGTAGAGCAGCGTGGGGTAGATGGACGGAACGCCTGCCATGACGATCACTCCCTCTCGTGACGGTGGCCCAAGTGACCCACGTCACAGCATGGCAGGCGGCACCGGCAGTCAGCGGAAGGTGTTGCACTGGGCCATGTCGCCCGTGCGGTAGCCCTGGTAGAACCACTGCTGGCGCTGCTCGGCCGAGCCGTGGGTCCAGGACTCCGGGCTGACCCGGCCCTGGAGCTTCTCCTGGATCCGGTCGTCGCCGACCGCCGCCGCCGCGTCCAGCCCGTCCCGGATGTCCTGGTCGGTGAGGCTGGTGACCAGGGGCCGCCCCGTGGACTCGTCCGGGGTCCTCGTCGCGTTGTGCGCCCACACCCCCGCGTAGCAGTCGGCCTGGAGCTCGACCTTCACCGCGTTGCTGTTCGCGCCCTGCTGCCCGTCCTGGGCCCGCTGGAGCGTCCCGGTCAGGTTCTGGATGTGGTGCCCGTACTCGTGGGCCACGACGTACGCCTGGGCGAAGGGGCCGCCGCTCGCCCCGAACTTCGTCCGCAGCTCGTCGAAGAAGCCCAGGTCCAGGTAGACCTGCCGGTCGCCGGGGCAGTAGAAGGGCCCGACCGCCGCGGTGGCCGCCCCGCAGGCGGTGTTCACCCGGCCGGTGAAGAAGACCGTGGAAGCCGGGCGGTAGGCGCCGCCGCGCTTCTGGAACTCCTGCTTCCAGAAGTCCTGGGTGCTGTTGACCACCGCGACCAGCCGGCAGTCCTCGCGCGTGTTCGCGTCCTGCCCGGTCTTGCACGCCTGCTGCACCTGCGCGGCCGAGGAGGAGGTCGCGACCGGCTCCGGACTGCCGTCCGACAGGCCCAGCTGCTCCGGGCCCACCCCGAAGAGCAGCCCCAGCACCAGAGCGATCAGGCCGACGAGCCCACCGCCGATGGTGGCCCTCCCGCCCGGGACACGGCTGCCGCGCACGTCCTTGACCTCGGACGTGTCCAGATTGGCGTTGTCGTCGAACTGCATCCCGCACCGCCCGTATCGGTGAGACCGGAGGGGCCGCCTGCCGCCCCTGCGGCGAGTGTCAACCCCTTCATCCTGATACGTGCCCGGGCGACCCCGCGTGGCCCGTGCGCCGAACGGGCGACGGGAGGCCCCGAAAAGTGGTTGCGCACCCCCGGTAGAATGAATCCCATGGCAAATCTCCTCGCGGATTAGCGGCGTCGAAGCAACGCGCGTCCTGCCCCCACTTCCGCCGTCCCCACCGCCCTGGAGTATTTCCGTGATCACCGCCACCGGCATCGAGCTGCGCGCCGGCGCCCGCATCCTCATCGAGAACGCGTCCTTCCGTGTCGCCAAGGGCGACCGCATCGGGCTCGTCGGCCGTAACGGAGCGGGCAAGACCACCCTCACCAAGTGCCTCGCCGGCGAGGGTCAGCCCGCCGGCGGCACCATCACCCGATCCGGTGAGGTCGGCTACCTCCCGCAGGACCCGCGCACCGGCGACCTCGACGTGCTCGCCCGTGACCGGATCCTCTCCGCGCGCGGGCTCGACGTACTGATCAAGAAGATGCGTGCCAACGAGGAGCGCATCGCCACCGGCTCCGGCGCCACCCGGGACAAGGCCCTGAAGCAGTACGAGCGCCAGGAGACCGAGTTCCTGACCAAGGGCGGCTACGCCGCCGAGTCCGAGGCCGCGACCATCTCGGCCGCCCTCAGCCTCCCGGACCGGGTCCTCGGCCAGCCCCTGCACACCCTCTCCGGCGGCCAGCGCCGCCGCGTCGAGCTCGCCCGGATCCTCTTCTCGGACGCCGACACCCTGCTCCTCGACGAGCCCACCAACCACCTCGACGCCGACTCGATCGTCTGGCTGCGCGACTACCTGAAGAACTACCGCGGCGGCTTCATCGTGATCTCCCACGACGTCGACCTGGTCGAGACCGTGGTCAACAAGGTCTTCTACCTGGACGCCAACCGCTCCCAGATCGACGTCTACAACATGGGCTGGAAGCTCTACCAGCAGCAGCGCGAGGCCGACGAGAAGCGCCGCAAGCGCGAGCGCCAGAACGCCGAGAAGAAGGCCGCGGCCCTCAACTCGCAGGCCGACAAGATGCGCGCCAAGGCCACCAAGACGGTCGCCGCCCAGAACATGGCCAAGCGCGCCGAGCGGCTGCTCTCCGGCCTGGAGGCCGTCCGCGCCTCCGACAAGGTCGCCAAGCTGCGCTTCCCGGACCCGGCGCCCTGCGGCAAGACCCCGCTCACCGCCGAGGGCCTGTCGAAGTCCTACGGCTCGCTGGAGATCTTCACCGACGTCGACCTGGCCATCGACAAGGGCTCCCGCGTGGTCATCCTCGGCCTCAACGGCGCCGGCAAGACCACCCTGCTGCGCCTGCTGTCGGGTACCGAGAAGCCCGACACCGGCACGGTCGTGCCCGGCCACGGCCTCAAGCTGGGCTACTACGCCCAGGAGCACGAGACGCTCGACCCGGACCGCACGGTCCTGGAGAACATGCGCTCCTCCGCACCCGACCTGGACCTCGTCGACGTGCGCAAGACGCTCGGCTCCTTCCTGTTCTCCGGCGACGACGTGGACAAGCCCGCGGGCGTGCTCTCCGGCGGCGAGAAGACCCGTCTGGCCCTGGCCACCCTGGTCGTCTCCTCGGCCAACGTGCTGCTGCTCGACGAGCCCACCAACAACCTCGACCCGGCCAGCCGCGAGGAGATCCTGGGCGCGCTGCGCACCTACAAGGGCGCGGTCATCCTCGTCACGCACGACGAGGGCGCCGTGGAGGCCCTGGAGCCGGAGCGGATCATCCTGCTCCCCGACGGGGTCGAGGACCTGTGGGGCCCGGACTACCGGGACCTGGTCGCCCTCGCCTGACCTCCGCCGGGCGTCCCCGCCCGACGGCCCCCGCGGGGTTGATCCAGTTCCTTATGGATCATTCGGCTCAGACGTGATCCATCATCTGAGTGAGACGGTCTCGTACCCCCGCGCCCTGTACAACGGCCCCGGCCGCGTCCCTCCGGACGCGCGTCCGGGGCCGGCTGTTTTCCGGTTCCGGCCTCTGACCTGGTGATTCCCTCCGGCGGCGGAGAAATGTGACGGAGGTCATGCGGCGGAAGAGAAGATTCCGTTCTGCTCGGGCGTCCACGGGCCGGGAAATGCCGTCGCACCGACCTTGCTGAATGGGTGGCCAGGAAGCCGGGGAGGGGTGATCATGAGAAGTCCAGAGCGCACTTCCCACGAGGAGGCACGGGTGGCCGAGACTCTGAAGAAGGGCAGCCGGGTGACCGGCGCCGCGCGCGACAAGCTCGCGGCAGACCTGAAGAAGAAGTACGACTCCGGTGCGAGTATCCGGGCGCTGGCCGAAGAGACCGGCCGGTCCTACGGATTCGTCCACCGGATGCTCAGCGAGTCCGGAGTCACGCTGCGTGGTCGCGGTGGCGCGACACGCGGCAAGAAGGCGGCTGCGGCCTGACCCTGGCCGTCAGGCCGGGGCCGGTACCGAAGACCGCCCGACAGCTCCGTTCTCTTTCACGCTGTCTGATCCATGCTGTCGGTTTCGTCCCGTTCCATGCACGGTACCTTCGGTGACCCCCGGTCGGCCCCGCGGTCGACCGGGTGGTTACTGTGCAGTCACTTAGGCCGAGCATGCGGCCGCGACTGCACACCGGAGGCACCAGATGGCTCTGCTCGACAAGGATGGCGTACGGCTCACCATCGACGACACGGTCGCCACGGTGACACTGACCAATCCGGCCAAGCGAAACGCCCAATCCCCCGCGCTCTGGCGGGCGTTGGCGGAGGCCGGACGGTCGCTGCCCGGCACCGTCCGGGTCGTCGTGCTGCGCGGCGAGGGCAAGTCCTTCTCCGCCGGGCTCGACCGGCAGGCGTTCACCCCGGAGGGTTTCGAGGGCGAGCCGTCCTTCCTCGATCTGGCGCGCGGTTCCGACGAGCTGCTCGACTCCACCATCGCCGAGTACCAGGAGGCCTTCACCTGGTGGCGGCGCAATGACATCGTCTCCATCGCCGCCGTACAGGGGCACGCGATCGGCGCCGGCTTCCAGCTCGCGCTCGCCTGCGACCTGCGCGTCGTCGCGGACGACGTGCAGTTCGCCATGCGCGAGACCAGCCTGGGCCTGGTCCCCGACCTGGCCGGCACCCAGCCGCTGACCGCCCTGGTCGGCTACGCCCGCGCGCTCGAAATCTGCGCGACGGGCCGCTTCGTGCACGCCGAGGAGGCCGAGCGGGTCGGCCTGGCCAACCTGGTCGTCCCGGCCGCCGAACTGGAGGCCGCCGTCCAGGACCTCACCACCGCCCTGCTGGCCCCGCCCCGCGATGCCGTCATCGAGACCAAGGCGCTGCTGCGCGCGGCCCCGTCCCGTACGTACGACGACCAGCGCACCGCCGAGCGCGCCGCCCAGGCCCGCCGGCTGCGTGACCTCGCGGGCCTGTCCGACTGAGGCCCGGACGCACGCACGCCCGGAAGGCCGGAACGGGAACACCGTTGCGGCCTTCCGGGCTTTCCGGCTTTCCGGCTTCCGGCCTTCCGGCTTCCGGCCTTCCGGCGTAGTCTCCGGCGCGCCGGAGCCCGTACGCGCTTACCGTGGTCGGGAGACTTCCCCTTTCCTAAGGACGTCCGATGACCGAATCCGCACCGGGGGGCTCCGCCGGGGCCCCCGCAGACCGAGGCCGCACCACCATCGCCGACGGGGTGGTGGAGAAGATCGCCGGGCTGGCCGCCCGGGAGGTGCTCGGCGTCCACGCCATGGGCAGCGGCACCGGCCTCTCCCGCGCCTTCGGCGCCGTCCGCGACCGGGCCCCCGGCGGGGCGAAGTCCGCGGCCGCCAGAGGGGTCAAGGCGGAGGTCGGGGAGGTACAGACCGCCCTCGACCTGGAGATCGTCGTCGACTACGGGGTGGAGATTCGCGAGGTCGCCCGGGCGGTCCGGGAGAACGTCATCGCGGCGGTCGAGCGGATGACCGGGCTGGAGGTCGTCGAGGTCAACATCGCGGTCAGCGACGTCAGACTGCCCGACGAGCCCGACGAGGAACCGGATTCCCGGCTCCAGTAGCGGGCGCGCGGCAGCGGAGAGGAGCCAGGCCATGAGCATGGCGGTCGCCGGCCTGTTCGCCGGTATCGCCCTGGCGTTCGCCGGGTACTTCGGCGGCTTCGGGGCCTTCCTTCTGGTGGCGGCGCTCGGCGCCATCGGCTTCCTGGTCGGCAGGATCCTCGACGGGGACCTGGATCCGGGCGAGCTGTTCCGGCCCCGCGGCCGCGACGACCGGCGCGGGTGAGGCCGCCGATGAGCGTTCCGCGCCCCCTGCCGCCGAAGGTCGAGCCCGCCGGGCGGGGAGCCCTGCGGATCGCCGACCGGGTCGTCGCCAAGATCGCGGCACAGGCCGCCCGGGAAGCGCTCGACGTCCTTCCCGGAGCCGTCCCGCACGCCACGGTCACCGTCCACCACGACATCGCGCGGGTCCGGGTGAGCCTGGAGCTCGGCTACCCCTCCGACCTCGCCGCCCAGTGCGCGGCCGTACGCGGGCAGGTCGTCCGGCGCATCGAGCAGTGCGCGGCGATGGCGGTGCCCGAGGTGGACATCGACATCGAGCTCCTGCACTCCACCCACACCCGGCCGGGCGCCGCCGGGCGGGACCGGCGGCTGCGGTGAGCGCGCCGCCGCCGCGCCGCTTCCGCTCGCCCCGGCGGGTCCCGGCGGGGATCGCCGCGCTGGCGGTGCTCACGGTGGCGGGGCTCTTCCTCTACGACCTGGCCGCGGTACGGGCACACCGGCCCGGGATGCGCTGGCGGCGCGAACTCGGCGGCCTGCTGGAGCGGCACACCCCGGCCGACGCGGAAGTGCTGGCGGCCGGGGCGCTGCTGGCCCTGGCCGGAGCGGTGCTGTTGCTGCTGGCGCTGGCCCCCGGGCTGCGCGGGGTGCTGCCGATGCGGACGGAGCCGGGGGTGCGGGCGGGCATCGGCCGCCGGGCCGCCGCGCTGGTCCTGCGGGACCGGGCCATGGAGGTCGCCGGGGTCCGCTCGGTCCGGGTCAGGGTGGGCCGTACCCGGGTCGGGGTCCGGGCCACCTCGCACTTCCGCGAACTGGACGACGTACGGGCCGACCTGGACGAGGTGCTCGCCGTCGGCATCGGGGAACTGGGCCTCGCGCACCCGCCGCGGACCCGGATCAGGGTCAGGCGGTGAGCGGCGTGCTGGGGGCCGTCAACCGGGCGCTGCTGGCGCTCGGCGGCCTGGTCCTGCTGGCCGCCGGCCTCGCGCTCCTCACCGGGTCCTGGCCGCTCGACGGGCGGCACGCCCCGCTGCTGCGGTGGCGCCGGAGCCTGGACGGCGCGTGGTGGTGGGCGGTGTCCGCCGCCCTGGCGGTGTGCGTGCTGCTGGCGCTGTGGTGGCTGGCGGCGCAGCTGCGGCGCTCGCGGCTCGCGGCGCTGGCGGTGGACACCGGCGACGGGGGCTTCGCGCTGCTGCGGGGCCGCGCGCTGGAGTCGGCGGTGGCGGCCGAGGCGGCGGCGCTGGACGGCGTCGCAGGCTGCCGGGTCGCGCTGCGGGGGCGGCGCGGTGCCCCGACCCTGCGGGTGGCGCTGGAACTGGAACCCCACGCCGTCCCGGCGGACGCCCTCGCCGCCCTGGCGGGCCTGGTCCTCACCCACGCCCGCACCGCGACGGGCCTCCCCGCCCTCCCGGCCGAAGCCCGCCTGAAGGTCACCCCGCACGCGGCGCAACGGGTCACCTGAGCCCGGCGGGTCCCGCTGCGCGGGCTGCTCCCCGCCCCACCCTTCGCCCGTTCCCCGGGGGCTCCGCCCCCAGACCCTCCCCCAGCTACCGCTGGGAGGTGCCCCCAGCGCCTCAAACCCCGGCGGGGCTGGGAAACCCGGCCCCGCCGGCGTTTGAGGCGACGGGCGCGGTAGCGCCGTGCAGTGAGCCGGGCCCGGCGATTGAGGGCGAGAACGGTTGAAGGGCGGGGAGGGGCAAGCCCCGCGCAGCGGCCGACCGCCCGCAGGCGACCCACCGGCCCGAGCCGAGGGCACCGGCCCCCCACCCCCGCCGGACGGAGTCCGGCGCAGCGGCGCGAAGCCGGTAAGGCGCCCCGGCGCCGCACCGCGCGAGCGGCGCGTCGAGAATCAGAAGCCGTGGCGGGCTCCGCCGTCCACGGGGAGCATCAGGCCCGTGAGGTAAGACGCCGCCGGGGAGAGGAGGAACGCCGCCGTGCGGCCGAACTCCTCCGGGGTGCCGTAGCGCCGCAGCGGGATGCGGGACTCGTTGCCCGCACGGGCCGCGTCCGAGTCGCCGGACAGCGCGTCCAGCTCCCGCACCCGGTCCGTGTCGATCCGCGCCGGCAGCAGTCCGATCACGCGGATCCCGCGCGGGCCCAGGTCCACCGACAGGGACTTGGCGAAGCCCGCCAGCCCCGGCCGCAGGCCGTTGGAGATGGTCAGGCCGGGGATCGGCTCGTGCACCGAGCCCGACAGCACGAAGCCGATGACCCCGCCCTCGCCCAGTTCGGCCGCGGCCGTCCGGGCGAGGCGGACCGCGCCCAGGAAGACGGTGTCGAACGCCGCCGCCCACTGCTCGTCGGTGTTGTCCGCCGCCATGCCCGGCGTGGGGCCGCCCACGCTGATGAGGATGCCGTCGAAGCGGCCGAAGCGCTCCCGCGCGGTGGCCACCAGCCGTGCGGCGGCGGCGGGGTCGGAGTTGTCGGCGGCCACGCCCACCGCGTTCGGGCCGAGTTCGGCGGCGGCTTCCGCCACCCGCTTCTCGTCCCGGCCGGTCAGTACGACCTTCGCCCCGTCGGCGGTGAGCTCGCGCGCGGAGGCGAAGCCGAGTCCCCGCGTGGCACCGGTGACGACGTAGACGCGGTCCTTCAGTCCAAGATCCATGCCGGACAACCTACGCCGAAGCGGGCTCCGGCGACACGGCCTTGGCCGCCGCCTCCTCGCGGTCGCGCTTCTCCCGCCGCACCAGCACCAGCCACCCCACCGGCACCGCCGACGCGAACAGCCACCACTGCACGGCGTACGCCATGTGCGCGCCGATCGAGTCGTGGTCGGGCTCGGCCACCGGTTCGGGGCTGCCGCCGGCCGGTTCGGGGCCGGTCAGTTCGAGGTAGCCGCCGAGCACCGGCCTGCCCAGGCCTGCCGCCTGCTGCTCGCTGTTGATCAGCATCACCTGGCGGTCGGGCAGGCCCTTGCGGTCCTTGATCCCGCTGCCGCCGCTGGTCTCGTCGGCCTTGAGCCGCCCGGTCACCGTGACCTCGCCCGGGGGCGCGGCCGGCACCGGCGGGTAGGCGCGCGGGTCGTCGCCGCCGGCCACCCAGCCCCGGTTGACCAGGACCACCCGGCCGTCGCCCAGCACCAGCGGCGTCACCACGTGGAAGCCGACCTTGTCGTCGTTCGAGGTGCGCATCCGTACGACGACCTCGTGCGCGGGGTCGTACGTGCCGGTGGCGGTGACGGCACGCCAGTAGTCGGCCCTCGGGACGGTGTGCCCGGGCGAGGTGACCTCGGTCACCGGTACCGGCTTCCCGTACAGGTTCTTCGCGATCAGCTCGTTCTGGGCGACCCGGTGCTCGTGGCGGTGGAACTGCCAGAACCCCAGCTTGATCATCACGGGGATGAGGACGAGGGCGACGAGGGTGAGGGACACCCACTGCCGGGTCAGCACAAAGCGGTACACGCCCACGACGGTACCCCCAGCGACGAGGACCCCGGCGGCCGGGTGGCCCTCCGGGGTCCGGGGGAGCGGAGCGGGCGGTCAGACGTGGTCGACGATGCCCACCTTCCCCTCCGCTCGGGCGCAGTGCCCGCCGCAGTACCACTGGCCCTCGACCTCGACGCCCTGCCCGATGATCTGGACCCGGCAGTGTTCGCAGATGGGCGCCATGCGGTGGATGGCGCAGGAGAAGCAGTCGAAGACGTGCACCGCGCCCTGCGCGTGCACCTCGAAGGACATGCCGTAGTCGTTTCCGCAGACCTCGCAACGTGCCATGCGCCGCATGCTGTGCGGGGCGGCCGGACGGAACAAGATCCACCGGGGTGAGTCGCCGCGCCTGCACCCGGCCGGAGCAATGCCCCTACTCGTCCCCGGCCGCCGCCACGTCCCGCAGGAGCTGGGTGAAGGCCGCCTCGTCCACGATCGGGGTCCCGTACGACTTGGCCTTGACCGTCTTGGAGGTCGAGGAGTCGGGGTCGTTGGTCACGAGCAGGCTGGTGAGCCGGGACACGCTCGTCGCGATGTGCAGGCCCGCCTCCACCGCCCGGTCCTCCAGCAGCTCCCGGTCCACGGAGGTGTCCCCGGAGAAGGCGATCCGCATGCCCTGCTTGAGGGGCTTGCCGTCCTCGAAGCGCCCCGGGTTCGGGTACGGGCACGGCGGCCGCTTGCGCGAGGCCCGCCAGCTGCCGCCGTTCCCGTACGAGGACTGGTAGCCGACCCGCGGCGTCGCGGGGGAGTCCGACCACTCCGTCAGCGGGCGGCACTCCAGCAGGGGCAGCCGTACGCCGTCCCGCGCGGCCGCGTGCAGCGACGGACGGAACGCCTCCGCCAGCACCCGGGCGTCGTCGAGAGCGTGGTGGGCGCGCTGCTGGACCACGCCGTAGTGCGCGGCGAGGGACTCCAGCTTGTGGTTGGGCAGCGGGAGGTTCAGCTCCTTCGACAGGGCGATGGTGCACAGCCGCTGCCGTACGGGCGCGGTCGCGGAGGCCCGCGCGTACTCCCGGGCGATCATCTGCCAGTCGAAGATGGCGTTGTGCGCGACGAGCACCCGGTCGGCGAGCCGGCCCGCGAACTCCTCGGCGATGTCCTCGAAGAGCGGGGCGTCCTGGAGCATCGCACTGGTCAGGCCGTGGATCCAGGTGGGTCCGGGGTCACGGCGCGGGTTGACCAGGGTGTACCAGTGGTCCTCCACGTTGCCCTGGGCGTCGAGCCGGTAGACGGCCGCCGAGACTATCCGGTCGTCGCGAGCGAGCCCGGTGGTCTCCACGTCGACGACCGCGTACCCCTGTGGGTACGCGGTCGGCCATTCCGCCTCTGCGGTCGTACGGTCGTAGAGCATGGTCACAGAGGATATCGGCACGCACTGACACCCGTGGCCCGATGCCCCCTCAGCCCGATCCCGGCTCCAGCCGGGTCACAGCCCCGCCGCCAGCTCCGCCACCAGGTCCGGGGCGCCCACCGAGGCGAAGGATCCGGCCACTTCGGCCGGCCCGGGGAAGAGCCGGTACGCCGTCCCCGAGGCGCCGGCCCCGGCGGCGGTGGCGTGCACCGTGGCCAGGAACACCCTGAGGCCCGCGCTCTCTTCGGCGGCGGCCGCCGCCGCGTCCGCGGCCCCCCGCCGCTCCTCGGGCTCGCCCAGCGCGGCGACGCGGGTGGCGAATCCGGCCACCGTCTCCGCGGCGCCGGCCCGGTACTTCCACAGCTCTCCGGACCGCAGGACGGCCACCTCGCGGGAGCGGGCCGCGGCCCGCCACACCGCCAGGTCCCACAGGGTGGTGCGGGCTCCGGAGCCGAAGTGCTCCCACACGTCCCGGGCCACGGACGCCAGCCGCTCCCCGTGCGAGGCGATGCTCTGGAAGCCCTCCGAGGCCGGAAGGTGGACGTCCGCCCAGAGGGCCCGGCGGGCGGGGAGGTCCACGACCATCGGCATGCAGACCCGGGACTCGCCCGTCAGGTCGAAGCGCTGGCGCACGGTCCGCGGGTCGTACGAGGAGCCGCGCGGGCCGTCCGCGGGCAGGGCCATGAAGCCCGCGAAGGCGTCCGGCAGTTCGTCGAAGGGGATGTTGTTGTAGCTGAAGACGATCGGGACCGCGTACGCGTCCCCGTTCCCGGCGAGGGCCGCCAGGTCCAGGTCCACGTACTCGGTGGCACCGTCCGGAGCGGGCGCCGACGTGAGGTCGCCCGAGTGCACGGCGGCCGCGCGCGGCCCGTACCGCAGGCGGGTGTAGTCGCAGAGGCCGGTGTACTTCCAGTCGGCGTCGAAGAAGGCGACGGACAGGTCCAGGTCGGTGCGGTTGCCCGCCGGCTCCGTCCAGTGCAGGAACAGCCGCAGCACCTCGCCCTCGGGCAGGGTCTGCGTACTGCCGCGCGGCACGGCGACCAGCGACCTGGCGGCGTTGCGCTCGCCGAAGGGCACGGTGAGGTCCGCGAGCCCGGCGTCCAGGACCGCGAGGTCGTACGCCTCCCCGCCGGCCGCGGCGAACCGGCGCAGCACCTCCGCCTCCAGCCGGGCCGTGACCGCCCCGACGAGGGGCGCGGGCAGCGGGGCCCGCTCCTCCCGGGCCACCTGGGCGCGCGCCACCTTCCCGCGCGGGAAGAACACCCGGCGCCCGCCGAGGCGGTCCTCGGCGCGGGTGCGCAGCGCGCCGAGCGCGGACAGCAGCGGGCCCGCGCCCACCTTGGGCAGGCCCCGGTCGAGCGCCTGCTCCAGCTCGGGCAGGAGGTCCGCGCCCGGGTGCAGGCGCAGCAGGTGGTCGAGGCGGCGTACGAGCTCACCCGGGCGCTGCCCGGCGAGCGCGGCGGCGGCCGCGGCGTCCCCCTCGGCGAGGGCCTGCTCGAGCCGGCCGGCCCAGGTGGCGGGCCGGATCCGGTCCCCGTCCACGCGGACGGCGTCCGGGTGCGCGGCGGCGCTCTCCAGCAGCGCCGCGCCGAGCGGGGCGGCGGCGGACGCGGTGGTGCCGCGCAGCACGGCGAAGGCGAGCGCGGCGCGCGGGTGCCGGGCGTACCGCTCGAAGGGGTGCAGGGTCTCGGCGGCCCGCTTCCAGGCCACCGGGTGCCGCAGCAGGTCCTCGACCAGGTACTGCGGGTTGAACGAGTCGAGCACCGCGAGGAGTTCCCGGCGCAGCGGCCGTCCGGGGTTCGCGAACCGGGGCAGCGGCAACAGGCCCGCGTCCCCGCCGGACAGCACGGCGAGCAGCCGCAGTACGTCGGTGGCGGTGGTGAGCCGGGCGGCGAGCAGCGGCCGTACCGCGTCCGCGGTCCGCCAGTCGCGCAGCAGTTCGCCGAGGACCTGCGCCTTGGTCTCGCGTACCGGGATCTCCTCGGGGAGCCAGCCGAGGTCCGCCGGGGCGGCGGGCAGCAGGAGGTCCAGGTCGTCGCGGTCCTCGGGGGACAGCGGGGTCTGCCGGGCGAGCAGCGAGGCGACCGCGCGGGCGCAGTCGGCCGCCCGGTCGGTGCCGAGCCGCAGCAGCCGCAGCGGACCCGTCGGCGGGTCCTCGACCTTGCGGCCCGCCCGGGCGGCGCGCGCGGGCCGGCCGACGAGGCCCGGGCGCAGGAAAGGATCGGCGGCGTCGATACGCCGGTGGCAGACGGGGCAGCCGGTGTAGTCGGAGCCGTCCCAGCAGGCACGGCAGACGAGGTGGGCGCAGGGGGCGACGGGGTGGACCGTACGGGCCCGGCCGCACAGCACGCACGGCTGCTCGGGTTCCTGGAGCAGCAGGGCGAAGACCCGGCTGACGTACCAGTGCTCCGTGTCGTGGGGGATCGAGAAGGGGAAGCGGCGGAAGAGCGGCTCGTGCACCCGGTCGGCGCCCATGAGTCCGTCCACCAGCGCGAGCAGCCGCAGCCGCTCCTCGGCGAGGTCGGTCGGCGCGAGTTCCGAGAGCGCCGCGTGCAGCTCCGGGCTCAGCGCATGGCCGCGTTCGAGGAGCTCGGCCTCCAGTGGCCGCACCCCTTCGCGTCCGGGCGTCGCGGCGGCCTGCGGCTGGTCGACGTAGACGGTCCGGAGCCGGCGCAGCAGGACGGACTCGATGGCAGACACGGGTGAACTCCCCCTCCGGGAACGAAAAACGGGGGCGGAGAGTGGGCGCGCGGGATTCGTTGGAGGAAGGGAGAAGGATGCACGCCGGGGAGCCGCCCCCGTGCGACGGATCTCATCACGGGCCCGCACGGCCCGGCAAATCCTTATTCCCCGGCGGCGCCGTGAGCAGGGCCTCGGTCAGGGCCCGCACCGACAGCAGGAACAGCCGTTCCGGGTCCGCCGGGCGGGCCAGGGCGCGGGCGAGCGCCGGGTCGCCGGGGGCGGCCTCCGGGTCCCACAGCTCGTCCTCGCCGGGCGACTGGGCGGGGGAGCGCTCGCGGTTGCGCTCGACGAGCAGGAAGCCGACGATCTGGAACTGGACGGCCCGCACCGCGTCGGCGGCCCGCGCCCCGCGCAGCCCGGCGGCGTGCACCTCGTCGACCAGCGCCCGCTGGGCGGGCAGGAACATCCGCTCGGTGAGCCCTCGCTCGTGGACCATCGCGATCAGGTGCGGGCGGGCGCGGATCTCGCGCCGCAGGGTCCGGGCCACCGAGACGATCCGCTCGGCCGGGGTGCGGCCCACGGGGCGGACGGCGCCCATCTCCTGGACGGTCCGCTCCACGAGCGCGTCGAGCAGGGACTCGCGGTTGCCGACGTGCCAGTAGATCGAGGTCACGGCCGTGCCCAGCTCGCCGGCGAGCCCCCGCATGGTCAGGGCGGCCGGCCCGTGCTGCCTGACCAGGGCGGCGGCCGCGTCCAGGACCTCCCCGCGGGTCAGCGAGTTCCTCGCCATGGCCAGAGCCCGCCCATCTGCCGGATCGTCAGTTCTCTTGTGTGCAGGGGTCTTTACCCTTCATCGGCAGCAGTGTAACTGTGTTACAGAACCGACCGAAGGGTGGTGCGAGACATGGCACGCGTACGGTACGGAGCGCGGACCGAGGCCGAGATCGCGGCGTCGCGCGAGAAGAGCGCCAAGCTCCCCGACATCTGGTCCACCGGTGTGGTGGCCCTCTGGGAGACCGATCCCGACGTGGTGGCGGCGGTCCTGCCGCCGCCGCTCAAGCCCGCCGAACGGCCCCTCGTACGGGCCAACATCAGCAAGGTCGACCTGCCCGGCTACCCCCTCGGCGCCGGCTCGGTGGCCGTGGCCGCCCGGCACGGCGGGGTCGAGGGCTGGTACCCGCTCGTCATGCCCATGACCCACGAGCGCGCCCTGACCGGCGGCCGCGAGGTGTTCGGCGAGCCGAAGAAGCTGGGCGAGGTCACCGTCGAGCGCGAGGGGCTCGTCGTACGGGCCGCCCTCGCCCGGCACGGGATCGCCTTCGTCGAGGTGCGCGGGGCCGTGGACCGCGAGCTGCCGCTGCCCGAGCCGACGGTGAAGACCGACTTCTACTTCAAGTTCCTCCCGGCGGTGGACGGCTCCGGCCTGGACGGCGACCCGGTCCTCGTGCACTGCACCCGCAACGAGAAGGTCCGCAGACTGGAGCACCTCACCGGTGACGTCGTACTGCGCGAATCGATGTACGACCCCGTCGCCGACCTCCCCGTACGCCGCCTCGTGGAACTCACCATCGGCGAGAAGACCACCGACCAGAAGGGCCGGGTCGTCGAGCGGGTCAGCGCCCAGGCCCTGCTCCCGTACCTCCACCAGCGCTACGACGACCCCCTCCAGATCCTCGACGGCCCGCCCGAGGGGAGCGTGTGACATGCGGCTCGAACCCGGACAGGTGGCCGTCGTCACCGGCGCCGCGAGCGGCATCGGCCTCGCCATGGCCCGCCGCTTCGCCGCCGAGGGCCTGAAGGTGGTCCTCGCCGACGTGGAGGAGGCCGCCCTGCGCAAGGCCGCCGATGAACTCGCCGCGGACGGCGCCGAGGTGCTCGCCCGGCTCGTCGACGTCAGCGAACGCGACTCCGTCACCGCCCTCGCCGACGCCGCCTACGAGACCTTCGGCGCCGTGCACGTGCTGTGCAACAACGCGGGCGTCGGATCCGGTGCCGAGGGGCGGATGTGGGAGCACGAGCCCAACGACTGGAAGTGGGCCTTCTCCGTCAACGTCTGGGGCGTCTTCCACGGCATCCAGGCCTTCGTCCCCCGCATGATCGCCTCCGGCGCCCCCGGCCACGTCGTCAACACCTCCTCCGGCGACGGCGGCATCGCCCCCCTGCCCACCGCCTCCGTGTACGCCGTCACCAAGGCGGCCGTGGTCACCATGACCGAGTCCCTCTACGCCCACCTCAAGGCCGAGGGCGCCTCCGTCGGCGCCTCCGTCCTCTTCCCCGGACCGCACATGCTGCGCACCGGCCTGTGGGAGTCCCACCGCAACAGGCCCGGGCGCTTCGCGAAGGAACGGCCGCGCAGGTCCCCGTACCGCAGCCTCGACCAGTACGAGACCGCGATGAAGCAGGCCGGGCACGAGGTGCGCTTCACCCCGGTCGAGGAGGTCGCGGAGCACGTCGTCGACGGCATCCGCGCCGACCGCTTCTGGATGCTGCCGGCGAGCGAACACAGCGACCGGCAGATCCGCGCCCGGTCGCAGTCGATGCTCGACCGCGCCAACCCCGCCTACCTGGAGAGCTTCATCCTCGACGGAGGGGACCGACGTGCCTGACGAGACGTACGAAGACCCGTACCTGATCATCTCCTCCGACTGCCACGCGGGGCTGCCCACCGAGCAGTACCGCCCCTACCTCGACTCCCGCTTCCACCCGCAGTTCGACGAGTTCCTCGGCCAGCGCGACGCCCGCCGCGAGGAGGCCACCCGGCTCGGCGTGCGCAACGAGGCCTTCGCCGAGAAGTGGTTCCACGACCACGAGGAAGGCCTCAAGGGCGGCTGGGACAGCACCCAGCGGCTCAAGGAGCTCGACGGCGACGGAGTGGCCGCCGAGGTCGTCTTCCCCGACGCGGACGCCGTCGACAGCCAGACCGCCGCCCCCTTCGGGGTGGGCCTGGGCCTGTCCGGCGACCAGGACCCCGAGCTCGGCATGGCGGGCGCGCAGGCCCACAACCGCTGGCTGGCGGAGTTCGTCGGGCAGAACCCCGAGCGGCACTGCGGCGTAGCCCTGCTGCCCGTCACCGGCGAGCCGTCCAAGGTGGTCGCGGAGATCCACCGGGCCAAGGAGTCCGGCCTCGGCGCCCTGATGATCCCCTCGATGTGGGTGGACCAGGCGCCCTACCACGACCGCCGCTACGACCCCGTGTGGGCGGCCGCCGCCGAGACGGCGATGCCGATCGTCACCCACTCGGGCGCCGCGCCCCGCCAGGAGTACGGCGACCACCTGGGCATCTACGTCTCCGAGGTCACCTGGTGGCCGGCCCGGCCGCTGTGGTTCCTGCTCTGGTCCGGGGTCTTCGAGCGCCACCCCGGCCTGAAGTTCGGCGTGGCCGAGTCGGGCTGCTGGTGGCTGCCGAACCTCCTCTGGTTCATGGACCGCCTCTACCTCGGCGCCCACGGCGGCAAGAAGCTCTCGCCCTTCTCGGAGCTGAAACGGCCCCCGAGCGACTACCTGGACCGGCAGGTGTTCGTCTGCGCGACCAACACCAAGCGCCGGGAACTCGCCCAGCGCTACGAGATCGGCGTGGACAACATCCTGTGGGGCTCGGACTTCCCGCACCCCGAGGGCACCTGGCCCGACACCCGCAACTGGCTGAGGAACACCTTCCACGACATCCCGGTCTCCGAGACCCGGCGGATGCTGGGCCTGGCCGCCGCCGAGGTCTTCGGCTTCGACACGGAGAAGCTCGCCCCGATCGCCCGCCGCATCGGCCCCACCCCGGCCGAGCTGGGCCAGAGCCCCGGCCAGGCGGCGGTGGAGGCCTCCTGGGCCCGCTCCCGCGAGACCGGCCGGCACTGGCTCACCGGCGGGGACTTCCCGGTCATGGGGGTCTCCTCATGACGGAGGACCGCTACACGGTCATCTCGGCGGACTGCCACGCGGGCGCCGACCTGCTCGACTACAGGCCGTACCTGGCCAAGCGCCACCACGAGGCCTTCGACGCCTGGGCCGCCACGTACGTCAACCCGTACGAGGACCTCCTCGCCGACTCCGCCGACCTCAACTGGAACTCGGCCCGGCGCCTGGCCGAGCTCGAAGCGGACGGGATCGTGGCGGAGGTGATCTTCCCGAACACCATCCCGCCCTTCTTCCCCAAGGCCTCGCTGATGGCCCAGCCGCCGACGCCCGACGAGTACGAGCTGAGGTGGGCCGGCCTCCAGGCGCACAACCGGTGGCTGGCCGACTTCTGCGCGGACGCCCCGGGGCGGCGGGCGGGCGTCGCGCAGATCCTGCTCAACGACGTGGACGCGGCGGTCGCCGAGATCCGCCGCGCCCGCGAGGCCGGCCTGACCGGCGGGATCCTGCTCCCCGGCGTCCCGCCCGGCTCGCCGGTTCCCGAGCTGTACTCGGCCGCGTACGACCCGATCTGGGCGGTGTGCGCGGAGCTGGACGTCCCGGTCAACCACCACGGCGGCTCGGCGTCGCCGCCGCTCGGCGACGAACCGGCCGCGCGGGCCGTCTTCATGGTGGAGACCACCTGGTTCTCGCACCGCGCCCTGTGGCACCTGATCTTCGGCGGCGCCTTCCGCCGCCACCCGGGCCTCAAGCTGGTCCTGACGGAGCAGGGCTCCGGCTGGATCCCGGGCGTGCTGGAGATGCTGGACTACTACCACGGCCGCCTGGTCGCGGCGTCCTCCACCGCCGAGGCCAAGTTCGGCGCGGGCCTGGCCGAGTCCATGGGCCGGGGGCCGAGCGAGGTCTGGCGGGACAACTGCTTCGTGGGGGCCAGCTTCATGCGCCCCCACGAGGTCCCGCTGCGGGAGCGGATCGGCCTGGACAAGATCATGTGGGGCAGCGACTTCCCCCACGACGAGGGCACCACCCCGTTCTCCCGCGAGGGCCTGCGGATCGCGTACGCGGGCCTGCCGAGGGAGGAGGTCGCGGCGATGGTCGGCGGCAACGCGGCGCGGGTGTACGGCTTCGACCTGGGCCTGCTGGACGCGGTCGCGGCGAAGCACGGCCCGCGGGTGGCGGAGATCGCCGAGCCCCTGACGGAGATCCCGCCGCAGGCCACCAGCCCGGCCTTCGCCCGGGGGGCGTCGGTCCGGGTCTGGTAGCCCTTCGGCTCCCGCCGGGCGGTTCAGGTGTCGTATGCCGTGAGCCGCTCCGGCGGGAACCCCTCGGCGCCGGTCACCCGAGTGGTGCCCGACGTGACGACACGCAGGCCGGGCAGGTCGGCCAGCGGCCCGATGTCCACGACGGGCAGGCAGTCGCTCAGGTTCAGGTACGTCAGCTCGGGCAGTTCTCGCAGCGGCTCGACCCCACCCGCCAGCCCGCACGACCCGAGGTAGATCTCCTTCAGTCCCTGGTGGCGCACCAGGCGGCCCAGGTCCAGCGCAGGCTGAGCCAGTATCTGCAGGACGGTCAGCGGAGGCGGCACGGGCATGCGTGCCAGCTGGGACTCCTGCGCGCTGCCGGAGACCGTCAGCCAGGACAGTGCCGGCCACCGCTCCAGCCCGTCCAGGCTCATCCCCGCGGCCCGCTCGTAGAGTCCGAGTCCGGATAACGCACCGCCCACCGGCAGATCGGCGACCGAGCGCTGCTCGGGCTTCAGGTCCAGCCCGAGGTGTCGCAGTGTCCCCAGGTCCGCCAGGGGCCGCAGGCCGATTGCGTCGAGCCGATACAGGTACAGGGTCTCCAGGGCGAGGTCGCGGAGTCCTTCGAGGTGTACGCCGCGGCACTGGTCCAGACCCAGCAGTCGCAGTCCGGGCAGCGCGGACAGGCCGGCGAGGTCGGAGAGCCGGTCGTTCAGGCTGAAGAAGACCCGCTCCAGGCCGGGCAGGGAGAGAAGCTCCGGGGGGATGCCGTGGTCGCCCTCCAGCCGGATGCGCCGGTGCGGCAGCCTGCTCAGCTGCGCGAGCTGCTCCCGTGTGCAGACGGGGAGGAAGGCATCGTCTCCCAGCGAGGCGCCGCTCAGCACTTCGTCCGCGTACTCCTTCGCCTCGAACCGGCCCCACGCGGCTGCCAGTTCGTGGCAGACCAGGAAGCGGGTGTCCTCCCTTGCGCCAGCCAGAACCCTGAGGGCCCGGGGCCCGCCGACAAGCGTCGCGACTTGGAGGGTCGCCGCCGCCTCCGTGACGCTCAGCCCGCCCGGGTCCGGCAGCAGCCCCAGGACCAGCTCCCCGGCCTTGGCCAGTTCAGCGGCCTGGGCCTTGGTGCGCGGCGGGAGCAGCTCCGAGGTCCGGGACTGGATCTCGCGGCGCAGGGCCGGGTCCAGTTCCGGGGCGTGTTCCAGGCAGGCGGCGGCCAGCAGGGTCAGGCGGTTGCGGGCGCCCTTGACCTTGTCCGCGCGCTTCAACAGGCCCCGCAGGATCCGGGTGCGCTCGTCCGGGCGGGCGTGGCCCACCGCCATGCGGACCACGTCGTCCCAGGTGTCGTCCTGCGCGTTCTTCACCAGCACGCCGAAGTCCCGGGACTCCACCGCCGCCTTGGCGCCCAGGTAGTCCTGGAAGGTGCGGTGGACGAAGTCCACCGATCCCGCGACCGGCTCCCGCAGCAGCCCGCTGCGGATCAGCAGGTGGGAGAAGACCCGCTCCGCATCGCCCTGCTCGCGCACCTGCGGCATGCCCTCCAGCCACTCCGCCACCAGCTCGACGGCCTCGTCGCGGCCCGCCTCCACCTGGCCGTTGCGGATCAGCCAGTACGCGAACCGCTGGAGCAGCAGGATCTGTTCGTCCCGAGTGAGATAGACGCCCTCGACCCCGGTGATCTCCCGCTCGGTGTCCCGACGGACCAGCAGCATGTCCAACGCCGCGTCGTACAGCTCCTTGCGGGCGCGGGGGAGCTGCATCCGCCGGTCCCGGTTCAACGCGCAGAGCAGCGCGCACATCAGGGGGTTGGTTGCCAGCCGGCCCAGGTCCCGGCGGGCCGTCACCGCCTCCCGCAGCGAGGCCTCGTACGCTTCGAGGTCCTCGCCCGGGCATTCCGCCCCGGCGGCCCGGTGCCAGTGCGCGATGAACGCCCTCACGTCCTCCCGTTCCATCGGCAGCAGCGCGTACGGTGCGAAGCCCTCCCGGGCGAGCCAGTCCTCCGGGACCGCCGAAGGGCGGGTGGTGACGACGTAGCGGGCCTTCGGGAAGGCCGACACCAGCCCGCGCAGCCAGGTCTCCGTGCGGGCGCGCAGCCGCTGCGGGACCTCGTCCACCCCGTCCACCAGGACCAGTGCCCGCCCGCTCAGCATCAGGTTCTCGACCCAGCCGGCCGGCGCCGACAGCGGTACGCCGGAGGCCTTGAGGAAGTCCTCCGGCAGCGGCAGGGCGTCGGAGTTCGTGAACGAGCGCAGGCGCAGCACGAACGGGACGCGGGTGCCGTGCCGGGCCGCGTCGACGGCGAGCCACTGGAGGAGGGTGCTCTTGCCGGAGCCCGCCGGGCCGCGCAGCAGGACGCGGTCCGCCGCGCCCAGCGCGTGCTCCGCCTTGACGGTGGTCTGGTGCACGCCGGGCTCGCCCGGCAGCAGCCGCTGCTGCTCGCCGCTGACCGCGAGGCTGATGTACGCCAGGTCCAGCGGCCATTCCTCCCGCGCGCGGCCGGTCGTCAGCCCGAACAGCTGGAGCCGTCCGTGGGTGTCGGCCACGTACCGCGCGTACCGCTCCTCGAAGGCGTGCGCCGCACCGTCCGCGCGGTCCGCCAGCCGGTCCACCGACCGCTGCAACGCGCCGGTGCGGCGTACGAGTTCCACCTCGGCCCGCGCGCCGAACGACGGCAGGGTCGTCAGGTACTCCACGGAGTGCACGCAGGCCAGCCGGATCAGGTCACGGGCCAGGGCCTCGGCCCCCGCGCTCAGGCCCGCCGCCGGTGGCAGGGACACCTTCGCCGCCAGCTCCGCCGGGTCCAGGTCCGCCGCGAAGAGGGCCTCCGCGTCCAGGCGCCCCGGCCAGGCCGCGAAGGCGTCGGCGACCGCGTCGAGCGCGGCCAGCCGTTCGTGCTCCGGCAGCCGGGCTGCGGCCGCGCCCAGCCGGGGCGCCAGCTCCTCGGCGAGCCGGCGCAGCTCCGGCGTGCCGAGCTCCGCCGGGCGGCGCCAGCGCTGCGCCGGCCGCACCGCCCGGTCGGTGAGGCCCGCGCCGGGCACCTGCCCGAGCCGCGACCTCCACAAGGACCCTGCCACGGTGCTCGCCGCCCTTAACGCGGCCGTTTCGAGCCCTGCCATGCGCCCTCCCCCTTGTACCCCGGGTAACCCCGTCGGATACTGATCGGTAACAACCCCTAGCGGCACCCCGGAACCCGCCCCTAAGGTGCGCCCATGCCAAATCTGCCCGATGTCGTGCTGTGGTCCATACCCGCCTTCGTACTGCTCACCGTCATCGAGGTGGTCAGCTACCGGCTCCATCCCGACGAGGACGCCGCCGGCTACGACACCAAGGACGCGGTCACCAGCGTCACCATGGGGATCGGCAGCATCGGCTTCGACCTGCTCTGGAAGATCCCGGTCGTCGCGGTCTTCACCGCCGTCTACGAACTGACCCCGCTGCGGGTGCCGTTCCTGTGGTGGACCGCCCTGCTGATGCTGCTCGCCCAGGACTTCCTCTACTACTGGCAGCACCGGCTCCACCACGTCATCCGCATCCTGTGGGCCTGCCACGTCGTCCACCACAGCAGCCGCAGGTTCAACCTCACCACCGCCCTGCGCCAGCCCTGGACCAGCGCGACCACCTGGTGGTTCTACCTCCCGATGGTCGCCCTCGGCGTGCACCCGGCCGCGATCCCCTTCTGCTACGGCATCAACCTGCTCTACCAGTTCTGGGTGCACACCGAGCGGATCGGGAAGCTGCCGAGGCCCTACGAGTACGTCTTCAACACCCCCTCCCACCACCGCGTCCACCACGCCTCCCAGGGCGGCTACCTGGACCGCAACTTCGGCGGGATCCTGATCGTCTGGGACCGGATGTTCGGGTCCTGGGTGGGGGAGACGGAGCGGCCCGTCTACGGGCTGACCAAGAACATCGGCACCCACAACCCGCTGCGCGTCGCCACCCACGAGTACGCCGCCATCGCCCGCGACGTCCGCGCCGCCGACAGCTGGCGCGAGCGCGCCGGGCGGGTGTTCCGGGGCCCCGGCTGGCAGCCGGCCGCCAAGCGGGCGGAGGCCGTCCCGACCGCCGGGGCCGCGAAGGCGCCGGAGCCCGCCGCGTGAGCGCCACCGGAACGCGCACGCCCTCCTGGGCGATCCGCCCGGCCGCCGCCGGGCGCGCCGGGCGGGTGCTGCTCGCCGGCTTCGGCGCGGCCGCCGCCGCGGACCTGGGCTCGCTGCTGGCCGGCTGGCACCTCGGGCACGTCCTCGCCAAGCCGCTGCTGATGCCGCTGCTGGTGGCGTACGTGATCACCCGCCGCGCGCCCCGGCTGCTGGTCGCCGCCCTGCTCTTCGGCTGGGGCGGGGACCTCGCGCTGCTCTTCGACGCCGAGCCCGCCTTCCTCATCGGCATGGGCTCCTTCGCCCTCGGGCACGTCTGTTACCTGGTCCTCTTCGGCCGGAGCAGGACCAACCCCGCGCTCGGGGGCGCGTACGCCCTCGCGCTCGTCGGGACCGTCGCGCTGCTGTGGCCGGACCTGCCGGCGGACCTGCGGATCCCCGTCGCCGGGTACAGCCTGCTGCTCACCGCCATGGCCTGCCGCTCCAGCGCCCTCGGCCGCACCGCGGGCGTCGGCGGGGCGCTGTTCCTGCTCTCCGACACCCTCATCGCGACCGGGGTCGCCGAGTGGCCCCAGCTGCCGCGCCCGGACTTCTGGATCATGGCCACCTACCTCGCGGCCCAGTACCTGCTGGCCCTGGGCACGATCGCCCGCGAGCAGGCGTACCGTAGGGAAGTCATACAAGACTGAACTATCTGATCCGGAGGGCTGCACCACCATGCGCGCCACCGTCATCCACGCCCCGCACGACATCCGCGTGGAGGAGGTGCCCGACGCTGCGATCCAGCGCCCCGAGGACGCCGTCGTCCGCGTCCTGCGCGCCTGCATCTGCGGCAGCGACCTGTGGGCCTACCGCGGCGAGGCGGCCCGCCGGCCCGGCCAGCGGATCGGGCACGAGTTCCTCGGCGTCGTCGAGGAGACCGGCTCCGCCGTCTCCGGCCTGAAGGCCGGGGACCTGGTCGTGGCTCCCTTCATGTGGTCCGACGGCACCTGCGACTACTGCTCCGAGGGCCTGTACACCTCCTGCGTGCACGGCGGCTTCTGGGGCTCGGTCGGCTTCGACGGCGGCCAGGGCGAGGCCGTCCGGGTCCCGCACGCCGACGGCACCCTGGTGAAGCTGCCCGCCGCGGCCGCCTCCGACGACCACCTGCTGACCGGGCTGCTCGCACTGTCCGACGTCATGGGCACCGGCCACCACGCCGCCCTGGGCGCGGGCGTCCGCGCCGGCTCCACCGTCGCCGTCGTCGGTGACGGCGCGGTCGGGCTGTGCGGCGTCCTCGCGGCCAAGCGGCTCGGCGCCGAGCGGATCATCGCGCTGGGCCGGCACAGCGCCCGTACGGACATCGCCAAGCTCTTCGGGGCCACCGACGTGGTCGCCGAGCGCGGGGAGGCCGCCGAGGCCGCCGTCCGCGAGCTGACCCGCGGCCAGGGGGCGCACGCCGTCATCGAGGCGGTCGGCACCGAGCAGTCCATGCGGACGGCGGTGAACATCACCCGCGACGGCGGCGCCATCGGCTACGTCGGCGTCCCGCACGGCAGCGGCACCGGCCTCGACCTCGGCGTGATGTTCGACCGGAACATCACCCTGCGCGGCGGTGTGGCCCCGGTCCGGGCCTACATCCCGGAGCTGCTGGAGGACGTGCTGAGCGGCGCGATCGACCCGGCCCCCGTCTTCGACCGGGCCGTCTCCCTGGACGAGGTCCCGGACGGCTACCGCGCGATGGACGACCGCAGCGCGCTGAAGGTCCTGATCAAGCCCTGACCCGGGCGGCGCACGGGGAAGGGGGGGGGGGGGGGGGGGCCCCCCCCCCCCCCCCCCCTCCCCCCCCCCGCTCCCCCCCCACCAACTCTCCT
>NZ_JBVJWV010000004.1:342658-373587 GCF_055602105.1 Streptomyces sp. NPDC037421
TCCCCCTTGACAGAGTTCACGAAGGTCACCCGCGGGGGGAACCACCACACCGCGAGAAGGCCCGCACCAAACCCCGGGGGGGGGGGGGGACGGGGGGGGGGGGGGGGGGGAACCCCCCCCCCCCCCCCTTCCGCGTTCACGCGTCCGGTGCTACTGGACGGCCTTGAGCGCGTCCACCACGCCCGAGCCGTAGTACGCCGTCTGGCCCCACTTGGCGGTGCAAGTGGTGGCGTTGACCAGGTTGCCGGTGGCGTCGTAGATCTTCTCCGGGCAGGCGACCTTCGTGGCCTGGGCCTTCAGCATGGCCTGGAGCTGCGAGGGCGTGGCCGTCGGGTGCGCGCTCTTGAGCAGCGCCGCGACGCCCGCGACGTGCGGGCCGGCCATCGAGGTGCCCTGCTTGTAGCCGTAGCCGCCGCCCAGGACGGTCGACAGCACGCGGCCGTTGGCGTCCGGGGTGGCCGGGACCTGCCACTTGTCGCCGCCCGGGGCAGCGACGTCGACGACACCCAGGCCGTAGCTGGAGTAGTACGACTTGAGGCCCTTGTCGCCCGTCGCGCTCACCGTGACCACACCCGGCAGCTGGGTGGGCAGGTCCAGGCAGACCTTCGGGTCGATGGTGCGCGGCAGCGGGGTGCTGTCGTTCGGGCTGGTGGTGTCCTCGATCGAGTCCGCCGCCAGGTCGTGGTTGGAGTTGCCGGCCGAGGCCACGCTGAGGACGCCCTTGCGCTCGGCGTACTTGGTGGCCCGGGTGAGGGCCTCAACCAGCGCCTTCTGGTCGTCGTCGTTCTTGCAGGTGTAGTTCCACGGGTCGACGTAGTAGCTGTTGTTGGTCACCTCGATCCCCTTCTCGGCGGCGAACATGAAGCCGCAGACGACCGCCTCGGTGTAGAAGAGGCTGGTCCCCGGCTCGCTCACCTTGATGCCGGCGACCTTCGCGCCCGGCGCGACACCGCTGACGCCGATCCCGTTGCGGGCGGCGGCTATGGTGCCGGCCACGTGGGTGCCGTGGTCGCTGCCGTCCGCGTACGGACGCCACGCGCCCTCGGTGGTGTCGGCGACGCCGCCGACGCAGTTGGCGGACTGCCCCTTGGAGAAGTTGGGGGCCAAGTCGGGGTGAGTGTCGTCGACACCCGTGTCGATGACGCCCACGGTGACGTCGGGGCTGCCATCGTTGATCTTGTGTGCCGCGTCGGCCTTGATAGCCCGCAGGTCCCACTGGTTGGACTCCAGGGGCTCCTGGCCCGGCTCGGCCTGCGCCGCCGCCTTCGCGGCGTCGGCCGCGCTCAGCGTCTGGGTCGTGCCCTCCTCGGTGGTCTGCACCGGCTTCAGGGGGGCCGTACGGGTGGCGCCGACCGAGTTGAACAGGCCGCGCTGCGCGCGCAGCTGCTTGGCGAAGTCCGGGTTCTCGGAGTGCGCGACGATGACCCCGATCTGCTCGTGGGCGATCACCACGGTCCCACCGGCCCGCTCGATGGCCTTCTTCGCCGCCGTCGCCGTGGCGTACACGTTCAGGTTCGCCACGTAGGACAGCTTCGGGCCGGTGGCGGCGGGCTTCGCGGCCGTCACCGAGTCCGCCGTGTTGCCCAGCGGTGCGGCCGAGGCGGCCACCGAGGGCAGGAAGGCGAGCGAGGCAGTGAGCGCCAGGCCGACCGGTACGGCGAGAGCTCGCCGGCGGCCGTGTCCCAGATGAGCCATGGGTTCTCCACATCATCCGTGAAAAAGCCGTCCGCACGCGGTCGCGTCGGACGGGTTCATGACACGCGAACCTAGCGCTGACGTTCCTGTTTGCGCCATCAGTTCGAGAAAGAAGTTCTCAAAGAATCAGCGGGTGTTGAACCGTCCCGACACGCCGGCCGTGCCGTTGACAGGGGGGATCAGCACCACCGTCCCCCACACGGAGGTTGTTTTGTCCGTCGTCCCCACCGCACCCGCGTCACAAGGAGAACCCCCCGTGACCACCGAAGCAGCGCCGCCGCCGGGCGGCGCGGGACCGGCCCCGGCACACCCGTCGGCCGAAGAGTTCACGCGCGTCCAGCAGAGCCCCGAATTCGCCGAACTGCGCGGCTCCTACAGGTCCTTCGCCTTCCCGCTCACCGTGGCCTTCATCGCCTGGTACCTGCTCTACGTCCTGCTGTCCAGCTACGCGGGCGGCTTCATGGGGACCAAGCTCTTCGGCAACATCAACGTCGCCCTGGTCCTCGGCGTCGCCCAGTTCCTGACGACCTTCCTGATCGCCTGGCTCTACTCGCGGCACGCCGCCACAGAGCTCGACCCCAAGGCCGAGGCCATCAAGAAGCGCATGGAGGCCGGAGCATGACCCCGAGCGCGAACACCATCTCCGGGCTGACGGTCGCCGCCGGGGCGAGCGAGCACCGCCCGCTGATCATCACCCTCTTCGGGCTGTTCGTCGTCGCCACCCTCATCATCACCGTCTGGGCGGGCCGCCAGACCAAGGACGCCGCCGACTTCTACGCCGGCGGCCGCCAGTTCACCGGGTTCCAGAACGGCCTGGCCATCTCCGGCGACTACATGTCCGCCGCGTCCTTCCTCGGCATCGCCGGAGCCATCGCCCTCTTCGGCTACGACGGCTTCCTCTACTCCATCGGCTTCCTCGTCGCCTGGCTGGTGGCCCTGCTGCTGGTCGCCGAGCCGCTGCGCAACTCCGGCCGCTACACGATGGGCGACGTCCTCGCGTACCGGATGCGCCAGCGGCCCGTCCGCACCGCCGCGGGCACCTCCACCATCGTGGTCTCGATCTTCTACCTGCTCGCCCAGATGGCCGGCGCCGGCGTGCTCGTCTCGCTGCTCCTCGGCATCACCAGCGACGGCGGCAAGGTCGCCGTCGTCGCGCTGGTCGGCCTGCTGATGATCGTCTACGTCACGATCGGCGGGATGAAGGGCACCACCTGGGTCCAGATGGTCAAGGCGGTCCTGCTCATCGCGGGCGCCCTGCTGATCACCTTCCTGGTGCTGCTGAAGTTCAACTTCAACATCTCCGCACTGCTGGGCCAGGCCGCCGAGAACAGCGGCCAGGGCACCAAGTTCCTGGAGCCCGGACTCAAGTACGGCAAGGACGGGCTCACCAAGCTCGACTTCATCTCCCTCGGCCTCGCCCTGGTCCTCGGCACCGCCGGCCTGCCGCACATCCTGATCCGCTTCTACACCGTCCCCACGGCCAAGGCCGCCCGCAAGTCCGTGAACTGGGCCATCGGCATCATCGGCGCCTTCTACCTGATGACGATCGCCCTCGGCTTCGGCGCCGCGGCCCTGCTCAAGCGGGCCGACATCCTGGCCTCCAACAAGGCCGGCAACACCGCCGCACCGCTCCTCGCCCAGGAGATCGGCGGCGGCCCGGACTCCACCGGCGGCGCGGTCCTGCTCGCGGTGATCTCCGCGGTGGCCTTCGCCACCATCCTCGCCGTGGTCGCGGGCCTGACCCTGGCCTCCTCCTCTTCCTTCGCGCACGACATCTACGTGAACGTCATCCGCAAGGGACAGGCCACCGAGAAGGAGGAGGTGCGCGCAGCCCGCTGGTCCACCGTGGTCATCGGCGCCGTCGCCATCTTCCTCGGGGCCCTCGCCCGCGACATGAACGTGGCCGGCCTGGTCGCCCTCGCCTTCGCGGTGGCCGCCTCCGCCAACCTCCCGACGATCCTCTACAGCCTCTTCTGGAAGCGCTTCACCACCCAGGGCGCGCTGTGGTCGATCTACGGAGGGCTGATCTCGGCGGTCGGGCTCGTCCTCTTCTCGCCCGTGGTCTCCGGCAAGCCCACCTCGATGTTCAAGGACGCCGACTTCTACTGGTTCCCGCTGGAGAACCCGGGGATCATCTCCATCCCCCTCGGCTTCTTCCTGGGGTGGCTGGGAACGGTCCTGTCCAAGGAAGAGGCCGACCCGCAGAAGTTCGCCGAGCTGGAGGTGCGCTCCCTCACCGGCACCGGTGCCCACTGACAGGGGCTCCCCGAAACCGTACGAACACCGTGCGTGGCCGCGTCGTACTTCCCTACGACGCGGCCGCGTTACGTCTCGTTCATTCGGGCATCCCTCCACGACACACAGGTCGCGTACGCTCGAACTGACCAGACCTCTAGATCCGGACAGGGGAGGGGGCCCACAGTGCTTCTCGACACGTACGGCCGCGTGGCCACTGACCTGCGCGTCTCACTCACCGACCGGTGCAACCTGCGGTGTACCTACTGCATGCCCGAGGAGGGCCTGCAGTGGCTGGGAAAGTCCGATCTGCTGAGTGACGACGAGATCGTCCGGCTGATCCGCATCGCCGTGACCGGCCTCGGCATCACCGAGGTCCGCTTCACCGGCGGTGAGCCGCTGCTGCGGCCCGGCCTCGTCGGCATCGTGGAGCAGTGCGCGGCCCTGGAGCCCCGCCCCAAGATGTCGCTGACCACCAACGGCATCGGCCTCAAGCGCACCGCCCAGGCCCTCAAGGCCGCCGGCCTGGACAGGGTGAACGTTTCCCTCGACACCCTGCGGCCCGAGGTGTTCAAGACCCTCACCCGCCGCGACCGCCACCACGACGTGATCGACGGCATGGCCGCCGCCCGCGAGGCCGGCCTGACCCCGGTCAAGGTCAACGCCGTCCTGATGCCGGGGCTGAACGACGACGAGGCGCCCGACCTGCTCGCCTGGGCCGTGGAGAACGAGTACGAGCTCCGCTTCATCGAGCAGATGCCCCTGGACGCCCAGCACGGCTGGAAGCGCGAGGGCATGATCACCGCCGGGGACATCCTGGCCTCCCTGCGCACCCGCTTCACCCTCACCGAGGAAGGCGCCGAGGAGCGCGGCTCGGCCCCGGCCGAGCGCTGGCTGGTCGACGGCGGCCCGGCCACCGTCGGGGTCATCGCCTCCGTCACCCGCCCCTTCTGCGGGGCGTGCGACCGTACGCGGCTCACGGCCGACGGCCAGGTCCGTACGTGCCTGTTCGCCACCGAGGAGTCGGACCTGCGCGCCGCCCTGCGCTCGGGCGCCCCGGACGAGGAGATCGCCCGCCTGTGGAAGGTGGCGATGTGGGGCAAGAAGGCCGGGTCCGGACTCGACGACCCGTCCTTCCTGCAGCCCGACCGCCCCATGTCGGCGATCGGCGGCTGACGCCCGCGGGCCGCGCCCCGGGCTACGGGCGCTCGCGCTCGGAGCCCTCGGGCTGGACCCACTCCTCCAGCTTCACGACGTCCTTGAGGAAGCCGCGGACCCCCAGGAACTGGGAGAGGTGTTCGCGGTGTTCCGCGCACGCCAGCCAGGTCTTGCGCCGCTCCGGCGTGTGCAGTTTCGGGTTGTTCCACGCCAGGACCCAGACGGCCGCGTCGCGGCAGCCCTTGGCGGAGCAGGTGGGGGTTTCGGGAGAAGTCACGGCCCCAACCCTACAAACGGAAGGGCGACGCCGGGCAGCCACGGGGGGAGCTGCCCGGCGTCGGTCCGTCGCTCCGACGGGGGATGCGGAGCGCGTAGGCAGTATGTCACGCACGACCCCGTGGGGTGCACCGGAACTTCATGATTGATCTGAGCTTTTATTGAGGTTTCCCGAGTCCAGTGCCGGGCGCACAGGGGCGGGGATGAAGTTCGAGGGCAGATTGGGCGTCGACTCGCGCCCCGCGTTGGCGATGACGACGGCGATGTACGGCAGCAGCAGGCCGGCGGCCAGCGTCACGATGGCCACATGGCGCTCCACGTTCCACAGGACCACCGTGGCGATCACGGAAAGGGTCCGGATCCCCATCGAGATGACGTACCGGCGCTGGCGCCCCCGTACGTCCTCGGCGAGGCCCATCCGGGCTCCCGTGATCCGGAAGACCTCGGGTCCGTTCCGCTTCGTCCGCTGCATGCTCCACCGCCCGATCCGCCCGCCGGACACTCCCCGGTCCGGACCACTCCACGGTACGCCGCGCGTGCCCGGGGGAGGAGAGGGGGTGTCCTCCGAACGGGAGTGTCCGAAATGCGCTGTACGCCGGATGGGTCGAAACTGGGCCCACATGCGCACAACGCGCCACGAGGAGGCTCGACATGCAATGGTTGTGGGCGATCATCGTCGGTTTCGTGCTGGGCCTCATAGCCCGCGCCGTCCTGCCGGGCAAGCAGCACCAGCCCCTCTGGCTGACCACCCTCTTCGGCATCGTCGGTGCCATCCTCGGCAACGCCGTCTCACGCTGGATCGGCGTCGAGGACACCAGGGGCATCGACTGGATCCGGCACCTGCTCCAGCTCGTCGGAGCCGTGGTCGTCGTCGGCCTCGGCGACATGGTCTACATGGCCCTGCGGGGCGGCAGACGCCACACGGTCTGACGGGGGCACGACGAAGGGGCCGACGCGGACTGGGCTCCTCCCGGCGGTAGCCGGGGGAGGTGTCCGCGCCGGCCCCTCGGCCGTGCTCCGTGCGCGTCAGGCGCCGGTGACCTCCACCGCGGCAAGGTTCTTCTTGCCGCGGCGCAGCACCAGCCAGCGTCCGTGCAGCAGGTCCTCCGGCGCGGGGACCGCGTCCTCGGCGGTGATCTTCACGTTGTTCACGTAGGCGCCGCCCTCCTTCACGGTCCGGCGGCCCGCCGACTTGCTGGCGACCAGGCCGGTCTCCGCGAACAGGTCCACGACCTGCGCCAGCTCGGCGACGCGGGCGTGCGGCAGCTCGGAGAGGGCCGCGGCCAGCGTGGCCTCGTCCAGCTCCGCCAGCTCGCCCTGGCCGAACAGCGCCTTCGACGCGGCGATCACGGCGGCGCACTGGTCCGCGCCGTGCACCAGCGTGGTCAGCTCCTCCGCCAGCGCCCGCTGGGCGGCCCGCATCTGCGGACGCTCCGCGGTCTGCGCCTCCAGCTCCTCCAGCTCCTCACGGGACCTGAAGGACAGGATCCGCATGTAGGTGGAGATGTCCCGGTCGTCCACGTTCAGCCAGAACTGGTAGAACGCGTACGGGGTGGTCATCTCCGGGTCCAGCCAGACGGCCCCGCTCTCGGACTTGCCGAACTTGGTGCCGTCCGCCTTGACCATCAGCGGGGTCGCCATCGCGTGCACGTGCGCCGTCGGCTCGACCCGGTGGATCAGGTCGAGGCCCGCCGTCAGGTTGCCCCACTGGTCGGAGCCGCCCTGCTGGAGGGTGCAGCCGTAGCGGCGGTACAGCTCCAGGAAGTCCATGCCCTGGAGCAGCTGGTAGCTGAACTCCGTGTAGCTGATGCCCTGTTCCGAGTCCAGCCGCTTGGCGACCGAGTCCTTCGTCAGCATCTTGTTGACGCGGAAGTGCTTGCCGATGTCCCGCAGGAACTCGATGGCGGACAGGCCCGCCGTCCAGTCCAGGTTGTTCACCATGACCGCGGCGTTCTCGCCCTCGAAGGACAGGAACGGCTCGATCTGCGTGCGCAGCCGGTTCACCCAGTTCGCGACCGTCTCCGGGTCGTTCAGGGTGCGCTCCGCCGTCGGACGCGGGTCGCCGATCTGACCGGTGGCCCCGCCGACCAGCGCCAGCGGCCGGTGCCCGGCCTGCTGGAGCCGGCGCACGGTGAGCACCTGCACCAGGTGCCCCACGTGCAGCGAGGCCGCGGTCGGGTCGAAGCCGCAATAGAACGTGACGGGACCGTCCGCGAAGGCCTTGCGCAGCGCTTCTTCGTCCGTGGACTGGGCGAACAGCCCGCGCCACTTCAGTTCGTCGACGATGTCCGTCACGGTCTCTCGACTCCTTACGAAATGTGGAAATGCCGAGCTCAGTCTAGGTGGATCAGACGCCCTTGCTGACCGAACTCATGTTGAAGTCCGGGATGCGGACAGGCGGCATCGCGGCCCGGGTGAACCAGTCGCCCCACTCGCGCGGAAGGGTCTTCTCGGTACGCCCCGCCTCCGAGGCCCGCGACAGCAGGTCCACCGGCGACTCGTTGAACCGGAAGTTGTTCACCTCGCCCGTGACCTGCCCGTTCTCCACCAGGTACACCCCGTCCCGGGTCAGGCCGGTGAGCAGCAGCGTGGCCGGGTCGACCTCGCGGATGTACCAGAGGCAGGTCAGCAGCAGACCCCGCTCGGTGCCCGCCACCATCTCCTCCAGGGACTTCTCGCCGCCCCCGTCCAGGATCAGGTTCCCGAACGCCGGGGACAGCGGCAGCCCGGTCAGCGCGGCGCTGTGCCGGGTCGTGGTCAGCCGGGCCAGCTCGCCCTCCTTGATCCACTCCGTCGCCGGGACCGGCAGGCCGTTGTCGAAGACCGACGCGTCGTCGCCCGAGCTGTGCGCGATCACGAACGGCGTGGACTCCAGGCCCGGCGCGTTCGGGTCGCTGCGCAGGGTCAGCGGAAGCCGCGACAGCCGCTCCCCGATCCGGGTGCCGCCGCCGGGCTTGGAGAAGACCGTCCGGCCCTCCGTCGCGTCCCGGGCCGTCGCCGACCACATCTGGTAGATCAGCAGGTCGGCCACCGCGGTCGGCGGCAGCAGGGTCTCGTACCGGCCGGCCGGCAGCTCGACCTTCCGCTCGGCCCAGCCCAGGCGCACGGCCAGCTCCGCGTCCAGGGCCGTCGGGTCCACGTCCTTGAAGTCCCGGGTGGCCCGGCCGGCCCAGGCGGAGCGCAGCCGGTCGGGTGACTTGGCGTTGAGCTCCAGGGTGCCGTTCGGCTGGTCGTGGCGCAGCCGCAGCCCGGTCGAGGTGCCGACGTACGTGGACGTCAGCTCGTGGTTGGCGAAGCCGTACAGCTCGCGGCCGCCCGCCCGGGCCCGGGCGAAGGCCTCGCCGAGGGCCGGGGCGAAGTCCGCGAACACGGCCGAGGAGGTCTCGTCCGGGGCGTCGGTGAAGTCCGGGGACGCCGGGGTGCCGGTCACCAGCGGCTGGGCGTCCTCGGCGGGACCGCCCGCCCGCGCCGCCGCCTCGGCGGCCCGTACCAGCGGCTCCAGGTCGGCGGCGGTGACGGCGGAGCGCGAGACGACCCCCGAGGCCGTGCCCTCCCGGCCGCCGACCGTGGCGATGACCGTCAGGGTCCGGCCGCGGGTCACCCCGTTGGTGGTGAGCGCGTTGCCGGCCCAGCGCAGGTTGGCGCTGGACTCCTCGTCCGCGATGACGACGCAGCCGTCGGCGGTGGACAGCTCCAGGGCCCGCTCGACGATCTCGTGGGGCTTCGTGCGGTTCGGCGACATCAGCGTCCGGCCTCCTGGGTGGTGTTCAAGATGTTCACGTCGCGGAACAGCGCCGACGGGCAGCCGTGCGAGACCGCCGCGACCTGGCCCGGCTGGGCCTTGCCGCAGTTGAAGGCGCCGCCCAGGACGTAGGTCTGCGGGCCGCCGACCTTCTCCATGGAGCCCCAGAAGTCGGTGGTCGTCGCCTGGTACGCGACGTCGCGCAGCTGCCCGGCCAGCCTGCCGTTCTCGATCCGGAAGAAGCGCTGCCCGGTGAACTGGAAGTTGTAGCGCTGCATGTCGATCGACCAGGAGCGGTCGCCGACCACGTAGATCCCGCGCTCCACCCCGCCGATCAGGTCCTCCGTGGAGAGCCCGCCCGGATCCGGCTGGAGCGAGACGTTCGCCATCCGCTGCACGGGCACGTGCCCGGGGGAGTCGGCGTACGCGCAGCCGTTGGAGCGGCCGAGGCCGGTCAGCTTCGCGATCCGCCGGTCGGTCTGGTAGCCGGCCAGGGTGCCGTCCTTGACCAGGTCCCAGCTCTGCGCCTCGACGCCCTCGTCGTCGTAGCCGATGGTGGCCAGGCCGTGCTCGGCGGTGCGGTCACCGGTCACGTTCATGATCGAGGAGCCGTACTTGAGCTTGCCGAGCTGGTCGAAGGTGGCGAAGGAGGTCCCCGCGTACGCCGCCTCGTAGCCCAGCGCCCGGTCGAGCTCGGTGGCGTGGCCGATGGACTCGTGGATGGTGAGCCACAGGTTGGACGGGTCCACGACCAGGTCGTAGCGCCCGGCCTGCACGCTGGGGGCCCGCATCTTCTCGGCGAGGAGGGCCGGGATCTGCTCCAGCTCGGCGTTCCAGTCCCAGCCGGTACCGGTCAGGTACTCCCAGCCGCGCCCGGCGGGCGGGGCGATCGTGCGCATCGAGTCGAACTCGCCGGTGGTCCCGTTGACGGCGACCGCGGTGAGCTGCGGGTGGAGGCGCACCCGCTGCTGGGTGGTCGAGGTGCCCGCGGTGTCGGCGTAGAACTTGTTCTCGTGGACGGCGAGCAGCGAGGCGTCCACGTGCGCCACGCCCTCGGCCGCCAGCAGCCGCGCGCTCCAGTCGGCGAGCAGGGCCGACTTCTCGGCGTCCGGCACCTCGAAGGGGTTGACGTCGTAGGCGGAGATCCAGGTCTTGTCGGCGTGCACCGGCTCCTCGGCCAGCTCCACCCGCTCGTCCGAGCCGGCCGCCTTGATCACCTGGGCGGACAGCTTCGCCATGGCCACGGCCTGCGAGGCCACCTTGGCGGCGCCGTCCATGGTCAGGTCCACGCCGGAGGCGAAGCCCCAGCTGCCGCCGTGCACCACCCGGACCGCGTAACCGAGGTCGGTGGTGTCGGAGCCGCCGGAGGGCTTGGCGTCACGCAGCCGCCAGGAGGCGCTGCGGATCCGCTCCAGCCGGAAGTCGGCATGGTCGGCGCCCAGCGCGCGGGCCCGGGCGAGTGCCGCGTCGGCGAGCGCCCGCAGGGGCAGCGCGGTGAAAGCCGCGTCGATGGAATGGGCCACGGAAGTCCTCCCGGGGTCGGGGCCGGTCGCCCCGATCATGTCGCGCCCGGGGCGGCTGTGCCTACATCTTTCTGTAGGGACTCGACAGAGCCCGTCGCGAGGCCCTGTCGGAGCCCGATTCTCCGGATGCCCTGCGCGGCCTATAGGTTTTTGCTAATCAGACCGCTAGCGAAAGGGTGATCCGTTGAGCCGCTCGGTTCTCGTCACCGGAGGAAACCGGGGCATCGGCCTCGCCATCGCCCGAGCCTTCGCAGAGGCCGGCGACAAGGTCGCCATCACGTACCGTTCGGGCGAGCCCCCGCAGGAGCTCACCTCGCTCGGTGTGCTGGCGGTGCGTTGCGACATCACCGACTCCGAGCAGGTGGAGCAGGCCTACAAGGAGATCGAGGAGAAGCACGGCAACGTCGAGGTGCTGGTGGCCAACGCCGGCATCACCAAGGACACGCTGCTGATGCGCATGTCGGAGGAGGACTTCGCGTCCGTCGTCGACACCAACCTCACCGGCACCTTCCGCGTGGTCAAGCGCGCGAACCGCGGCATGCTCCGCGCCAAGAAGGGCCGCGTCGTCCTGATCTCCTCGGTCGTGGGCCTGCTGGGCTCGGCCGGCCAGGCCAACTACGCCGCCTCCAAGGCCGCGCTGGTGGGCTTCGCCCGCTCCCTCGCCCGTGAGCTGGGCTCCCGCAACATCACCTTCAACGTGGTCGCCCCCGGCTTCGTGGACACCGACATGACGAAGGTGCTCACCGACGAGCAGCGTGCGGGCATCGTGGCGAACGTGCCGCTCGCCCGCTACGCGCAGCCCGAGGAGATCGCGGCAGCCGTCAGCTTCCTGGCGTCCGACGACGCCGCGTACATCACCGGAGCCGTCATTCCCGTTGACGGCGGATTGGGCATGGGTCACTGATCACCATGAGCGGAATTCTCGAGGGCAAGCGCATCCTCATCACGGGTGTGCTGATGGAGTCCTCCATCGCTTTCCACACCGCCAGGCTGGCCCAGGAGCAGGGCGCCGAGGTCATCCTCACCGCGTGGCCGCGCCCGTCGCTGACCGAGCGCATCGCCAAGAAGCTGCCCAAGCCGGTCAAGGTGATCGAGCTCGACGTCACCAACGACGAGCACCTCGCCCGCCTGGAGGGCCTCGTCCGCGACGAGCTCGGCGGCCTCGACGGCGTCGTGCACTCCATCGGCTTCGCCCCGCAGGACGCCCTCGGCGGCAACTTCCTGAACACCCCGTTCGAGTCGGTCGCCACCGCCATGCACGTCTCGGCGTTCTCGCTGAAGTCGCTGACGATGGCCTGCAAGCCGCTCTTCCCGGCGGAGGGCGCGGCCGTCGTCGGCCTCACCTTCGACGCGCAGTTCGCCTGGCCGCAGTACGACTGGATGGGCCCGGCCAAGGCCGCCCTGGAGGCCACCAGCCGTTACCTGGCCCGCGACCTGGGCAAGGAGAACATCCGCTGCAACCTGGTCTCGGCCGGCCCGCTCGGCTCGATGGCCGCGAAGTCCATCCCCGGCTTCTCCGACCTGGCGGACACCTGGAACCACCGCTCCATGCTGGAGTGGGACATGAGCGACCCGGAGCCGACGGGCCGCGGTGTCGTCGCGCTGCTGTCGGACTGGTTCCCGAAGACCACCGGCGAGATCGTCCACGTGGACGGCGGCCTGCACGCCATGGGTGCCTGACCCCAGGACCGACCCGTACGAACGGCGATGGCCGCGTCTTCCTCCCGGAGGGCGCGGCCATCGCCGTTCTCGCGTGCCGCAGGGGCGGGTGAGGGGTCCTCAAGGGGCGTCGCGCGGCCCCGTTCGACCGGATGTCCGAGCCCGGGGTGGATCTTCCCGAGTCGAAAACCGGGACAGATACCTGCAAAATGACCATGCCGGGATCTTCCCGGTGCGTTCGGGGAGGAGGTGCGGGCGTGGGCGCGAGGCCGAGCCGAGCGGTATCACTGCTGGTCACCTCCCTGTTCCTGACCGGCCTTCTGGGCCCCGGAGCCCTCGCCCAGCCCGGCGTACGGGAACCCGCGCCTGGCCCCGAAGCGGCCGGGCAGGCCGTCGTGGACCTCGACGACATCCCCGGCGAGCCACCCGTACGGCCCGCGCGGCCGCCCGTCGGGGAACTCTTCGGCGCCGACTGCGACACCGCGATCACCGGCTCCACCGTGGTCGCGTCCTGCCACAACGGCTACCCAGAGACGGACCTGCTCCGCCTCCACGTCGAGTGCGAGCGCTGGTGGGACGTGGACGGGGACGGCGCCCTCGTCCCCCTGGACCCGGCCGGCCGCACCCGGCTCACCGGCCGCTGCTGGAAAGAGGTGCGCACGGCCTGGGTGAGCCACCAGCGCACCCCCTGAAGGGCCCCTACGCGGGGGTCCTGCCCCGGCAGGCGAAGGGGTAGCCCGCCGCCTCCGCCGCGGCGGCGTCCGCGTCCCCGCGCCGGATCGCCTCGATCAGCCGGGCGTGGTCCAGGTGGTCCGCCGGGTTCAGCTCGGCGCCGACGTCCGTCCGCAGCCAGTCCGCGACCAGGTCGCCGAGGTCCGCGTACAGCTCGATCAGCACGTCGTTGTGCGAGGCCGCCACCACCGCCATGTGCAGGCTCACGTCCGCCGCCACGAACAGCTCCGCGTCCCCGCTCGTCCACGCCTCCTCGCGCCGCGCCAGCAGCGCGTCCAGCTGTACGAGGTCCCGCCCGGTCCGCCGCTCCGCCGCCAGCCGGGCCGCCGAGGACTCCAGCGTCGAGCGCAGCTCCGCGATGTGCCGGGGGTCGGCGCCCGCGAAGCGCCGGTGCATCACACCGGCCAGCTCGCTGGTGGCGAGCACGTACGTACCCGAACCCTGGCGGATGTCCAGAAGCCCGTTGTGCGCGAGGGCCCGGACCGCCTCCCGCACGGTGTTGCGGGCGACGCCCAGCAGCTCCACCAGCTCGGGCTCGGTGGGGATCCGGCTCCCGACCGGCCACTCGCCGGACGTGATCTGGTTCCTCAGCTGGGCGATCACCTGGTCGACGAGCGCGGATCGCCGGGGCGAGGTCAGCGGCATGGCGGGTGGAACCCCCTCGGGGACGGCTGGGCCGGGGACGGCTGGGCCGGGGACGGCTGGAGCGGGGCTGGACGGAGTCCTGCAAGACCGTTCAAGACTGGACAACCAATCATCCCATGATTCTATGATGGCTGGATGCACGACGAAGACATCCAGACCATGAACCGCCCGGCGGTCGCGAGCGGCGGCTCCGCCGCCCTGCCCGCGCCCGCCCCCGCCGACGCCGCCCCCAAGTGGCTGGGCCCGGTGCTCGTCGTCGGAATCGTGCTGGCCGCCCTCAACCTGCGGCCCGCCATCACCAGCCTCGGAGCCCTCTTCGAAGAGGCCCGCACCGGCCTCCACATGAGCGGCACCGTCGCCGGGCTCATCACCTCGGTCCCCGCCCTCTGCTTCGCCGTCTTCGGCGTCACCGCCCCCCGGCTCTCCCGCCGGTTCGGCCCGGCCGCCGTCGTCTGCGCCGGCATGGCCGCCGTCGCCGCAGGCCTGCTGGTCCGCCCCTTCGCGGACAACGCCGCCGGATTCCTCGCGGCCAGCGCCCTGTCCCTGGCCGGCATAGCCCTGACCAACGTGCTGCTCCCGGTGATCGTCAAGCGCTACTTCCCGGACCGGGTCGGCACCATGACCGGCCTCTACTCCATGGCCCTGGCCGCCGGCACCTCCCTCGCCGCCGCCGCGACGGTCCCCCTCACCGGCGCCCTCGGCGGCAGCTGGCGCACCGGCCTGCTGGTCTGGGCCGTCCTCGCCGTCGCAGCCGTACTGCCCTGGCTGCCCATCGCCGCCGCCGGCCGCCGCGAGAAGGCCGCGGCCCCCGCCGCCGCGACCGGGGCGACCGGACCCTCCGTGGTCCGCAGCCGCACCGCCTGGGCCCTGGCCTGCTACTTCGGCCTCCAGGCCACCGGCGCCTACGTCACCATGGGCTGGCTCCCGCAGATCTTCCGCGACGCGGGCGTCTCCGCCTCCACCGCCGGAGTCCTGCTCGCCGTCACCATGGTCATGGGCGTCCCCCTGGCCTTCGTCATCCCCGGCCTCGCCGGACGGATGCGCAACCAGGGCCCCATCGCCGCCGTCCTCGGCCTCTTCGGCCTCGCCGGCTACCTCGGGCTCTACCTCGCCCCCGCCGCCGGAGCCTGGGCCTGGGCCCTGCTGCTCGGCATCTCCAACTGCGCCTTCCCCCTCGTCATCACGATGATCGGGCTCCGCGCCAAGTCCCCGGCCGGGGTCGTCAAGCTCTCCGCCTTCGCCCAGAGCACCGGCTACCTCATCTCCATCCCCGGGCCCCTGGTCATCGGCACCCTCTACCAGCACAGCGGCGGCTGGGACCTCCCGCTGGTCCTGATGGCGGCCCTCCTCGTCCCCCAGATCGCCCTCGGCGTCCTCGCCGGCCGGGACCGCACGATCGAGGACGAATGCGGCATGGGAGACTGAACGGCATGTCGCCCGTACTCGAACCGAACCCCCAGAACGGCCACAAGAAGCTCGGCCTCGTGCTCGGCGCGATGCTGCTCGTGACCGTGGTCATCGCCGTCATCGCGACCATCGCCTCACCCTGACACCAGGGCCCCGGGGCATGGTGGGGATATCCCCACCATCCCCTAGGGGGCCAGGTTCAGGGTTGCCTGGGGTGTGCCCCGGATGGGAACCGCGCCTTCGGATCCATAGATTCGAAGGAGAGCGAGCCCGTCCCACCCGCACACACACGGAGGCGGCCATGTCGGCCCCCGCACACCTTCCCGGCCCCCGCACCGCCCCCGACACCCGGCTGCGCTGGTGGACGCTGGCCCTGCCCGCGCTCGCCTTCGGCCTCCTCCTGCTCCTCCTCGCCGGCTCCGGCCAGGCGCACGCCGCCAGCGGAGAGGGCTCCGCACTCATCCAGGTCACCCACCAGCTGCTGCGCGCCGTCGGCTGACCCGCGTGCGCCGGGCACGCCCCACCGCGGGGGGAAGGCCCCCCAACACCCTGCGCCCGGTGGCTCGTTTCGTGCGAAGCTGGGGGCCATGAGCGCCGACACACCCCGCAGGATCGCCCTCCTCCGGCACGCCAAGGCCGACTGGCCGCAGGTGTCCGACCACGACCGCCCGCTGGCGGAACGCGGCCGCAAGGACGCGCCCGCCGTCGGACTGAAGCTGGCCGAGACCGGCATCGCCTTCGACCTGGCCCTCTGCTCCACCGCCGCCCGCACCCGGGAGACCTGGAAGCTCGCCGTCCAGGAACTCCCGTCCCGGCCGAAGACCTCGTACGAGGAGCGGATCTACGAAGCGTCGCCCGGCGAGCTCATCGCCCTGCTGAACGAGACCCCCGACGAGGTGTCCGACCTCCTCGTCATCGGCCACAACCCCGGCATGCACGCCCTCGCCGATGTCCTCTCCGGACGCTCCGAGGGCGACGCCCTGGCCCGGATGACCCGTACGGGCTTCCCGACCGCCGCGCTGGCCATCGTCTCCTTCACCGGCTCGTGGAAGACCCTCGAACCCGGCGTGTGCACCCTGCTGGACTACTGGACGCCCAAGGAGCACTGAGCCCGCGACGACGCGCGCCCGGCCGGAGGGATCCGGCCGGGCGCGTACGTACGCGAGGGAGTCGGGTGCGGGCGGGGTGCCTCAGGCCAGGTCGGCCGCTTCCACTTCCTCGCGGGTGACGCCGAGCAGGTACAGCACGGCATCCAGGAAGGGGACGTTCACGGCGGTGTGCGCGGCCTCGCGGACCACCGGCTTGGCGTTGAAGGCGACACCCAGCCCGGCCGCGTTCAGCATGTCCAGGTCGTTGGCGCCGTCACCGATGGCCACCGTCTGCGACAGCGGCACCCCGGCCTCCCCGGCGAAGCGGCGCAGCAGCCGGGCCTTGCCCGCCCGGTCCACGATCTCCCCGGTGACCTTGCCGGTCAGCTTCCCGTCGACGATCTCCAGGGTGTTCGCCGAGGCGAAGTCCAGCCCCAGCCGCTCCCGCAGGTCGTCCGTGACCTGCGTGAACCCGCCCGAGACCACGCCCACCTGGTAGCCCAGCGTCTTCAGGGTCCGGATCAGGGTCCGCGCGCCGGGCGTCAGCCGCACCTCGGAGCGGACCTTGTCCACCACCGAGGCGTCCAGCCCCGCCAGCAGCGCGACGCGGGCGTGCAGGGACTGCTCGAAGTCCAGCTCACCGCGCATGGCCCGCTCGGTCACCTCGGCGACCTCGGCCTCGCAGCCGGCGTGCGCGGCGAAGAGCTCGATGACCTCGTCCTGGATCAGGGTCGAGTCCACGTCCATGACCACCAGCCGCTGCGCCCGGCGGTGCAGCCCGGCCGAGACCACGGCCACGTCCACGCCGATCTGCGCGGCGGTGGTGGCCAGGGCGGTGCGCAGCGGCTCGGTCTCGACGCCGGAGACGGCGAACTCGACCGCCGTCACCGGGTACTTGGCGAGCCGGAAGATACGGTCGATGTTGCCGCCGGCCGCGGTGATCCGGGCGGCGATGGTGGCGGTGGACTCGGCGGTGAGCGGGTGCCCGAGGACGGTGACGTGGGAGCGGCCGCTGCCGCGCGGCCGGTTGTCACCGGTGCCGGAGAGGATCTCCGCCTGCAGCTTGAGCGACTCTGCCCAGCTGTGCACGGTGGCGCGCAGCTCGCCCTCGGAGCCGGCGGCGGGCTTGGTGACGAGGACGCACAGGACGATGCGGTCGCGGGTGACGACCTGCTCGATGTCGACGACATCGACGGAGTAGGCGGCGAGGGTGTCGAACAGCCCGGCGGTGATCCCGGGACGGTCCTTGCCGAAGATCTTGACGAGGAGGGTGGGGACGTCGGAGGTCTGCGAAGCGCTCATGGTGCCCACACCGTATCTTCCCGCCCCCCGACGCCGGACCCCCGTCCCATTCTTCAGACGCGTGCCCGCACCGCTCGGCGCCGGGGCGCTTCCCGGGCCTCGGGCCCGCTGCGCCGGACTCCGTCCGTCGGTGCCGGGGCGGGGCCGGTGCCCCTGGCCGAGGCCGGTGGGCCGCCCGCGGGTGGTCGGCCGCCGCGCGGGGGGCGGAAGGGGCGGGTGGGGGACGGCCCGCGCAGCGGCACACCCACCCGCGGACGGCGCACCGGCCCCGCCCCACGTCCGCCGGACGGAGTCCGGCGCAGCCCCGCGAAGCCGGGGAGGCCGCCTGCGGCCGAGCCGCGCGGGCGGCGCGTCAAGAAGGAGGAAAGGGGCGCGGCACGTGAAGATGCCAAGGAGGCGAGAAGTCCCCTATCGCACTCTCCGGGTGCCTTTCGACCCCCTCAACGGCCGTACACGGCCGCCCGCGGAAGGCCCCGATTCCACATGTGGCCGCAGGCCTGAAATAGTTCCACCGGATGTTCGCCATCCCTAGACTCCCTGACGTCGTTCTCCCTGGACGCCAGGGGGATTCTCGGGGGACCTTAAGTGGGGCTGGAGTGCCGGAACTCGTACTGGAATTGAACGGAAGGACCTGGACGCTCGATCCGTCCAGGTCGTACTCGCTGGGGCGCGATCCCCAGGGAGACGTGGTGATCGATGACGCCAGGGTGTCGTGGCGGCACGCCACCATCAGCTGGAACGGCCGGGGTTGGGCCATCGAGGACCACGGCAGCACCAACGGCACCTACGTGCACGGCGCGCGGGTCCAGCAGACGGAGCTCGTGCCGGGTACGCCGGTCCACCTCGGCAACGCGACCGACGGCCCGCGGCTGAATCCGAGCGCGGCCGCACAGGCGCAGCAGCCGGCCTACCAGGCCCCGGCCGCGCAGGCGCAGGCGCAGCAGCCGGCGTACCAGGCCCCGGCCCAGCAGCCGCAGCAGCAGCCCGCCTGGGACCAGCAGCCGCACCAGCAGCAGCCGTACGTGCCGCAGCAGCAGGGCGGCGGTGTCGGTGGCGGCATTCCGGCGCAGCAGGCCGCCTCGGCCCCCGGGTACAGCAGTGACCACCGCAGCCCGACGACGTTCCACCAGATCGCCGTCGGCCGCGTCATGCGCATCGGCCGTGCCCTGGAGAACGAGCTCGTCGTCTCCGACCTCCAGGTCTCGCGCCACCACGCGGAGTTCCGCTCCACCGGCGGCCGCTTCGAGATCCACGACCTCGGCAGCCACAACGGCACCTACGTCAACGGTCAGCCGCTGCCCAAGTCCGGCACCGCGCTGCTCGGTCCGAACGACATCGTCGGCGTCGGCCACTCGACGTTCAAGATCGTCGGCGACCGGCTCGAGGAGTTCGTCGACACCGGTGACGTCTCCTTCTCGGCCCGCCACCTCACGGTCACGGTCGACGGCGGCAAGCAGATCCTCAAGGACGTCACCTTCGGCGTCCCGGAGAAGTCGCTCATCGGCGTCATCGGCCCCTCCGGCTCGGGCAAGTCGACGCTCCTGAAGGCGCTCACCGGCTACCGCCCCGCCGACCAGGGTGACGTCCTCTACGACAACCGCAACCTGTACAAGCAGTTCGCGGAGCTCCGCCAGCGCATCGGCCTGGTCCCGCAGGACGACATCCTGCACAAGGAGCTGAAGGTCTCGACCGCCCTGAAGTACGCGGCCAAGCTCCGCTTCCCGGGCGACACCGCCGAGTCCGAGCGCGCCGCCCGCATCAACGAGGTGCTGCGCGAGCTCAAGCTCGACATCCACAAGGACAAGAAGATCACCTCGCTCTCGGGTGGTCAGCGCAAGCGCGTGTCCGTGGCCCTGGAGCTGCTCACCAAGCCGTCGCTGATCTTCCTGGACGAGCCGACCTCCGGCCTCGACCCGGGCATGGACCGCGACGTCATGCAGCTGCTGCGCGGCCTCGCCGACGACGGCCGCACGGTCCTCGTCGTCACCCACTCCGTGGCCGAGCTGGGGCTGTGCGACAAGCTGCTCGTCATGGCCCCGGGCGGGTCCGTCGCCTACTTCGGCCCGCCGGACGAGGCGCTGAACTTCTTCGGCTACACCACCTGGGCCGACGTGTTCTCCGCCTTCGAGAACTACCGCGACTACGACTGGGCCGGCCGCTGGAAGGGCTCGCAGCACTACCAGCTGTACGCCGCCGACCTCGACGCGGTCGCCCCGCAGCAGGTCGCGATGGCGCCGCAGCAGATGATCCCTCCGAAGCCGCAGGGCTGGGGCTCGCAGCTGTGGACGCTGATGCGCCGCTACGTCTCGGTGATCGCCTCCGACGTGGGCTTCCTCGCCCTGATGGTGCTGATGCCCGCCGTCCTGGGCGTCGTCTCCATCGTGATCCCCGCGAAGTTCGGCCTCGCCCCGCCGACCCCGCCGTCGCGCTTCAACGGCGACGCGGGCACGATCATGCTGATCCTCGCGGTCGGCATGTGCTTCTCGGGCGCGGCCAACTCGGTCCGTGAGCTGATCAAGGAACGCGTCATCTACGAGCGTGAGCGCGCGACCGGCCTGTCCCGGTCCGCGTACCTCATGTCGAAGGTGATCGTCCTCGGCGTGATCACCGCCCTCCAAGGCGTGATCATCTGCGCCATCGCCTTCACCCCGCGCAAGCTGCCCGCCGCGGGCCTGTTCATGAACCCGGCCGTCGAGCTCTGCATCGCGGTGACCTCGCTCGGCTTCACCGCGATGATGTTCGGCCTCGTGATCTCCTCGCTGGTGAAGACCGCCGAGAAGACCATGCCGCTGCTCGTCATGTTCGCGATCGTCCAGGTCGTCTTCACCGGCGTCCTGTTCCAGCTGTACGACAAGATCGGCCTGGAGCAGTTCGCCTACCTGATGCCGTCCCGCTGGGCCATCGGCGCCGCCGGCACCACCCTGAACCTCGGCAAGCTCATGGCGCCGTGGGACCCGCAGAACCCCACCAACACCGACCCGCTGTGGGACCACACCGCCGCCCAGTGGTTCCTGGACGTCAGCGTCCTGCTGCTGCTCGGCGTCATCTGCGGCTTCGCCGTGGCGCGCCTGCTGCGCCGCCACGAGCCCGAGGTCATGCGCAAGTAGCGGGCGGGTCCGGCAGGACCGCGCACGCGTGAAACGCCTCAGGGCGGCCCCCGGAACTCCGGGGGCCGCCCTGAGGCGCATGGGGGCGTGCGGTGCCTAGTAGGCGCTGTTCACGTTGTCCATCGAGCCGTAGCGGTCGGCGGCGTAGTTGCACGCGGCGACGATGTTCGCGACCGGGTCGTACTGGTCGAACTTGGTGCCCTTGACGTGGTACGTCTTGAAGGTCGGGGCGATCACCTGGAGCAGGCCCTTGGACGGGATGCCGTTCTGCGCGTTGATGTCCCAGTTGTTGATCGCGCGGGGGTTGCCGCTCGACTCGCGCATGATGTTGCGGTGGATGCCGGCGTAGGAGCCGGGAATGCCCTCGCGCTTCATGATGAAGAGGGCTTCCTTGATCCAGCCGTCGAGGTTGTTCGCGAAGACCGGCGTGCGGGCCGCGGAACGGCTGGCGGCTTCCTTGGTCTCGCGGTCCTTCTTCGCCTGCTCCTCGGCCTTGGCCTTCGCCGCGTCCTTGGCCTTCTGGTCGGCGACGACCTGCTGGGCGCCCACGTGCTTCTGCACGGACTGGGTCCAGGCGACCGGGACGGCGTCGAACGTCTGCGCCTGAGCGCTCTCGGTACCGGCGGGGACGAGGGAGAAGGCGAGGGCGGCGGCACCGAGGGTGGCGACACCGGCGATCGACAGCTTGTGTGCCTTCGTCAGACGACTGTGACCGGGAGTGCTGGAAGCAGACATGCGGGGCAACCTCTTCGAATAGCGGGGGCCGCAGGAAAGCGCCGCTCGGATCCGGGATCCGCGGCGCTGTGCGACGGCAGCCATTCTTAGCGGCGGCAAAATGGCCTGGCAAAGGTGTGACGTACGATCCCGGTTAGTGGATCACGGCCCCCCGCCGAGGCGGCATGTGCCCCCCAGCCACTAGGCGCACCAGCACTGACAGTGCCTTTATCCGTCCACTACGCTGCTTCGTAAGTGATGTGCGTCCTATGCCCGGGCTCACATCGGGCACGTAACGGTCTCACCCAGAGTTGCGACAGCAATTCAACAGGTGACCGAACTCCGCCTTCCGGACGAGCCCACCGCCCCCGGACCTCATCCCCAGGGCAGAGAGCCGGCCCCCGCGCCCCCTCCCCAGGCCGTACGCCCTGAGTCCCAGGACCTACGCCCAAGGCCCGATCCCGCAGGTCAGGGCCGCCGGTACGGTGACCCCATGCACAACGGACCCGCTACGGGAGGGCTGGCGGCCGTCAGCAGCGCGCTGCTCGCCATGAGCCGCCGGCTGGAGGTCCACGACGTCCTGCGCACGATCGTCGCCTCCGCCCGCGAACTGCTGGACGCCGAGTACGCCGCCCTCGGCGTCCCGGACGACCACGGGGGCTTCGCCCAGTTCGTCGTGGACGGCATCAGCGAGGAGCAGTGGCGCCGCATCGGCCCGCTGCCCCGCCAGCACGGCATCCTGGCGGCGATGCTCCACGAGGAGACCCCGGAGCGGCTCGCGGACGTACGGCAGGACCCGCGCTTCGGGGGCTGGCCGGCCGCCCACCCCGAGATGTCCGGCTTCCTCGGCCTGCCCATCAGGGACGGCGAGGAGAACCTCGGCGCCCTCTTCCTCGCCAACAAGAACGGACCGGAGGGCTTCACCGACGAGGACGAGGCACTCCTCTCCCTCCTCGCCCAGCACGCGGCCATAGCCCTCACCAACGCCCGCCTCTACGAACGCAGCCGCGAGCTAACCATCGCCGAGGAGCGCTCCCGGCTCGCCCACGAGCTGCACGACGCCGTCAGTCAGAAGCTGTTCTCCCTGCGCCTGACCGCCCAGGCCGCCGCCGCCCTCGTGGACCGCGACCCGGCCCGCGCCAAGGGGGAGCTCCAGCAGGTCGCCGCGCTCGCCGCGGAGGCCGCCGACGAGCTCCGAGCCGCCGTCACCGAGCTGCGGCCCGCCGCCCTGGACGAGGACGGCCTCGTACACACCCTGCGCGACCACGTTCGCGTACTGGACCGCGCCCACACCGCGCACGTCACCTTCACCTGTGACGGCGTACGGGCCCTGCCCGCCGCACAGGAGGAGGCCTTGCTGCGGGTCGCCCAGGAGGCCCTGCACAACGCCCTGCGGCACTCCGGCGCCGACCGCGTCGAGGTCACCCTCGCCCGCACCCCCGCGGGCGGCGCCGTCCTGCGCGTGCGGGACCGGGGCCGGGGCTTCTCCCCGTCCACCGTCCGCAAGGCAGGCCGGCACCTGGGGCTCGTCTCCATGCGGGACCGCGCCAGTGGTGCCGGAGGCCGGCTGGAGGTCCGCTCGGAGCCCGGTGAGGGCACCACGATCGAGATGGAGGTCCCCGGTGGCTGACACCCCCGGCCGCGGCCGGATCCGCGTCCTGCTCGTCGACGACCACCAGGTGGTCCGGCGCGGCCTGCGCACCTTCCTGGAGGTGCAGGAGGACATCGAGGTGGTCGGAGAGGCCGCCGACGGGGCGGAGGGCACCGCCCGCGCCGAGGAGCTGCGGCCCGACGTGATCCTCATGGACGTCAAGATGCCCGGCACCGACGGCATCGAGGCCCTGCGGCGGCTGCGGGACCTGGAGAACCCGGCCCGGGTCCTGATCGTCACCAGCTTCACGGAACAGCGGACCGTGGTCCCCGCGCTGCGGGCCGGCGCCGCCGGATACCTCTACAAGGACATCGACCCCGACGCCCTGGCCGGAGCCATCCGGTCCGTGCACGCGGGACACGTGCTGCTCCAGCCGGAGGTGGCCGAGGCCCTGCTGGCCGCCCAGGGCGACCAGAACGGCCCCGGGGGCCGCGCGGGGGCGCTGACCGACCGCGAGCGCGAGGTCCTGGGCCTGATCGCCGACGGCCGCTCGAACCGGGAGATCGCCAGGGCGCTCGTCCTGTCCGAGAAGACGGTCAAGACGCACGTCTCGAACATTCTGATGAAGCTGGACCTCTCCGACCGCACCCAGGCCGCGCTGTGGGCCGTCAGGCACGGCATGGCGGAGTAATGGGCTGAGCTGAGATTCATACGGTCGGGTGTATGTCGCCCACATGGCGTATCCCGGCCGGGGGGACGCCGTTCTCCATGGCGTGCCGCGACGGCTGGTCGCGGCAGACGTACTGGAGGACGAGAACGTGAAGAACTTCAAGAAGGCCGCAGCCGTCACCATGATCGCGGGCGGCCTCGTCGCCGCCGGCGCCGGTGTCTCCTCGGCGCACGGCGGTGCGTCCGCGGAGGGCGAGGCCCTGAACTCGCCCGGCGTGGCCTCCGGGAACCTGCTCCAGGTCCCCGTGCACGTCCCCGTGAACGTGGTCGGCAACACCGTCAGCGTGATCGGCCTGCTCAACGGCGCCTTCGGCAACACGGGCGTCAACGCCTGACCCACGCCCCCACGCCCCCGCGGCCCCGCTTCCCCCCTTCTCCCCGGGAAGCGGGGCCGCGGCCGTGTGGCCCCGCCGGGCCGCCGGGGCTACAGCTCCTCCACCGCCGCGTTGTACGCCGCCACCAGCGCCCGCCGCGCCACCCGCTCCACCGGCCGCAGCGCCTCCGCCCGCGCGGCCATCTCCGAGGCCGCCACCGCGCCCCCGTGCCCGCGCTCGTACGCCAGCGACACCATCAGGTCCACCCGCTGCGCCAGCGCCAGCACCCGTACCGCCCGCGCCGGATACCCGGGCGCCAGTACGTCGCGCCCCGCCTCCGCCCGCGCCCGGTACGCCGACAGCGCAGCCTGTGCCACCGGCCCCGACGCCGCCACGTCCAGCCGGGTCAGCACCACCGTCGCCTCGCGCAGCGCCTCCGCCAGCTCCCGCTCCGCCTCGCCCAGCGACGGCACGTCCGCCGGCGGGGCCTCCCGTACCGGCAGGCAGTGCCACACCACCGAGACGTGCACGTCACCCGCCGGGCCCGCCTCCGTGACCTCCGGCACCAGCCCCAGCGCGGCCCCCGCGCACACCACGGCCTCCTCGGCCTCCAGCGCCCGCGCGTTGAACTCCGGCGGCCCGCTCAGCCCCAGCGGATGCCCCGCCACCGGCAGCGCCACCCGCAGCCCGGTCACCCCCAGAGCCCGCAGCCGCCCCAGCGCCAGCGTGAGGCCCACGGGCCCCGCCTCGCCCGGCAGCCCGGCCACCCGGTGCACGGCGTCCTCGCCCACGATCGACAGCGCCGCCTCGTCGGGCGAGACCAGACCGGCCAGCAGAGCGTTCCCCCAGGCGGCCAGCCGCCCTGAACGTGGTTCGAAAAGCATCCCCCCACTCTACGGATCCGCCCCCCGACCCGGCCTGGCGCCCGGAGCCCTCTCCGAGTGGCGTAGGTTTTCCCCTGGGGCTGCGCCTGCCGGCGCACAGAGAACCGTGACTGCAAGGGGTGACAACACGCTCATGAGCGATGTTCTGGAGCTGGTGGACGTATCCGTGGTCCGCGAGGGCCGGGCTCTGGTGGACCAGGTCTCCTGGTCGGTGAAGGAGGGGGAGCGCTGGGTGATCCTCGGCCCCAACGGCGCCGGCAAGACCACGCTGCTGAACCTCGCCTCCAGCTACCTCTACCCCACCAAGGGCACCGCCACCATCCTCGGCAGCACCCTCGGCAAGCCCGGCAGCGACGTCTTCGAGCTGCGCCCGCGCATCGGCGTCGCCGGCATCGCGCTCGCCGACAAGCTCCCGAAGCGGCAGACCGTCCTGGAGACCGTGCTCACCGCCGCCTACGGCATGACCGCGACCTGGCAGGAGGAGTACGAGGACATCGACGAGCAGCGCGCCCGCGCGTTCCTCGACCGCCTCGGCATGACCGAGTACCTCGACCGGAAGTTCGGCACCCTCTCCGAGGGCGAGCGCAAGCGCACCCTGATCGCCCGCGCCCTGATGACCGACCCCGAGCTGCTCCTCCTCGACGAGCCCGCCGCCGGCCTCGACCTCGGCGGCCGCGAGGACCTCGTCCGCCGCCTCGGCCGCCTGGCCCGCGACCCCCTGGCCCCGTCCATGGTCATGGTCACGCACCACGTCGAGGAGATCGCCCCCGGCTTCACGCACGTCCTGATGATCCGGCAGGGCAAGGTCGTCACCGCCGGTCCCATCGACCTGGAGCTGACCTCCCGCAACCTCTCCCTCTGCTTCGGCCTCCCGCTCATCGTCGAGCGCAACGAGCACGACCGCTGGAGCGCCCAGGGCCTGCCCCTGCGCTAGGCCCCGCCGTTCGCGCCCTGTCCGGCCGCGCCCACCCGACCTACCATGACCATGTGGACATCGACGCATGGGTGTGGTGGCTCATCGGCGCGGTCGGACTGGGCATCCCCCTCGTCCTGACCGCCCTGCCGGAGTTCGGCATGTTCGCCGTCGGCGCGGTCGCCGCGGCCGTCACCGCGGCCGTCGGCGGGGGAGTGGTCGCGCAGGTCCTGGTCTTCGTGATCGTGTCGGTCGCGCTGATCGCCGTCGTACGGCCGATCGCCAACCGCCACCGCGACCAGCGGCCCCAACACCGCAGCGGCATCGAGGCGTTGAAGGGCAGATCCGCCGTCGTCCTCGAACGGGTCGACGGCAGCGGCGGCCGCATCAAGCTGGCCGGCGAGATCTGGTCCGCCCGCACCCTCGACTCGGACACGAGTTTCGAACCCGGCCAGTCCGTCGACGTCGTCGACATCGACGGGGCGACCGCGGTCGTCATGTGACAAGCAGCCCACCCGCGGCCCCGGGGTCTGCGAGACTCCGATCAACGGGGCAGCACAGACAGCCGGAAGGGCACGGGGAACCGCATGCAACCGATCATCATCGTCCTGATCATCCTGGTGGTACTGGTCTTCATCGCCCTGGTCAAGACGATCCAGGTGATCCCGCAGGCCAGCGCCGCCATCGTCGAGCGGTTCGGCCGCTACACCCGCACCCTCAACGCGGGCCTCAACATCGTCGTCCCGTTCATCGACTCCATCCGCAACCGGATCGACCTCCGCGAACAGGTCGTCCCCTTCCCGCCGCAGCCGGTCATCACCCAGGACAACCTGGTCGTCAACATCGACACCGTCATCTACTACCAGGTGACCGACGCCCGCGCCGCCACGTACGAAGTGGCCAGCTACATCCAGGCCATCGAGCAGCTCACCGTCACCACCCTGCGCAACATCATCGGCGGCATGGACCTGGAGCGGACCCTCACCTCCCGCGAGGAGATCAACGCCGCCCTGCGCGGGGTCCTCGACGAGGCCACCGGCAAGTGGGGCATCCGCGTCAACCGCGTCGAGCTGAAGGCCATCGAGCCGCCGACCTCCATCCAGGACTCGATGGAGAAGCAGATGCGCGCCGACCGCGACAAGCGCGCCGCGATCCTCCAGGCCGAGGGCGTACGGCAGTCGGAGATCCTGCGCGCCGAGGGCGAGAAGCAGTCCTCCATCCTGCGCGCCGAGGGCGAGGCCAAGGCCGCCGCCCTGAAGGCCGAGGGCGAGGCCCAGGCCATCCGCACCGTCTTCGAGTCCATCCACGCCGGCGACGCCGACCAGAAGCTCCTCGCCTACCAGTACCTCCAGATGCTCCCGAAGATCGCCGAGGGCGACGCCAACAAGCTCTGGATCGTGCCCAGCGAGATCGGGGACGCGCTCAAGGGACTCTCGGGCGCCATGGGCAACTTCGGCCCCCTCGGCGGCGGTTCGGCCGGCTTCAACCCGCAGAACCCCGGCAAGGGCGCCCCCGCCCAGGACGCGCCCGCCGAGCGGCGCGAACAGCCCCCCATCGACTGACGCGCCCTCCCCTTCGTGCATGATCGGTGAGGCCCCTCGACCTTCATGGCGGGGAGGCGACTCACTCACACAAAGGGGATGGCTCCGTCCATGTCCATGTCCATCTGGGAATCGCTCGCGGTCTTCGGCGCCGGAATCGGCGCCGGCACCATCAACACCATCGTCGGCTCCGGCACCCTGATCACCTTCCCGGTGCTCCTCGCCACCGGCCTGTCCCCGGTGACCGCCAACGTCTCCAACACCCTCGGCCTGGTGCCCGGTTCCATCAGCGGAGCCATCGGCTACCGCAAGGAACTCCAGGGCCAGCGCGCCCGCATCGTGCGGCTCGGCGCCGTCTCCCTCGTCGGCGGGCTCGCGGGCGCCATCCTGCTCCTGACCCTGCCGCCGGACTCCTTCGACACGATCGTGCCCGTCCTCATCGGCCTGGCCCTCGTACTCGTCGTCCTCCAGCCCAGGCTCGCCGCGGCCCTGCGCCGCCGCCAGGAAGCCGCGGGAGGCGATCCGGGCAAAGCGGACGGCGGAACTCCGCTGCTGGCCGGCATGCTGCTCTCCAGCGCGTACGGGGGCTACTTCGGCGCCGCGCAGGGCGTCCTCTACGTCGGACTGATGGGGCTGCTGCTCCACGAGGACCTGCAACGGATCAACGCCGTCAAGAACGTGGTCGCCGCGCTCGTCAACGGCATCGCGGCCGTCTTCTTCCTCTTCGTCGCCGACTTCGACTGGACGGCCGTGCTCCTCATCGCCGTCGGCTCCACCATCGGCGGCCAGATCGGCGCCAAGGTCGGCCGCAGGCTCTCCCCGACCGCCCTGCGCGGAGTCATCGTGACGGTCGGGATCGTGGCCATCGTCCAACTGCTGCTCCGCTGAGCGACGTAGAGGAATTACGTCACCCAGCGGGCCCGGGTCGGCGCCGGACTACGCGGTGCGCGCCAGCCACTCCGGCAGCGCGGCCTCCCCGCCCACCCCCAGCGCGAGCAGCATCGCGTCCGCCGGAGAAGGCACGAAGGGCTTCCGCAGCAGCGGCATCCCCGCCTCCTCCGGCGTCCGCGCCGCCTTGCGGTGGTTGTCCTCGGCGCAGGAGGCCACCGTGTTCAGCCACGTGTCACCGCCCCCCTGGGCCCGCGGCAGCACGTGGTCCACGGTCGTCGCGCGCTTCCCGCAGTACGCGCACCGGTGCTGGTCCCTGACCAGCACCCCCCGCCGCGACCAGGGAGCATGTCTTCGGAAGGGCACCCGTACGTACCGGCACAGCCGGATCACCCGGGGCATCGGAAGCTCCATGGTGGCCGCGCGCACACGCAGCTCGGGATGCGACTGTTCGACGACGGCCTTGTCCTGGAGAACCAGCACGACAGCGCGGTTCAGCGTCACCGTCGACAGCGGCTCGAAGCTCGCGTTCAGTACCAGCGTGTCCCGCATCTCGCCCACCTCCCGTGTGCAGGCCCGCGACCACACCGGCGGCGAGGCCCGCAACCACTCTGGCCGCGCGCGCCACGCGGGACAACGCAATAAAAATGCCCGGTCCTGGCCTTCTTTAGACCAGGACCGGGCAAACACCGGGAGAACGATCAACGCTTGGGCGACTCGTACTCACCGATCAGCTGGGCACGGCCGAGCGCGTGGAACCGGAGGTGGAAACCGACCACCGCGGGAGAGGAGTCCTCGTCCGGACCCAGCTCCTCCCGGTCCACCGCGTACACGGTGAACACGTACCGGTGCCGCTCCCCGCGCGGCGGAGCCGCCCCGCCGAAGTCGCGCGTGCCGTAGTCGTTGCGCACGTGCACCGCACCCTCCGGCAGCCCCTCGAAGTCCCCGCTGCCCGCACCGGCCGGCAGCGAGGTCACCGACGCCGGGATGTCGAAGAGCACCCAGTGCCAGAACCCGCTGCCCGTCGGCGCGTCCGGGTCGAAGCAGGTCACCGCGAAGCTCTTCGTCCCCTCGGGGAAGCCCTCCCAGCTCAGCTCCGGCGAGAGGTTCTTGCCCGTCAGGACCTGGGCCGCGTGCAGGTCGGCCCCCGGCGCGATGTCCACGCTGGTCACCGTGAAGGACTCCACCTCAGGGTGGAAATCGTGCGGAAGGGGAGCCCTGTTCTGTTCGGCCACTGCTGTCCTCCTGAGATTCGGATGAGGGGTACGGGCCCGAGCCTAGAACCAGTTGCGCTGCGAACCGACCGAGGCGATCCACTGGTTCAGGTACGCCGCCCAGTCGGTCCCCTGGTACGACTGCAGACCCACCTGGAAGCAGCGGTAGGTGTCGCTGCCCTCACTGAACAGCCCCGGCTTCTTGTCCATCTCCAGCACGACGTCCATCTCGTGGCCGTCCGAGACGAAGGTCAGCTCGACCTGGTTCAGCCCCCGGTACTGCGACGGCGGCAGGAACTCGATCTCCTGGTAGAACGGCAGCGTCTGCCGGGTCCCGCGGATGTGCCCGCGCTCCATGTCCGCGCTGCGGAAGGTGAAGCCCAGCTGCCGGAAGGCGTCCAGGATCGCCTGCTGCGCCGGCACCGGGTGCACGTTGATCGGGTCCAGGTCGCCCGCGTCCACCGCGCGCGCGATCTCCAGCTCGGTGCTGACCCCGATGTTCATCCCGTGCAGGTGCTGGCCGCCGAAGTGGGTCACCGGCGTCTCCGCCGGGATCTCCAGCCCGAAGGGCACCACGTGCAGCGCACCGGGCTGCACCTTGAAGGCACCGCCGAGGCGCTGCTTGGTGAAGACGACGTCCTGCTTGTACTCGCCGTCGCCGCCCTCCACCTCCACCCGCGCCTGGAGGCCGACGGACAGCCCCTCGATCTGCTGCTCCACGGACCCGCCCTGGATCCGCACCTCGCCCTGGACGATCCCGCCCGGCACGACGTTCGGCTCGGTGATGACCGTGTCCACCGACGCGCCGCCGGCACCCAGGCTCGCGAACAGCTTCCTGAAGCCCATCTCAATCTCCCCTGCACAGATATACGGATCCACTGACCCCTTACCACTGCGGAACCTTAGGGCCCGGTTGCAGCCGCACGCGTTCCACTACGCTCGACCGGATGAGCGCGCGCCCCGACCGTACGCCCCTGCCCCGGTCCTTCTTCGACCGCCCGGTCCTCACCGTGGCCCCCGACCTGCTCGGCAGGATCCTGGTCCGCCGTACTCCGGACGGCCCCATGGAACTGCGCATCACGGAGGTCGAGGCGTACGAGGGCCAGGCCGACCCCGGCTCCCATGCCTACCGGGGCCGCACCGCCCGCAACGCGTCGATGTTCGGCCCGCCCGGACACGCGTACGTCTACTTCATCTACGGCATGTGGTTCAGCCTCAACCTCGTCTGCGGCCCGCCGGGCCACGCGAGCGGGGTGCTGCTGCGCGCGGGAGAGGTGACGGTGGGCGTGGAGCTGGCTGCCAAACGTCGCCTCTCAGCCAGAAACCCGCGTGAACTGGCCAAGGGTCCGGCGCGCCTGGCCACGGCCCTGGACGTGGACCGCTCCCTCGACGGCGCGGACCTCTGCGGGGGCCCCGATTCCCCCTTGTCCCTCCTCACCGGCACCCCCACCCCGCCCGACCTGGTCGGCAACGGCCCCCGCACGGGGGTGGGGGGGGGGGGGGGGGGGCACCCCCCCCCCCCCCCCCCCCCCACAGAAACAAGAAGCAGACCGTACCAGAGCCACACCCGCC
>NZ_JBVJWV010000004.1:373597-374278 GCF_055602105.1 Streptomyces sp. NPDC037421
ACGGCGCGGACCTCGGGGTGGGCCCCGATCCCCCTTTTTCCCTCCCCACCCCCACCCCCCCCCCCCCCGCCCTGTCCGCAACCCCCCCCCCGGGGGGGGGGGGGGCCCCCCCCCCCCCCCACCCCTACCGCTACTGGATCACCGGAGACCCGACCGTCAGCCCGTACCGGGCCCACGCGCCGCGCCGCCGCGCAACTTGACTCGATCTTGGGAGACGCCTAACGTAGCCCGAGCCGCTTGAACGGGGCGCTGTTTCAGCAGACCCCGAGAGCGGCCAAACCACTACCTACGACTTACCCCTGGCGGGGTCCTATTCGGCATGCCCGAATTCCCTGCCGACCGGCTCGATTATGAGTCGGCGGGGAAAAGCGTTAACGTAGTGACCACGCCGAAAGGGAAAGCGCGAAAGCGCAGGACCTCGAAAGCGCCGAGGAAATCGGACACGAAAGAGTCTGATAGAGTCGGAAACGCAAGAACGAAAGCCCGGAGGAAAGCCCGAGAGGGTGAGTACAAAGGAAGCGTCCGTTCCTTGAGAACTCAACAGCGTGCCAAAAATCAACGCCAGAAGTTGATACCCCGTCCACTCCGGTGGATGAGGTTCCTTTGAAAAAGACCTGCGAGGTCGCCTTCGGGTGATGCTTGCAGGCAACAACACAGCGAGGACGTTGTGGTCAGTCGGTC
>NZ_JBVJWV010000005.1:0-105012 GCF_055602105.1 Streptomyces sp. NPDC037421
CTCTCGTCTGTGGTGCCTCCCCCCCCCCCCCCCCCCCCCCCCCCCCCCCCCCCCCCCCCCCCCCCCCCCCCCCCCCCCCCCCCCCCCCCCCCGACGGCGTACGGGCAGTGTCCGAATCGGTATGTACGGACTTGGCACACCAGGGCCCCGACGGCATGGGCGCCTTCCGCGTCGACCTACGATGCAAGGCAGGTACATCGGAAGGGACGAAATGGAACACAGGCCAGGACGCGGACGCGGGATCGCGGCGATCGTCCTGCTGGTGCTCGGAGCGCTCGTTCTGGGTGGGGTGACGGCGGCGAAGGCCGTGAACCCGCCGTCGCGCTACACGGAGGGCAAGGCGGTCGGCTGGCAGATGGCGCCGACCTACACCAACGGGGAGAGCATCTACCTGGAGCCGGTCGTCAAGGGCAAGCTGCGCCGGGGGGACGTCGTCCTCGCGTCCGTTCCGTGGTCCCTCCAGAAGACGCAGATGAACCGGGTCGTCGCCGTGGGCGGGGACCGCATCCGGTACAAGCCGAGCAGCAAGATCACCGGCCAGTACCGGCTGGTCCTGAACGGCGTGCCGCTGGACGAGCCGTACCTGGAGCAGTGGAAGAACCCGTCGGCGGTGGGCTTCGACGTGAAGGTGCCCAAGGGCTACGTGTTCCTGATGGCCGACAACCGGATGAACTCGGACGGCTCCCAGTACGCGAACAACGGGCCGGTGCCCGTGAGCAAGGTCGCCTCCAAGGTCGTGATGTACCCGATGGCGAAGCTGGCCGTGTGGGGGCAGCTGGCCGGTGCGCTGCTGCTGGCCGTGGGCGCGGTGCTGGGGTTCGCGTCCCGGCGGGCGCGCGGCCGGGGCGCCCGGGCGGCCGTCCCCGCGCCGGCGAAGGCCCCGGAGGTGTTCAAGCCGGCCGTCGCGGCCGAGGCGGGCGCGGGCGCGCCGGGCGAGCGCGCGGACGTGCCGTCGTAAGCGGCCGCCCTGAGCGGCCGGCCGCGGTGCGAGCGGCCCCGTACGTGCGAAGGCCTCCGCAGCCGGTGAGCTGCGGGGGCCTTCGCGTGCGTCCGGGGGCCGGTCAGCGGCCGTCGGCCTTGGCGGCCTCGGGGTCGTAGATGTCCGGCTCCAGGTAGATCACGCGGGCGATCGGGACGGAGGCGCGGATGCGGGCCTCGGCGGCGTTGATGGCGTTGGCCACCTCGGTCGCGGTGTCGTCGGCCTGGACGGCGATCTTGGCGGCGACGAGGAGTTCCTCGGGGCCCAGGTGCAGGGTGCGCATGTGGATGACGCCGGTGACGGTGTCCCCGTCGACGAGGGCGGCCTTGATCTTCTCGACCTCGGCGGTGCCGGCGGCCTCGCCGAGCAGCAGGGACTTGGTCTCCAGGGCCAGGACGACGGCGATGACGATCAGCAGGACGCCGATGCACAGGGTGCCGATGCCGTCCCAGACGCCGTTGCCGGTGAGCAGGGCCAGGCCGACGCCGCCGAGGGCGAGGACGAGGCCGACGAGCGCGCCGAGGTCCTCCAGCAGGACGACGGGCAGTTCGGGGGCCTTGGCGCTCTTGATGAACTGCTTCCAGCTCTGGCTGCCGCGGCTCTCGTTGGACTCCTTGATCGCGGTGCGGAAGGAGAAGCCCTCCGCGATGATCGCGAAGAAGAGCACGCCGACGGGCCAGTACCAGGCCTCGATCTCGTGCGGGTCGTGGATCTTCTCGTAGCCCTCGTAGATGGCGAACATGCCGCCGACGGTGAAGAGCACGATGGAGACGAGGAAGGCGTAGATGTAGCGCTCGCGCCCGTACCCGAAGGGGTGCTGGGGGGTCGCCTCGCGCTGTGCCTTCTTCCCGCCGAGGAGCAGCAGGCCCTGGTTTCCGGAGTCGGCGACCGAGTGGACGCTTTCCGCGAGCATCGACGAGGAGCCGCTGAAGAGGAATGCCACGAACTTGGCTACAGCGATGGCGAGGTTGGCGGCGAGTGCCGCCACGATCGCCTTGGTACCGCCCGACGCGCTCATGGGTGCTGGGTGTCCTTCCTTGGCCACTGACTACGGCCGCACATTGTTGCAGCTGTGGGTGCCGCCGGCGCTACGTCAGATGACCACGGTGGCCCGGAAGACGGTACCGGTACCGGACAGTTCGGTCTTTTCGCCCGCGGGGACGAAGACCGACTCGCCGGGGGCGAGGGCCAGTTCGCCGACGCGGGGGGCGCCGGCGGTGCAGAGCAGGATCTGCGGGGTGCCGTCGGGGAGGGTGCGGGGGGCTCCGCCGGGGGCCAGGACGTGGCGGGAGAGCCGGAATTCGTCGATGGGGGTCTCGTAGACCTCCTCGCCGTCGCCCTCGGGGCGCAGGACGCCCGGGGCGCTCGGCTCGAAGATGACGACCTTGAGCAGCTCGGGAACGTCCACGTGCTTGGGCGTCAGCCCGCAGCGCAGCACGTTGTCCGAGTTGGCCATGAGCTCGACGCCGAGGCCGTCGAGGTAGGCGTGCGGGATGCCGGCGCCGAGGAACATGGCCTCGCCGGGCTGGAGCCGTACGTGGTTGAGGAGCATGGCCGCGATCACGCCCGGGTCGCCCGGGTAGTCGTGGACGAGCCCCGCGTAGGCCTCGTACGGGCCCCCGAGGCGCTCGGCGGCGGCCGCGGCCTCGGCGACCGTACGGGCCATCTCCTCGCGGTCGGCGGTGAGGACGGCGGTGAGGACCTCGCGCAGGGCCGCCTCCTCGGGGTGGGCGCGCAGCAGGTCCACGTACGGCTTGAGGGAGTCGACGCCGAGGCCTTCGAGGAGCTCCGCTGCCTCCAGCGGCGGGCGGAAGCCGCACAGGCCGTCGAAGGGGGTGAGCGCGCAGATCAGCTCGGGCTTGTGGTTGGCGTCCTTGTAGTTGCGGTGGCCCGCGTCGATCGGGACGCCGCGGCGCTCCTCGTCCTCGAAGCCGGCCCGGGCCTGGGCGAGGTCGGGGTGGACCTGGAGGGAGAGGGGGGCGCCGGCGGCGAGGATCTTGAGGAGGAAGGGCAGGCGGGGGCCGAACTTGGCGACGGCGGCGGCACCGAGCTCGCCCTCCGGGTCGGCGGCGATGACGGCTGCCAGGGTGGTCTCGCCGGCTCCGCGGTCGAGGCGGGACGGGGCTCCGGGGTGGGCGCCCATCCACATCTCGGCCTGGGGCTCACCGGTCGGCTCGGCTCCGAGGAGGGCCGGGATCGCGGTGGTGGATCCCCACGCGTAGGGGCGGATCGTGTTGGTCAGGCGGTCCATCGTCGTCGTCTTCCTGGATCTGGATGTGGTGCGGGCACGGGTGTGTGCCTCAGCTGTGTCCCCGGCCCGCCAGCGCCAGGTAGGCGGTGGCGAAGTCCGTGACGGCGAGGAGCTCGGCGAGCTGTTCGAGCTCCCCGCCCTCCTCCGGTTCGAGCTCGCTGATGGCCGTGTCGTGGCTGAGGGCGAGCTCGCGCGCGGCCGGAGCGGCGGTGAGCCCGCCGGCCGGCCGGTCGCGCAGCAGGACGATGCGGGCGCGCAGGGCCTGGGGCTCCTCGACGCGGTCCCGGAAGAAGTCGTCGGGGTCGGCTCCGGCGGCGAAGGACCCGGCCAGCAGCACCCCGTGGGCGGGCAGCGCCTCGGGGAGGGCCGCGGCGAGCGCGGGGCGCCCGGCCAGCTCGGCGAGGGTGGCGGCGAACCGGCGGCCGACGGGACCGGCGCCGTCGCCCTCGCTCCAGATCAACGGGAGCGTGTCGGCCAGCTCGGCGGCGAGGGTCTTGGCCGGGTTGGAGTACGTGGTGATGGCCGGGCCGCAGCGCTCGGCGGTGCGGTCGAGCCGGTCGGCCACGCGCTGGAGGGCGTCGGGGGTCGCGCTGATCAGCCCCACCTTGTCGAGGAGCACCAGCAGCGGGGTCAGCAGGGCCCAGAGCGCGCCGGGACCGGCCGCGGCGGACTCGTCGTACTCCTGGTACGGGGCCTTGGCCATGGGTACGAGGACCCCGTGCGCGCCGTCCACCGCCTCGCCCAGCGGCGAGCGCTCGGGGGCGACGGCGACCACGGCGCAGCCGCGCCGGTAGGCCTGCTCGGCGAGGACCGCGAGGCCGGGCTCGGTGCCGTCGGTGGTGGCGATGAGCAGCAGGTCCACGGGGCCCGCCCAGCCGGGCAGGGCCCAGCGCAGCGCCCCGGAGGCGTGCGCGACGCCGGTGGGGTGCAGGCGGGTGACCGGGGCGGAGGCTCCGGCGAGGGCGCCGAGCAGGTCGGCGACGCCGGTGGCGGCGGTGCCGGACCCGGCGATCAGGACGGCGCGGGGGCGCCCGTCGGGGCGCAGGTCCGCGAGGCCGGCCTCGGTGGCGTGCCGGGCCGCGGTGCGGACCCTGGCCCCGGCCTCGGCGGCGCCGCGGAGCAGGCCGCGGCGGTCGGCACGGGCGAGATCGTCCGGTGCGTCGAGGAGTGACTCGTCGAGCATGGGGGCCTCCGGCGGTGTTGACGGATCCAGGCTGGTCGAGCGGTGGAACGGGGCCGGTCAGGCGGGGCGGCGGGCCTCGTCCACGAGGAGGACCGGGATGCCGTCGCGGACCGGGTACGCGAGACCGCAGTCCTGGCCGGTGCAGATCAGCTCGGGGGCGGTCTCGTCCGCCGACTCGTCCCGGAGGGGGGCGTGGCAGGCGGGGCAGGCGAGGATCTCCAGCAGGCCGGCTTCGAGCGGCATGGGCGGTTCCCTTCGGGGATGCGGATCGCGGATCGCGGATTGGGCGAGGTCAGCGTACCGCCGAGTCACTGGGCGTGCGGCCTGACGGGTCGGGTGCCGCCCGTCGGCCCGGGTCGCCCTGCCGGGCGGGATGGCCCCGGTCCGGGTGCGGGTCCGTTGCGGGGGCTCTGCCCCCGGGCCCCCGCGCCTCAAACGCCGGCGGGGCTGGATTCCGCGGGACCGGCTGGGTGGCCGGGCCGGGTCGCCGGGCTCGGACACGCGGCCCGCCGCCTCCGGTGGAGGCGGCGGGAGCGGGGCCGGGGCTCCGGGGCGAACCCGGAACCCCCGTACCCGCCGGCCAGGCGTTAGGCGCGGACGAGCGCCAGGACCTCGTCGCGGATCTTGGCCAGGGTGGGCTCGTCGCGGGCCTCCACGTTGAGGCGCAGGAGCGGCTCGGTGTTGGAGGGGCGCAGGTTGAACCACCAGTCGGCGGCGGAGACCGTGAGGCCGTCCAGCTCGTCGAAGGTGACGCCGTCCTGGCCGGCGTAGGCGGCCTTGACCTCGGCGGTGCGGGCGGCCTGGTCGGCGACGGTGGAGTTGATCTCGCCGGAGCCGACGTAGCGGTCGTACTCGGCGACGAGGGCGGAGAGGGTGCCCTCCTGGCCGCCGAGGGCGGCGAGGACGTGGAGCGCGGCGAGCATGCCGGTGTCCGCGTTCCAGAAGTCCTTGAAGTAGTAGTGCGCCGAGTGCTCGCCGCCGAAGATGGCGCCGGAGGCGGCCATCTCGGCCTTGATGAAGGAGTGGCCCACGCGGGTGCGGACGGGGGTGCCGCCGTTCTCGCGGACGACCTCGGGGACCGACCACGAGGTGATCAGGTTGTGGATGATCGTGCCGGTGCCGCCGTTGCGGGCCAGCTCGCGGGCCGCGACCAGGGCGGTGATGGCGGACGGGGAGACGCCCTCGCCGCGCTCGTCGACGACGAAGCAGCGGTCGGCGTCGCCGTCGAAGGCGAGGCCCAGGTCGGCGCCCTCGGCGAGCACGCGGGCCTGGAGGTCGACGATGTTCTTCGGGTCGAGGGGGTTGGCCTCGTGGTTCGGGAAGGTCCCGTCCAGCTCGAAGTACATGGGGACGAGGTCCAGCGGGAGGCCCTCGAAGACGGTGGGGACGGTGTGGCCGCCCATGCCGTTGCCCGCGTCGACGACGACCTTCAGCGGGCGGATGGCGGTCAGGTCGACCAGGCCCTTGAGGTGCTCGGCGTAGCCGGTGAGGGTGTCCTGCTCGGTGATGGTGCCCGGGACGGTGCCGGCGGGGATCTCCGGGGCGCCCTCGTCGGTCCACTTCTCGGCGAGCTCGCGGATGGTGGCGAGGCCGGTGTCCTGGCCCACGGGCGCGGCACCGGCGCGGCACAGCTTGATGCCGTTGTACTGGGCCGGGTTGTGCGAGGCGGTGAACATGGCGCCGGGCAGGTCCAGCTTGCCGGAGGCGTAGTACAGCTGGTCGGTGGAGCACAGACCGATCAGCGTGACGTCGACGCCGCGGGCGGCCGCGCCGCGGGCGAAGGCGGCGGACAGGCCTGGCGAGGAGGGCCGCATGTCGTGACCGATCACGATCGCCGTGGCGCCGGTGACCTCGACGAACGCAGCACCGAACAGTTCTGCCAGGGGCTCGTCCCACTCGTCGGGTACGACGCCACGTACGTCGTACGCCTTGACGATGTTCGAAAGATCTGCGGCCACTGCCTGCCCTCCTGAAGGTTCTGTGCGGTGGAGCAAACCTACCTTGTACGGAGAGCGGCTTTTCAGACGATCCGTGTGTCAGGAATCGGGCGAACGGAGGACGCGCAGGTGTCCGCGGCGCGTCTCGCCGGCCACCGGGGCACCCGGTCCGGCCCCGCCGGCCTCGGCCGCGCGCTCGGGCGGACGGGCCGCCTCGCGGACGGCGTTGGCCAGGGCTTCGAGGTCGTCGCCGCTGGGGCGGGACGGGCCGGAACCGTCCGACAGGCGCACGACTTCCCAGCCGCGCGGGGCGGTCAGGCGCTCGGAGTGCTCGGCGCACAGGTCATAGCAGTGGGGTTCGGCGTAGGTGGCGAGCGGGCCGAGAACTGCGGTCGAGTCGGCGTAGACGTACGTCAGTGTGGCGACGGCAGGGCGGCCGCACGCGGTGCGCGAACAGCGACGTACAAGGCTCACGACGTTGGACGGTACCGCACTCTTGACCGGGCCGCGACGACTCGCCCCCCGGCCACTCCCCCGTGTCGTACTCCGCTCGTGCTCCGCGACGGGTGACGAAGAGGGGCAACGAGTCCGTAAAGCGGCCCGATCTTGGCCGGATCGTTCGGGGGGTGACACCGTCGTGACACCAGGTCGTGACCGTATCGGGTCCTGGCCGGGCGTGCGGGCTACCCTGCGGGTGTGACGGACAGTTCGCTTCCTCCCCGCCCGGCGGCTCCCGCCGCAGCCCCTTCCGAGCCCCGGCACCGGCGGCGCGACCGGCACGGCCGGGGGATGCGCGGGCCGCTGGCCCCGCCGCAGGTGCCGCTGTCCGCGAGCCGGGCGGAGCTGTTCGGGGACCTCGTACGGGACTCCGTGGAGCGGCTGGAGCGGCGCTGGACGCAGCTGGCCGAGGTGGAGTTCGTGATCGCGGACGTGCCGGGACCGCCGGGCGGGCCCGACGCGGGCTGGAACGACGAGGCGGTGCCGCTGGGCGGGCTGGTGGAGGCCCGGGACGGGAAGCCGGCGCGGATCGTGGTGTTCCGGCGGCCGGTGGAGATCCGGGCGAAGACGCGGGACGAGCGGGCGCTGCTGGTGCACGAGATCGTGGTGGAGCAGGTCGCGGAGCTGCTCGGGCTGTCGCCGGAGACGGTGGACCCCCGGTACGGGCAGGACTGACACCCCACCCGTACCCCCGGGTTCAGCGCAGCAGGATCGAGGGGTCCTCGGCGGCCTCGGGCACCGAGACCGTGGAGCGGTCGTCGCCGAAGGCCTGGACGGTGAACATCGGGATCCCGTCGTGCGGCAGGGTCAGGGTGCGGGCCGCGTGGACGGGGCCGCCGGACAGCGTCTCGACGGTCAGGGCGTAGGGGCCCTTGCCGCCGGAGGGGGCGGGCGGCGGGCTCACCGCGCGGGTGGTGCCCGCCTTGAGGGTGATCTCCTGGGCGGCACCCTGCCCGCCCTCGGTGCCGGGGGAGGCCGTGACGCGGACCTTCGCGTCGGCGCCCGCGGCCGTGAGGGTGAGGACGGTGGATTTGTCGTCGGCGCGGTTGTCGGCGACGGTGGCCCGCTCGCCGACGGGGGTGCTCGCGGCGATGAAGCCCAGTTCCTGCTTGGCGGCGGTGCCGCGGACCACGCGCAGGGCGGCGACGACGGGTACGGCCTTCTTCGGGTCGGCGGGGGCCAGCAGCAGGGAGCCGGCCTCGCCCCGGGTCACGTCGCCCAGGTCCAGGCCCGCGGTCATGCCGCCCTTGAGGTGGAGGCGCTCCTTGCCGGCCGGGCTGATGGGGCCGGTCGGGCCGGACAGCCTCACGGTGAGGTCGGCGTCGTCCTCGCCGGGGGTGAAGGCGACCAGCCGTACGGAGGTGGCGTCGGCGGGGATGCCGGGCAGGACCAGGGTGTCCGCCGGGCCCGCGGAGGCCGGGAGCCAGTCGGTGCCGGTGCCGTCCTCGGCGACGTGGGTGGAGGCGCCGACCCGGCCGGAGCGCGCCGTGACGTGCGCGGTGGCGTCCGCGAGCTGACTGTCGGGGGCCAGCTGGGACAGCGACACCTTGGCGGTGGACCGGGGGGCTACCTCGAAGACGGGGTCGGGGGTGCCCGGCTTGTCCTTGAGCAGCCCGTCGGGGCCGTGGAGCTTGATGGCCACCTCGGCGACGGCGTCGTCGGGGTTGGTGAGGTGGACGTAGTCCTGGCGGCCCTTGGCGGTGCTGACGCCGGGGAACCAGAAGTCGGTGCCGGGCGCGGTGCAGGCGAGGCCGAGCAGGCCGCGCGCGTGGCCGACGGAGACCTTGGTGGTCTGCTGGGCCGTCCAGCCGGGGGCCAGGGCGCCCTCGGCGGCGCCCGTCAGTGCCGGTGCCTCCGCGCCGGAGGCGGTGGCCGCGACGGGCTTGCCGGGCTCCTTGGGCTCCAGGACCGCCTTGCCGTCCTTGTCGGCCAGCCGGGCCTCACCCCCGCCGCCGCCCTTGCCGGGGGTGAGGGAGGTGTACGTGGTCTCGGCGATGTCGGAGGAGCTGGGCGCGGGGCACACCAGCACGGACCGCTCCACCGGCATCCGGGCGGCGGCCCGCCCGGCCGCGCCGCCGGCCGGGGTGGCGGCGGGGGCGGTGAGGAAGGCCAGTCCGGTGGCGGCGGCCAGAGCCGCCGTCACGGCCGCGAGCGTCAGGGGGGCGCGCTGCTTCACTGCTGGTTGCTCCCGTCCGGACGCGGGTGGTGCTGTCCGTAGGTGTCGTACTGCTGCTCGTACTCGTAGGCATGGGGGCCTCGGGGCTGCTGTTGCTGCGGGAAGTGCGGCTGCGGCGGGGAGTACTGCCCGGGGTGCTGCCCGTACGCGTCGTACGACGGATCCGGCTGCTGCTGCGTCCCGTACGGGTGGGGCTCCTGGTAGGCGTACGACTCCTCGCCGTAGACCTGCTGCGCGGGGATCTGCGCGTACGGGTCGATGACGGCCTCGGCGGGCACCGGCTCCGGGTCGGGAGCGGCGGCCGCGCCGGTCCGGCGGCGGCGGCCCTGGCCGGGCTCGCCGGGGCGGTCCCCGGGGGCGGCGCCGGGCGCGGTCTCCTCGGGCAGGTCGTCGTCGAGGCGGGCGCGGCGGCCGGGCAGGGCCATCACGAGCAGCAGCAGGGCGAGGGAGCCCTGCGCCCAGTGCCAGGCGGTGCGGGGGAAGGAGTCCTGGTGGACGAGGTCGAGGTGGCCGGCGTCGGTGGGCAGTGCGAAGCCCTGCGCCCAGCCGTCGACCGTCCTGGGGGTGAGGGGTTCGCCGTCGAGCGTGGCCCGCCAGCCCGCGTCGGCCCGGTCGGCGATGCGCAGGGTGCGGCCTTCGGGGCCGGCCGGGAGGTCGGCGTGGACCTCGACGGGGCCGGCTTCGACGGTGAGCGTGGCGGTCCGGCCCTGCCGGCCGGGGACGATCGCGACGCGGGAGGTCAGGCGTTCCACCTCCCACAGGGCGGTGCCGTCGTTCTGGTGGCGCTGTTTGAGGCCGGGTGTGCCGTCGAGGATGCGGCGCATGGGGGTGGAGCCGCCGGGCGGGATCATCACGTAGCGCACGGCGAAGGCGCTGAGCTGCTCGGACTGGTTGGCCCCGGAGCCGGAGACCAGGCTGGAGACGGCTTTGGCGAGGCGGGGTTCGGGGCCGGCCGCGGCGAGGAGCTCACCGTCGCCGAGGCGGGCGCCGGAGCCGCGGACCAGGGCGTAGGAGACGGTGGCGGGCGAGTCTCCGCCGAGGACCAGGGTGCGGGTGCGGTTGGTGTCGTTGGAGTGCTCCGCGACGACGGCCGGGACCTGGACGGGGTCGCGCCGCTTGACCGGTCCGTCGGCGCCGGCCGCCGCCCAGGCGGCGGCGAGGAGCAGCGGGCCGGCCGCGGCGGCGAGGGCGGTGAGGGCGGCGAGCGGCTGGCGCCAGCCGAAGCTGCGGGCGGCGACGCGGTGCTTGGCGCCGTCCGCGCCGAGCACGGCGGCCGCGAGCAGCCCGAGCCCGTACAGCAGGGTGCCGGGGCCGGCCCAGCCGGTGCGGTTGAGCAGGACGGCCAGGAGCAGCCCGGCGAGGGCGGCGGTCCAGGCGGTGCGGACGGCGAACCGCCGGTCGGCGCGGAGCAGGGCGGCGAGGGCGGCGAGCAGGGTGCCTGCGAGGAGGAGCCGGCCGGTGGTGCCGGGTCCGCCGGGGTCGGCGGTGAGCAGGCCGAGGGGGGTGGCGGAGCCGGTGCCGTAGGGCAGTCCGGCCTCGCGCAGGAAGCGGCCGGGGTGGGTGAGCAGGCCGAGTGACCAGGGCGCGAGGACGGCCACGGGTACGGCGAGGGTGGCGAGCAGGCGGGGGGCGTACGTCTTCCAGTGCGCGCGGCGTGCGAGGACCGCGGCGGTGCCGAGGACGGCGGCGAGGGGCCACACGACGGGGGTGAAGGCGGTGGCCAGGGTGAGCAGGAGGGTGTACGTCCACACCGCGCGCCGGCCGCCGCCCGGCTCGGCGCCGGTGAGGCCGTGGGCGGTGGCGGCGGCGCGGGCGATGAGCGGCAGGAGTACGGCGAGGACGGCGGTGCCGAGGCGGCCGCCGGCGAGGGCGCCGGTGACGGCGGGGAGGAAGGCGTAGCCGACGGCGGCCCAGGCGCGCAGCAGCCGGGAGGTGACCAGGGGCCGGGAGGCGAAGTAGGCGGTGAGGCCGGCGAGCGGGACCGAGCAGACGAGCAGCAGGGTCAGGGCGGCCTGGGTGGAGCCGAGGAAGAGTGCGGACAGGCCGGCCAGGACCGCCAGGTAGGGGGGTGCGCCGGCGGTGGTGCCGGTGCCGACGGGCTGCCAGTGGCCGGTGTAGGCGTGCCAGAGGCCGAGGCCGCCGGAGGGGGCGGGGAGCAGGGCGCCGCCCATGAGGCTGCCGCCGCCGATGAGGGCGCGGCAGGCGACGAGGGAGACGAGGAGGAGGCCCGCGAAGAGGACGGGTGAGGGGTTGCGGGCGATCCGCTTGAGCCGGCCGGGCCGGCCGGTGTCGAGGTGGTCGGCGTCGTCGCCGGGGCCGGATTCGAGGGCTCCGCCGTGCCGGCCGGCGGGGGCGGGGTCGCTGTCGCGTCCGGAGCCGAGGTGGGCGACGAGCTGTTCGGCGCTCGCCCGCAGGGTGGCGCCGGGCGGGGGGAAGAGGGGGCGCAGTTCGGCGGCGGGGACGGCGGGGCGGCGGCGGGCCTTGCGGGCGGTGAGGACGCGGCCGGGGCGCAGCAGGGTGGCGAGGAGTCCGGTGAGCTCGTCGACGGCCTGGCCGGGGGCTTTGCCGACGAGGTAGCCGAGGGTGCGCAGCAGGGTGCCGATGACCAGGCGCGGCAGTACGTAGGGCAGGGCGCGGCGGGGGGTGTTGGCCAGCATGGTGTGGACGGCGCCGGCCTTGTCGACGCGGTGGGGGCTGACGGCGGAGCGGCCGGCGCAGTCGACGGTGCGGCGTTCGCGGGCGGCGGCTTCGGCGTGCCGCAGGACGGCGTCGGGGGCGACGAGGACGGTGTGGCCGGCGCTGTGGGCGCGCCAGCAGAGGTCGACGTCGTCGCGCATCAGGGGCAGGCGGCGGTCGAAGCCGCCGAGGGCGTCGTACACGTCGCGGCGTACGAGCATGCCGGCGGTGGAGACGGAGAGGACGGGACGGACCTGGTCGTGCTGGCCCTGGTCCTGTTCGCGGCGGTCGAGGCCGGTCCAGCGGCGGCCGCTGCGGGCGATGGTGACGCCGGCTTCGAGGAGCTGCTTGCGGTCGTACCAGCCGCGGAGTTTGGGGCCGATGACGGCGGCGTCGGGGTTGCCGTCGGCGACGCGCAGGAGTTCGGTGAGGGCGTCGGGTTCGGGTGCGCTGTCGTCGTGGAGCAGCCAGAGCCACTGGACGGGTTCGCCGTGGGGGAGGTCGGGGAGGTCGTAGGCGTCGTCGCGCCAGGTGCGGCTGACGGGGTCCCAGCCGCTGGGGCGCTTGAGGTAGGGGAGTTCCTCGGGGGTGAGGGTGCCGGCGCTGCGGGCGGCTTCGTCGACGGCGGCGCCGAATCCGGTGCGGCGGGCGAGGTGCAGGACGCGGTCGTCGCCGAGGGCTTCGGTGAGGAGGCGGGCGGATTCGTCGGCGCTGCCGGTGTCGGCGGCGACGTGGTTCTGCGCGGGGCGTTCCTGGGCGAGGAGTCCTGCGAGGGTCTCGGGCAGCCAGCGGGCTCCGTCGTGGGCGACGAGGACCGCGGTGACGACGTGCCGGGGGAACTCGGGGGTGGCGGCCGCCTGCTGGGAGGCCTGCGAGCTGCTGTGCGGGGACATCGCGGTACGGGCCCTCCGGCCTGGGGATCCGGGGGTGTTGTGCCCTCGGAGGCTGCTGGACAGCGCCCCACACTAACGGCTGGGAAGGGGAGGGTACGCCGCGTCGGGAGAAGGTCCGGAACGCGACGGTCCGCCTCCTGCGGGGAAGGTGCGGGAGGCGGACCGTTTGCTCGGTCTGTGGTTGTTTCCGTTGCTCTTGGTGGTGCTCCGCGACCGTTTCGGACCGCCGGTCGCCGCCGCTCTCAGACCGCGGCCTTTTTCAGCCGCCGCCGCTCGCGCTCGGACAGACCGCCCCAGATGCCGAATCGCTCGTCGTTGGCGAGGGCGTACTCAAGGCATTCGGAGCGGACCTCGCAGGCGAGGCAGACCTTCTTGGCTTCGCGGGTGGAGCCGCCCTTCTCGGGAAAGAAGGATTCGGGGTCGGTCTGCGCGCACAGTGCGCGCTCCTGCCAACCGAGCTCCTCGTCCGCCTCTTCGACCAGCAGTTCCTGAAACAGCTCGGTCATGTGCGCCCCTCGCTCTGTCTGTGCGTCCCCGTGATGTTGCCGTTACTGATCGCCGAGCAACGACACGAGTGAAATTACAAGTGTGTGGCTCCTGTGCAGTCAAGCCGAGATCTGCTATTGGGGCCCTTATTCACTCTGCGGAACCAAGCGTATACAGAAAGTGTTCATATCGCCAAAAATCGTGACACAAGCCACAGGCCGTTCGCGACTGCCGCCCTCGTTCGAGGTCGACGCGTCACCCTGAGGAGGGGTTGCGATTCGGCCGAAGATGCAGCCGAGATCACATTCCGATCACGAGTGACGCCGACGGGTTTGAGGTCGGTTCCCGCGGGCTTGGAGCGGCACATCCCCTGGCGGCGAGTGCACAAACCTTTCTCCGCGCACAGTAACCGGATGAGGTGAAACTTTTCCCTCAAACCGGACATTGGGTTGACAGTCCGGCCCTCCGCCCGGTCTCCTTGTCTTCATGTCAGCGCCCGCAGCCGCCACCCGGACCCCCATTCGTGGGTTCCTGTGCGCTGCCCAGGTTCGCTGTTGCTGTTGCAGCTGTTGATGCCCCCGGAGCCCCAGGCTCCGCTGAGCTCCGGCCACTCCTCCACAGCAACCGCCCCGCACGACTGACACCCGTCGAGGACACCCCCACGATGAACAGCGCCCCCAACGCCTCCGCCGCGACCACCCCGGCCGCCCCGGCCGCCGCCACCGTCGAGAGCGACCTCCAGATCGCCGGCGACATCCTCGCCGTCCAGCACCTCCTCCAGCCCGCCCGCGAACACCCGGTCACCGTCGCCGAGTTCGCCGGCCTCGCCCGTTCCATCGCCGAGGACCGGGCGAGCTGGGAACACCTCGTCCAGTACGACGCCACCACCCGCTGGTACCACCGCCTGCGCACCGGCCCCGGCTACGAGGTCTGGCTGCTCAGCTGGGTCCCCGGCCAGGGCAGCGGCCTGCACGACCACGGCAGCTCCTCCGGCATCCTGACCGTCCTCGACGGCGAGCTCACCGAGCACACCGCCCGCGGCCGGCTCAGCCACCGCCCCGGCTCCCAGCGCGTCTTCGCCCCCGGCTACGCCCACGAGGTCGTCAACGACACCCTCGACGGAGCGGTCAGCCTGCACGTCTACTTCCCCGGCCTGACCGAGATGCCGATGCACAGCTGCTCCCCGGCCCGCGAGGAACGCGTACCCGCCTGACAGACTGCGGTGCATGCGCATTGTTGTTCTGGCCGGCGGCATCGGCGGCGCCCGTTTCCTCCGCGGACTCAAGTCGGCGGTCCCCGACGCGGACATCACGGTCATCGGCAACACCGGTGACGACATTCACCTGTTCGGGCTGAAGGTGTGCCCCGATCTGGACACGGTGATGTACACCCTCGGCGGTGGCATCAACGAGGACCAGGGCTGGGGCCGCACCGACGAGTCCTTCACCGTCAAGGAAGAACTCGCGGCGTACGGGGTCGGACCCTCCTGGTTCGGCCTCGGCGACCGCGACTTCGCCACCCACATCGTCCGCACCCAGATGATCGGCGCCGGCTACCCGCTCAGCGCCGTCACCGAAGCCCTCTGCGACCGCTGGCAGCCCGGCGTCCGGCTGCTCCCCATGTCCGACGACCGCGTCGAGACCCACGTCGCGGTCACCGACCCGGAGACCGGCGAGCGCCGCGTCATCCACTTCCAGGAGTACTGGGTCAAGCTCCGCGCCTCCCTCGACGCCGAAGCCGTCGTACCCGTCGGCGCCGAACAGGCCAAGCCCGCCCCCGGCGTCCTCGACGCCATCGCAGGCGCCGACGTCATCCTCTTCCCGCCCTCCAACCCCGTCGTCTCCATCGGCACCATCCTGGCCGTCCCCGGCATCCGCGAGGCGCTCGCCGCCTCCCCGGCACCCGTCGTCGGCCTCTCCCCCATCGTCGGCGGAGCACCCGTACGGGGCATGGCCGACAAGGTCCTCGCCGCCGTCGGCGTCGAATCCACCGCAGCCGCCGTCGCCCGGCACTACGGCTCCGGCCTCCTCGACGGCTGGCTCGTCGACACCTCCGACACCGACGCCGTCACCGAGGTCGAAGCCGCCGGCATCCCCTGCCGGGCCGTCCCGCTGATGATGACCGACACCGCCGCCACCGCAGCCATGGCCCGCGCCGCACTGGAACTCGCGGAGGCCGCCCGGTGACCGTCCCCTCCTACGAGGTGCGGGCCGTCCCCGGCATCCCGGAGGTCCGGCCCGGCGACGACCTGGCCCGCCTCATCACCGACGCGGAACCCGGCCTGCGCGACGGGGACGTCCTGCTCGTCACCTCGAAGATCGTCTCCAAGGCCGAGGGGCGGATCGTCCGCGCCGAATCCCGCGAGGACGCCATAGACGCCGAGACCGTACGGGTCGTCGCGCGCCGCGGCCCGCTGCGCATCGTCGAGAACCGGCGGGGACTGGTCATGGCGGCGGCCGGCGTCGACGCCTCCAACACCGAACCCGGCACCGTCCTGCTGCTGCCCGAGGACCCCGACGCCTCGGCCGCCGCGATCCGCGCCGCACTGCGTGCCTCGCTCGGCGTCGACGTCGGCGTCATCGTCACCGACACCTTCGGCCGGCCCTGGCGCTCCGGGCTGACCGACGTCGCCATCGGCTCCGCCGGGGTGCGCGTACTGGACGACCTGCGCGGCGGCACCGACGCCCACGGCAACCCGCTCAGCGCGACGATAGTGGCCACCGCCGACGAGCTCGCCGCCGCCGGCGACCTGGTCAAGGGCAAGGCCGCCGGACTGCCCGTGGCCGTCGTACGCGGGCTCGGACACGTACTCGGCGAGGGCTCCTCGGCGGCCGACCTGGTCCGCGCGCCCGCCGACGACATGTTCCGCCTGGGCACCTCCGAAGCCGTACGGGAAGCCGTCACCCAGCGCCGCACCGTACGGGCCTTCACCGACGACCCCGTCGACCCGGGCGCCGTACGCCGCGCCGTGGCCGCGGCGGTCACCGCCCCGGCGCCGCACCACACCACGCCGTGGCGGTTCGTCCTGCTGGAGTCGGCCGCCGCACGCCTGGAACTGCTCGACGCGATGCGGGACGCCTGGATCGACGACCTGCGGCGCGACGGCAAGTCCGAGGAGTCCATCGCCAAGCGGGTGCGGCGCGGAGACGTCCTGCGCAACGCCCCCTACCTCGTCGTGCCGTGCATGGTGACGGACGGCGCGCACGACTACGGGCACGCCCGGCGGGACGCGGCCGAACGGGAGATGTTCGTCGTCGCCATGGGCGCGGGCGTGCAGAACTTCCTGGTCGCGCTGGCCGGAGAGCGGCTCGGCTCGGCCTGGGTGTCCTCGACGATGTTCTGCCGGGACGTGGTGCGCAAGGTGCTCGCGCTGCCCGACGGCTGGGACCCGATGGGGGCCGTCGCGGTCGGCCACCCGGCGGCACCCGCCGCCGAACGGCCGGCCAGGGCGGCGGAGGCCTTCATCGAGGTGCGGTAGCCGTCTACAGCTTGCCGATGTCGCCGCGCGGCATCCGGGGCGTGCGGCGGGGCGGGGTACGGCCCGCCAGCAGCACGAGCCGGGCCGCGCGGTGGCGCTGCCCCTCGTACGGGGCCAGCAGCTCCAGCATCCGGGCGTCGTCGGCGTCCCGCTCACCCGCGAGGGCGTAGCCGATGATGCCGGGCAGGTGCAGGTCGCCGGTGGTCACGGCGTCGGGAGCGCCGTTGCTGCGCTGGAGGGTCTCGGCGGACGTCCACGGGCCGATGCCCGGCACCGCCTCCAGCCGCGCCGCGGCCGCCCCGAGCTCCATCACGGCCGCCTCCTCCAGGCGGGCGGCCACCCGGGCGGCGCGCACGATGGTGCCCGAGCGCTTCATGTCCACCCCGGCGCGGTGCCAGTCCCAGGAGGGGATCAGCGCCCAGTCCCGGGCGGCGGGCATCACGTACAGCTCCCCGCCCATCGGCCCGGGCGCGGGCTCCCCGTACTGGCGGACCAGCAGGCGCCAGGCGCGGTAGGCCTCGTCGGCGGTGACCTTCTGCTCCAGCACGGTCGGGACCAGCGACTCCAGCACCAGCCCCGTGCGGGTCAGCCGCAACCCCGGACGGCGGCGGTGGCTGGCGTGCACCAGCCGGTGCCGGGGTACGAAGGCGGCCGGATCGTCGGCGGCCCCGAGCAGCGCGGGCAGGTTCTCCAGCAGCCAGTCCCGGCCCGGCCCCCACGCCTCGGCGTCCACCCCGTCGGCGGTCGCGGCGACGCGGAGCGTGGCGGGGCCGCCGGGAGTACGGGTGGCACGCCAGACGGAACCGTCGGGGGTGGTACGGAAGGTCGGATCCCCGGGCCCCCGCCGCAGCGGGCCGAGCACCAGCCCGAGGTCCACGGGTGCTCCGGGGTCCCAGCTGCGGGTCTTCCCGCCCCCGCCTGCGGGCCGCCCCTGGCCGGCGGGCACGGCGGTCTGACCACCGCGGACGGTGGTACGGGTGGAGGGGGTGAACCGGCCGGCCATGCGTCGAGCGTAGCCCGGCGGGGGCGGGGGCCGGTGCCGCGCGGCTGGGGCCGGCCATCTCCCCCTCGAGGGGTGGGGGCGGGGCGCTGTTTGCCCACCCGCCCCTGGCCGGCGGGCCGGGGGCCGGCCCGCCGGGCCCCGGCCCCTCGCACATCCCTGACGAACCCGTCCCTTGCCCTTGGACCGTGCCGTTCTTTTGGGGGTTTCCCGGCAGTCCTTGTCTTTCCGGGGCGGGACGGCCTGTCAAGGGTCGCCGAAGGCGATCGCGAAGCGACGCGACGAAGGAGCGCCCTTGACGGGCCGGCACGAACCGGAAGGACGATGGGACTGACGGGAAACCCCCAAACCAGCTGCGAGACCGCCCAAGGGGCTACCGCTCCCCGGGCCCGCGGACGGGGGCGGGTGGGCAACCACCGGCCCGCCCCCACCCCTCGAGGGGGAGATGGCGCGCCCGCGCCGCAAGCCCCGTACCGCGACCCTTACCGCCCCTGGAGCTTCGCCGACGACGTGCGGGTCGGCGGGAGCTGGTTGTAGAGGAGGCGGCCCGGGCATTCGGTGGCGAAGCCGTCGCGGTGGCCCGAGATGACGTTCAGCTTCACCTTGCTGCCCTTCGGGTAGCGGTTGCCGCCGCCCGACTTCAGGGTGGTCTTCGCCCGCGGGTCCGCCCCGAAGAGGCCCAGCTTCCAGGCCGTGAGGCGCGCCACCGCCTCCACCGCCGGCGCCGGTGGCTCGGTCTTGGAGTAGCTGCCGATCACCGCGACGCCCATGCTGTCCGCGTTGAAGCCCATGGTGTGCGCGCCGAGCACCGGCTTCGCGACTCCGCCCGCCCGGCCCTCGTAGACCGTTCCGCACTTGTCGACGGCGAAGTTGTAGCCGAAGTCCCGCCAGCCGCTGCTCACCACGTGGTAGCGGTACAGGCTCCGCAGCACCGCCGGGGCGTCCTTGCAGGCGTAGTTGTTGCCGGAGGCGGTGTGGTGGACGAACGCCGCCTTGACGGTGCCGGTGTAGACGAAGCCCGTCTCGCGCAGGGACTCGTCCGCGCCCCAGCCGCGCCGCGTCACGATCTTCGGGCGGGGGCCGATGTACGGCCGGGCGGCCGCTTCGAGCTCGCCGTCGCTCGCGAAGGCGGCGTCGGCCGTGGAGTCCGCCTTGTTCAGCGCCGGGATCTCCAGTGCGCCGAGCGGGGCGTGCGGGAGGTTGGCGGAGGAGGCCTCCGCCATCTCCATGGTCATGCCGGTCTGCAGCGCCGTGTCGCCCTTGTCGTCGTCCGAGGGGCGCTGCGCCGGGCGGGTCGTGGTGCCGCCCGCGCCGTTCTTGCCGTCCAGGACCGCCACGGGCGCCTCCGCCCCCGGGTCGACGAGTTCGATCCGCATGCCCGACGGCAGTCGCGACGCCGCCCGGGTGCCGGCGGTCTCCGCCTGGACGCGGACCTCCACGCCGTCGGAGGCGCCGACCCACAGCGGGGCGGTGCTGCCGCGGACGCGGCCGGTGCCGCGTTCCGTCGCGTCGGGGTCGGCGGCGTGTTCGCCGTTGTGGGTCTCGATGTCCTGCCAGTCCGACCACTGCCGCGTGCCGACCGCGCGGGTACGGACCTGGACCCGGCCGACGAGCGGCGTGCTCTCGTCGTCCCAGACGACGCCGACCAGCGAGAACGTCTTGACCTCGCGCGCCGCCAGGCCCCGGGTCTCGGCCGGGTCCGGTGCGGCGCTCATGCCGGGCACGCCGGGGATTCGGGAGCCCGAGGGCGCCAGGGGGACGAGCGGCAGCGACTGGGTGGAGCCGGCGGGGTCCGCCGGGATCGACTCGGCCAGGGCAGGAGTGGATAGCGCGAGCGGCAGGGCCAGTGCGGCAGCCGTCGCGACGCCGATGGAGGAAGCAAGGAATCCGCGCATGCAAGCGATGCTGGGCACAGCCACCACGAAGCGCCATCGGAGAACTGACGATCCGTCCGACGATCAGTGCGGCCGCCCACCCCCGTACGGGGGAGCCGCCACCCTCCGTACGAGGGACGGGCCCGCGTACGCTGGGCCGGGTGAACGCCACTGACCGCACCCCTGCCGACCTGCTGCGATCCGCGCTCGCCGCCGATCCGGGCCGCCCGCTCGTGACCTTCTACGACGACGCCACGGGCGAGCGCGTCGAATTGTCCGTCGCCACCTTCGCCAATTGGGTGGCCAAGACCGCCAACCTGCTCCAGGGCGACCTGGGCGCCGAGCCGGGCGACCGGCTCGCGCTGCTGCTTCCGGCGCACTGGCAGAGCGCCGTGTGGCTGCTCGCCTGTGCCTCCGTCGGGGTGGTTGCCGAGGTGGGCGGGGATCCCGCCGGTGCCGACCTGGTGGTGAGCGGGCCCGACACCCTGGAGGAGGCCCGCGCCTGCTCCGGCGAGCGGGTCGCGCTCGCGCTGCGTCCGCTGGGCGGGCGGTTCCCGCAGCCGCCGGCCGGGTTCGCGGACTACGCGGTGGAGGTGCCGGGCCAGGGTGACCGGTTCGCGCCCTTCGCGCCGGTCGACGCCGACGGCCCCGGCCTGGTGGTGGGCGGCGAGGAGCTCTCGTACGCGGACCTGGTCGAGCGGGCGCGCGCGGACGCGGCCGGCCGGGGCGCCGGCGAGGGCTCCCGGGTGCTGTCGGGCCTCGGCTACGACAGCTGGGAGGGGCTGTCGGCCGGGCTGTACGGGGCGCTGGCCACGGGCGGCTCCGTGGTGCTGTGCCGCAACCTGGACGCGCTGTCGCCGGAGGCGCTGGCGCAGCGCGTCGAGAGCGAGCGCGTCACCCTCAAGGTCTGACCGCCCCCGTCCAAGGTCCGACCGCACCCCGTCCGGGCGGCGGCTCCGCCGCGATTTGTCACCCACATGGCCCTTGCCGGGCCCCTGCCCCCGGGCCCGCGACGTCACCCGGGGGCAGGATCGGCTGGAGGCCGTACTCACCCGTACGGCTGGTTGCCGGCAGGGCGAGGGGACGGAGCGCGAGTGACGGGCAGCGCGGGCATACCGTTCGGGGCCGGGGTGGCCGGAGGCAGTGGGAGGCCTCCGCGCGGCCGCCGGCGCCGGCTGCTGCGCTGGATCGGGCTGGGGCTCGTCCTGCTGGTGCTGGCGGGGGCGGCGGCCGGCTGGTGGCTGTACGCCAAGCTCGACGGGAACATCACCGAGGACAGCTCCGCCGAGGCCGAGCTGCGGCGCTACGACCGCGAGCGCCCGGCGCACTTCGGGGCAGGCGCCCAGAACATCCTGCTGATCGGCTCGGACTCCCGGTCGGGCACGGCCAACTCGCGCTACGGGCAGGACGAGGGCACCCAGCGCTCGGACACCACGATCCTGCTGCACCTGCCCGCGGACCGCGGGAGCGCCACGGCCGTGTCGATACCCCGGGACCTGATGGCGGAGGTCCCGAGCTGCCTGAAGCCGGACGGCACCCGGACCGGTGAGCGGTTCGCGCAGTTCAACTGGGCCTTCCAGTGGGGCGGGGCCGCCTGCACGATCCGTACGGTCGAACGGCTGACCGGGATCCGCATCGACCACCACATGGTGGTGGACTTCGGCGGGTTCAAGAAGATGGTCGACGCGGTCGGCGGGGTGGAGGTGTGCCTGAAGCGGCCGGTGGTGGACGAGGAGGCTCACCTCAGGCTCCCGGCGGGGCGCCAGCTGCTCCAGGGTGAGCAGGCGCTCGGGTTCGTCCGGGCCCGTTACGGTCTGGGCGACGGCAGCGACACCGAACGGATGGAGCGCCAGCAGCAGTTCCTCGGCTCGCTGGTGGAGAAGGTGAAGAGCAACGGGGTGCTGCTGAACCCGGCGCGGCTGTATCCGCTGCTGGACGCGGCCACCTCCTCGGTGACCACCGATCCGGGGCTGGCGTCGCTGCGCGACCTGTATGAACTCGTACGGGGCGTACGGGACATACCGACCGAGCAGGTCAAGTTCCTGACCGTGCCGCGTCGCCCGTACGCGGCGGATCCCAACCGGGACGAGCTCGTGGAGCCCGACGCGGCCCGGCTGTTCCAGCAGCTGCGCATGGACCGGCCGCTGACGATCACCTCTCCGGAACCCGATCCGGTGCCCGATCCCGTGCCCGATCCGGAGGCCCGTCCGAGCCCCTCGGAGCCGGTCCGGGATGGTGCCGGACCGGCCACGGCGACCGGCCCGGCGACGTCCTCGCAGGAGCCCGCGCCGAGGAAAAGCGGAAGCCCCGTACCGGCCACTCCGGTGCCGACTTTCACGGGAACCACGGCGGCTGCGGCCGACTGCCGGTAAAGCAATCCAAAAGCCCGGGGCCCAACCGAGCCCGATGGGCGCTTTGGCCCGTTATAGAGGGAGTGGATTTTGTCACCAGCATGGTTTGGGGCTGACCTGGCCGGATAAGGTGAGCGATCCGGTGCACCGGCCGTGAAAGAGGCCGTGCACCTGCAGCCGGATCGTTGACCGCGTGCCTGGGGGGAGGCGCGTCGCGAAGCACCGACGGAGGATTCGAGCAACCGTGGATGCGCAAAGCCGTGGGCGGGCGGACGAGATCGACCCCGCCGACCAGTGGGTGCTCAATCCCCGCACCGGCAACTACGAACTGCGACTGGGGCATTCCGCTGCGCAGCAGCACACCGTCGCCGCACCCCGCAGATCCCGCAGGACCGTCACGGCACCCTCCGCGCCGACCGCACCCTCCCCGGCCGTCCCCAAGCCCCGCCGCGGCGAAGGCCCGCCCGGCGGGCGGCGGGGCGGCCGCCCCCGCAAGGGCGGTGGTCCGCCCCGGCGCCGCAAGGTCCTGGTGGCGACGGGCGGGACGCTGGCGCTGCTGCTGATCGCCGGCGGGCTGGGCTCGTACCTCTACTACGAGCACCTGAACGGCAACCTGAAGGTCATCGACACCGGCGGAGCGGGCGGCGGCTTCAAGAAGGACCAGCCGATCAACATCCTGGTGATCGGCACCGACAAGCGCAGCGGCAAGGGCAACGAGGGCTACGGGGACGCGGAGAGCGTCGGCCACGCCGACACCACGATCCTCTTCCACGTGTCCAAGGACCGCACCAACGCGACCGCGCTGTCCATCCCGCGCGACCTGATCACCGACATCCCGGCCTGCCCGACGAAGCAGTCGAACGGTTCGGTGAAGGACATCCCCGGCACCAAGGGCACCCGCTTCAACAACAGTCTGGGCCAGGAAGGGCGCGACCCGGGCTGCACCATGCGCACGGTCAAACAGCTGACCGGCCTTGAGGTCGACAACTTCATGATGGTCGACTTCAACGCGGTGAAGAACCTGAGCACGGCGGTGGGCGGGGTGCCCGTCTGTGTGGAGAAGGACGTCAACGACCGCGATTCCAAGCTGAACCTGAAGGCGGGCGAGCACCGCCTCCAGGGCGAGCAGGCGCTGGCCTTCGTACGGACGCGGCACGCGTTCGGCAACGAGAGCGACCTGGACCGGATCAAGACCCAGCAGCAGTTCCTGGGTTCGATGATGCGGGAGATGAAGTCCAAGGAGACGCTGACCAGTCCGAAGAAGTTCGTGTCGCTGGCGGAGGCGGCCACCAAGTCGCTGACGGTGGACCAGGGCCTGGGGTCGATCGGCAAGCTCACCGATCTCGCCGGTGAGTTGAAGGACATGAACCTCAAGAACGTCACCTTCACCACGCTCCCGGTGCTCGACAATCCGAACGAGCCGGCGAACCGCAAGTCGACCGTGGTCCTCAACTCGGCGCAGGCCGAGCCGCTGCTCCAGATGATCCGCGGGGACGTCTCGCTCACCGAGGTCGAGAAGAAGGAGGCGGCGGCGAAGGAAGCGGCCGACGCCGACGCCAAGAGCCGGCAGGACGCGATGCTCCAGGGCAACCGCGCGCCCGCCGGGGACGTCCGGGTGGACGTGTACAACGGCGGCGGGCCCCCGGGATCGGCCTCCACTACCCTGACCTGGCTACAGAACAGCAAGGGCGTCCACAAGGCCAGCAACCACGGCAACGCCTCCACCCGGCTGGGCGCCACCCAGCTGGAGTTCGCCCCGAACCAGGCCGACCAGGCCCGGGCGCTGGCGGACATGATGGGGCTGTCGGGCGCCGCCCTGAAGGTGGGTTCCGTGGACGCGGGTCCGAGGACGCCGATGAAGCTGACGCTGGGCTCCGACTTCAAGGAGCCCGGGACGCCGCTCGGCGCTCCGGAGACTCCGCAGCAGGCGCCCGAGGGGCTCCAGCGGGTCGAGGCGGACAAGGCGGTCTGCGCGAAGTGAGCGGTCCGCACCACGTGGGCGGACGGCTGTTAGGCACAGCACGGCACCAGCACCACCGAATCTTTTCGACCGACCGGCGCATGACGGGCGGTAGCCGGTAGGACCGGCACAATACCGACCAGTAGTGATCTTGAGGGGGGACGTGTGAAGCACAGCAGCGTGCGGGGGGAGGGGGCGCCCGACCAGGCCGCCGACGGCATATCCGACGGCGACGGGGAAGCCGCCGCCTCGGTGCCCCCGCCCCGGAAGGGCTCGGGTACGACCCAGCCCCCGGAAGGTGGGCTCCCGGTCCGGCGGCGGCGCCGCCGGGTGCTGTTCTGGGTGGCGTCCGTCATGGCGTTCCTGATCCTGGGGACCTCGGCGGCCGGGTACCTCTACTACCGTCATCTCGACGGCAACATCCGCAGCGGGCAGCGCCTGAGCGGAGAGAGCGGCGTGGAGAAGACCCACGCCAACGCCAAGGGCCAGCGGCCGCTGAACATCCTGCTGATCGGCTCGGACAGCCGCAACAAGCCCGAGAACGTCGAACTCGGCGGCAGCCGCGACACCGTGGGGAACCCCCCGCTCGCGGACGTGCAGATGCTGCTGCACGTGTCGGCCGACCGGGAGAACGCCTCCGTGGTGAGCGTCCCGCGCGACACCCGGGTCGAGATACCCGAGTGCACGGACCCGAAGACCGGCGAGAAGTTCAAGAAGACCCGGGCGATGATCAACGAGTCGCTCGGCCGCGGCGGCCCCGGCTGCACGCTGGCCACGTGGGAGAACCTGACCAACGTCTACATCGACCACTGGATGATGATCGACTTCTCCGGTGTGGTGCAGATGGCCGACGCGGTCGGCGGTGTCCCGGTCTGCGTCAAGGACAACGTCTGGGACCGGCCGCTGGCCACCTCCGGCGGCGGCTCCGGCCTCAAGCTCCAGAAGGGCACGACCCGGGTCAAGGGCGAGCAGGCCCTCCAGTGGCTGCGCACCCGGCACGCGTTCAGCAGCGACCTGGGCCGGGCGCAGGCCCAGCACATGTACATGAACTCGATGATGCGCGAGCTCAAGGGCCAGAACGCCTTCACCGACGTCGGCCGGATCACGGCGCTGGCCGAGGCCGGCACCAAGGCGCTGGAGGTCTCCGAGGAGATCGGCTCGGTCAAGAAGCTCTACAACCTGGCCATGCAGCTCAAGGACGTGCCGACCAACCGCATCACGATGACGACGATGCCGACCTTCCAGGACCCCTCGGACCGGGACCGGCTCATCGTGAACCCGACGGACGCCGACAAGCTGTGGGCGATGCTCCGCAAGGACGTGGCCTTCGACAAGAACGGCACTCCGACGGCCCCGCAGAGCCCCTCCGCACAGGCCTCACCCTCCGCGTCCGCCCCCGCCCCGGGCGCCTCGCAGCCCGCGCAGCCGGGCCAGTCGGCGCAGCCGGGCCAGGAGCCGTCGAAGGATCCGGTGACGGCCCCGGACAAGATCCAGGTCAACGTGGTCAACGGCACCGCCGTGGAGAAGATGCCGCTGGCGCCCCGGCGGGCCAACGTGGTGGCGGAGGCCCTGGTCTCCAAGGGCTTCACGGGGGCCCGCGCGGACAGCGCGCTGACCCCGGAGAAGACCACCGTCGTGCGCTACCCGACCCCCGACCTGGCCGACGAGGCGCAGAGCGTGGCGGCGGCCATGGGCATCCCGGGCACCGCGGTGCAGCAGTCGGCGGACGTCTCCCGGATCACCCTGGTCGTGGGTGCCGACTGGCGCGACGGCGCCGTCTACCCGCAGCAGGCGCCGCCGGAGGCCGGTTCCGTGCCGGACTCGGCGGACGCCCTCAACGGTTCGGACACCGGGGCCTGCATGGAGGTCTACAAGCCGTACCGCTGGTGAGCCGGCCCGCATGAACGCGAAGGGGTGGCCCGGTCCGCGAAGGACCGGGCCACCCCTTGCGCCGTGTCCGGGGTCCGGACGGGCGGTGTCAGACCTGCGAGGGGTCCCGGCCCGGGACCGAGGGGCGGCGGCTCGCGATGACCTTGCGGGCCAGCGAGCGCGGGCTGGTGAGGAAGCCGAAGCCCCAGCACATGTGCATGGTGGCGAGGGCGACGGGGATCTGCGCCCGGGCCTTCAGCGACAGCCCCTTGCCCGCCGGGACGGAGCCGGCGGTGATCGCCGCGAGGTAGCCGGCCGGGACGGCGAAGGCCCACGGGGTGACGGCCGCGCCCGCCACGACACCGGCCGCGATCGCGCAGACGGCGGTCGGCGGGGCCAGGTAGCGCAGGTTGATGGAGCCCGAGTGGTAGCGGGCCACGACGTGGCGCCAGCGGCCGTAGTCCTTGTACTGCTTGGCCAGGGCCCGTACGGAGGGCCGCGGGCGGTACTGGACCTTCAGCTCGGGCGAGAACCAGATGAGCCCGCCCGCCTCGCGGATGCGGAAGTTCAGCTCCCAGTCCTGGGCGCGGATGAACTCCTCGTTGTACCCGCCCTGCTGTTCGAGGGCCTCGCGGCGGAAGACGCCGAGGTAGACGGTCTCGGCCGGGCCGGCCTGGCCGCCGGTGTGGAAGGCCGCGTTGCCGACGCCGATCTTCGAGGTCATCGCGGCGGCGACGGCTTCCTCCCAGGCGTTCTCGCCCTCGGCGTGCATGATGCCGCCGACGTTCTGCGCGCCGGTCTCCTCCAGGAGGCGGACGGCGGTGGCGATGTAGTTCGGGGAGAGCATGCCGTGGCCGTCGACGCGGACGACGATCGGGTGGCGGGAGGCCTTGATCGCGGCGTTGAGGGCGGCGGGGGTCCGTCCGGTGGGGTTCGGGACGGTGTGTACGCGGGGGTCTTCGCGTACGAGCTCGGCGGCGATCTCGTCGGTGCGGTCCGTGGACGGCCCGAGCGCGATCACCACCTCCATCTCGCCTGCGTACTCCTGTCCGAGGATGTGCCGGACGGAGTCACGCAGGTGGCGCTCCTCGTTGAGCACCGGCATGATCACCGAGACTGCGGGCTGCTGGGCGGGCATGTCGTCCTTCACGGTCGGGTATCGGTGTCACGTTACCGCGTACGGGGGAAACGGGTGCGCGGCGGACGAGCGGTACGGACAGCGGCTGATCGTATGGGCCTACTGTTCTGACGAATCTGCCCGATGTGCCGGCCGGTCAGCACCGTGAGCGAACCGCCGGCTCCGTCCCCGTGCTGTCCCCGCGGAGGTGTCCACCGTGCCCCAGCCGCACCGTCCCACCCCACCCGCCAGGCCCTCCCAGCCGCAGCGTGCGCGCGGCGGCGGCCGTCAGGGCCGGCGCCGGGACGGCCGGCCCCGGTGGGGGGTACGGATCGCGGCCGGACTGTCTGTGGTGGTGCTGGGGTCCGGAGCCGTCGGGCACGCGGTGATGACCGGCCTGGACACCGGGATCGAACGGGTCGACCCCTTCAAGGACATGAAGAACCGCCCGCAGGCCGGGCACGGGCTGAACTTCCTGCTCGTCGGCACCGACGGCCGGGACAGGATCAGCCCGGAGGAGAAGCGCGAGTACCGGCTCGGCGGCGCCCCCTGCCACTGCACCGACACGATCATGCTGGTGCACCTCTCCGCCGACCGGGAGCGGGCCAGCGTGGTCAGCCTGCCCCGCGACAGCTACGCCGAGCTGCCCGCGCACCGCGACCCGGTGACCGGCAGACCGCACCGGCCCCACCCCGTGAAGCTCAACGCGGCCTACGCCGAGGGCGGGCCGAACCTGACCGTGCGCACCGTGGAGAACATGACCCGGGTCAAGATCGACCACTACCTGGAGGTCGACTTCAGCAGCTTCATGAAGACCGTCGACGCGATGGGCGGGGTGGAGATCTGCACCGTCAAGGCCCTGCACGACCAGAACACCGGCCTGGACCTGCTGCCCGGCACGCACCGGCTCAGCGGCGGCCAGGCCCTGCAGTACGTGCGCTCCCGCCATGTCGACGGGGCCTCCGACCTGGGCCGCATGCAGCGCCAGCAGCGGTTCGTGGCCGCCCTCGTCAAACAGGCCACCGGGGGCGGGGTGCTGCTCAACCCGGTGAAGTTCAAGGAGGTCAGCTCCACCCTGCTGGGGTCGGTGCGGGCCGACCGCGACTTCGGCTCGGAGCAGATGCTGGCGCTGGGGCAGGCCATGCGCGACTTCACGCCCTCCTCGTCCGAGTTCGCCTCGGTGCCGGTCGGGGACGCCTCGTACCCGGTCAAGGGCATCGGCTCGACGGTGAAGTGGGACGGTCCGAAGGCCGCCCGGCTCTTCGAGTCGCTCCGCCAGGACCGCCCGCTCGCCCCGCCCAGGCCCGGCGGGGGCACCGGCGGGCGGCAGCGGCCCGCCGCCGTGCCGGTGGACGTGCCGCCGCAGCAGATCCGGGTCCAGGTGGAGAACGGGACCCGGATCGACGGGCTCGGCGGCCGGGTGGACGAGGCCCTGCGCGCCACCGGCTTCGACACCACTCGCGCCCCGGGCAACGCCGCCAGCCGCGACGTCCGGCGCACGGTGATCGCGTACGACCCGCGCTGGGACCGCTCCGCGCGCACGGTGGCGGCCGCGCTGCCGGGCAGCGAGCTGCGCGCGGTCGCCGGGCAGGGCCGCACGGTGCTGGTGACGGCCGGCTCGGAGTACCGCAAGGTGGTGCCGGTGCGGGCCGAGGACCCCTACCAGGGCGGCGGGGCCCAGGCCGTCACCGGCGACCAGGTGGTGTGCGGGCCGTAGCCGTAGCCGCGGCCGCTAGGCGGCGCGCTCCAGCAGGGTGACGCTCAGGCCGCGCACCGTCTTGCTCTCGACCACCCGGTAGTGGCTGCGCAGCGCGTCGGCCTGCTCCTTCGGGAGCTTGTGGTACGGATCCTTCGTACCGCTCCAGGTCACCACCCACACCCGCGGGGTGGCACGGAGGCACTGCGCGGGCCGGGCGCACTCCTGCGGGAACAGGTCGTCGCTCTCCAGCGCCGAGCGCTCCGCGAAGACGTCCCTGAGCTGGACGCGGTCCGGCAGGAAGTACTCCACCTGGAAGTCGATCATGAACACCCGGTCCGCGCCGCGCACGGGCACGAACCCGTCCCCGGGCCGGTAGCCCTTGCTGATGACCTGCGCCGCGGCCTGGCCGTCGAGGCCGACCCTGGCCCACTCCGTCCGCATCTGCCGCTGGTCGGGAAGGCCGAGGAGGACCAGCGCGGCCAGCACGAGCGCCCCGGCCCGCAGCGGCCGCAGCGCGGCCAGGGCGGCGGCCGCGAGCACCACCCAGGCGGGCAGGGTGAAGAGCAGGTAGCGGTCCATGAAGTACGAGGTGCTGCCCTGCGAGACCACCCAGGCCGCCCCGATCGGGGCCGCGCCGGTCAGCAGGAGCTCCACGGCGGGCCGCCGGCCCCGGCTCCAGGCGAGCGGGAGCAGCACCAGCGCGGCGAGGGCGAGGCCGATCGTCGGGGAGCCGAAGAGGTTGCTCCAGAGGTCGGCGACGCTCCGCAGGTGCGGGGTCTTGATCCAGCTGATCTGGCGGCCGACCTGGCGCTGCCCCAGCAGCACCAGCGGGACCACGGGGAGCAGCGCGACGGCCACCGTGACCGCGAAGGCGGCGACGGTGCGCCCGCGCCGGTCCCGCCACCAGCGCAGCAGCACGATCAGGCCGTGCGGCAGCAGGAAGAGCAGGGACACGACGTGGAACAGCCCGGCCGCCGCCACGGCGAGGGCGTACGGGGCCCAGCGCCGCAGGACCGGCCGCTCCAGCGCCCGCAGCAGCAGCCAGGTCGCGGCGCTGACGGCGAGCACGACGAAGGCGTACGACCGCGCCTCCTGGCCGTACCGGGACACGGCGGGCACGAAGGCGAAGAGCAGCCCGGTGAAGACCGCCGTCCGGCGGTCGAAGAGCGTACGGGCCGTCAGGACGGCGAAGGCGGCGGCGCCGGCCATGGCGAGCGCCGACGGGAGCCGGAGCATGGCGGTGGAGTCCCCGAAGACGGAGACCCAGCCGTGCAGCAGGAGGTAGTAGAGGCCGGAGACCGCGTCGACGTGGCCCAGCATGTCGACGAGCTCGCCGGTGCTGCGCGAGGCGGCGTTCCAGCTGGCGAGCTCGTCCCGCCAGGGCTGGGCGCGGCCGATGCCGACGGCGGCGACGGCGAGGGTCAGCAGGGCGGCCCACAGCCAGTCGTAGCGGGCCGACCGGGTGGCCCGCGAGGCGTCCCGGGAGCCCGTTCCCCCGTCCGGGACGTGCCGGCCGGGGCCTGCCTCGGCCGCGGTCGCCGTACTGCTGCTGGTCATCTGGTCGTACCTTCCGGATCCGTCGGATCGGCTGTGGGGTGGCCTCGGCGCGGGGGCGGCCCGGACCTCGCTCGACGTCACAGGGTAAGTCGCGGCCCGGGGCCCCATCCAATTCCGCCGGGCACCCGGCGGACGCTCCTAGCGGGAGACGACCGCCGGGTCCTTCTTCGGAAGCGAGAAGCTCGCGCTCTCCAGCATCCGCTTGAGCCACGCCGAACCGGGGCGCTCGATGAAGCGGTGGACCAGCCAGGAGAGCAGCAGGATCGCCGCCAGGCACATCGCGAGCAGGGGGTACGGAGCGAGCCCGTGGTCGCGGCCCCAGCGGATCAGCGCCCAGCCGATCTCCTGGTGCAGCAGGTAGACGGGGTAGGTGAGGGCGCCGGCGACGGTCAGCCACTTCCACTGGATCCTGTTGAAGAGGCCGGTCGCGGCGGCCAGCATCACCAGGAAGAACACGGCCGTGATGGCCGCGGCGACCGGCCACGACAGGTCGTAGCCCACTTCGTGCCGGTAGGCCCCCACGGTGACGTGCAGCCGGTTCTGTGCGATGAGCCAGGAGAAGGCGACGACCCCGATCAGCATCGGGTTCACACCGAAGCGGTAGATCAGGTACATGGCCACGCCCGCGATGAAGTACGGGGCGTCGTTCGGCAGGAACAGCAGGTCCATCAGGCCGAGCTGCGTGTACGGGGCGATCACGGCCAGGATCGTCCAGATCCCGCAGAACGCCAGGACCCGGCGGTAGGTGAGCCCCATGACGGCGACGACGGCGAAGAGCAGGTAGAAGCGGAGCTCGACCCAGAGGGTCCAGTACACGCCGTCGGCGTCGGGCACCCACAGGGGCTTCTGCAACATGGTGAGGTTGGCCAGCAGGTCACTGACGCCCAGCGGCTTGCGGCTCGGCCGGACGGTGGCGGCGAAGTTCACCACGAGGGCGGTGGCGATGACGCCGAACCAGTAGGCGGGGTAGAGCCGGACCACGCGGGATATGAAGTAGTCCCGGGGGGAACGGCCCCAGCACGACATGCAGATGACGAAGCCGCTGATCAGGAAGAAGAGCTGGACCCCCATCCAGCCATACGCGGTGATGCCGTTGACGGTGGGCATCATCGCCTTGGGCTTCTGGCCCCACACTTCCGGGTGGAGGTTGACGCCGGTCCAGTGGAAGGCGACCACGGACAGCGCGGCCATCAGGCGCAGCGCGTCCAGGACGTAGAGGCGCGGGCGGCGCGCACGCCCCTTGTCGCGCTGCTCCTGCTGGGGCGGTATGGCGTCGAGCAGTACGGGTACTTGTGTGGCAGGAGTCATGAGGGGAACAGCTCCACGAAGTGTCCGGCTTGGAATCGACGCCCCCCGGTCGTCGCCCGACACTCTAGACGCAGCCGGGCGCCGATGCCGTCCGATGGCCTTTCAGTGGTCGACTCCACACCCGGAACTCAGTCGTCGAGGCCCTCGGCGGCCCGCCGCTCACGCAGCTCGGTGATCGCCTGGCGGCGGGCGAGCCGGTGGGTGCGGCGGATCTGGGCCTCCTGGTAGCGGCGCTCGTCCTGCTCGGTCTCCGGGATCACCGGCGGGACCTGGCGGGGCTTGCCGTCGGAGTCCACCGCGGTGAAGACGAGGTAGGCGCTGCCGACCTGGGTGGCGGGGCTCGACTCGTTCCACCGCTCCGCCAGGACGCGTACGCCGACCTCCATCGAGGTGCGGCCGGTCCAGTTGACCTGCGCCCGGACGTGGACCAGGTCGCCGACGCGGACGGGGGCGAGGAAGGCCATCTCGTCCATGGAGGCGGTGACGGCGGGCCCGCCGGAGTGTCGTCCGGCCACGGCGCCGGCGGCGTCGTCCACCAGCTTCATGATCACGCCGCCGTGCACGGTGCCGAGCAGGTTGGTGTCGTTGGCCGTCATGATGTGGCTGAGGGTGGTCCGGGACGCCGAGATCGGCTTGCCCTCGGGTGCGTCCGGTATCTGTGTCACGCAAATACCTTAAGTGCGGTTCGTAGGCATCAGGTGTGCAACAGGCGCGGTACGAAGCGTGGACCGGGGTGTCGGGCGGTGGTCCCGGGCGGGCATCCTTGTCCGCATGAGTGACTGGGACGGGTACGGCGAGCGCGAGGCGCGGGGCCGCCGCGATGACGGGTACGGGCGCGGCAGCGGGCAGGCGCAGCCGGACGGGGCGCAGCGGATGCGTCACGTCCAGCGGCAGCCCCAGCAGCGGCAGCCGCAGCGCCCGGCGCGTCCGCCGGTCCCGCCGCAGTCCCCGCCGCCGGGCGGCCGTCCGGGGTACGGGGTGCCGGCGCAGCAGACGCAGGGTCCCGACGCCGCGTTCGACAGCGGCTACAACACCGGCCAGGTGTACGGCCGTCCCGCCGGCCCCGGTGGGCCCGGTGGGCCCGGCCGGCCGCAGGGGCCGGCCCCGGACTGGCGCAAGCGGATCAAGATCGGTTCGATCGCGGTGGTCTCCGTACTCCTCGTGACCGGCATCGGCACCTACTTCTGGGCCGACTCCCAGGTGCGCCGCGAGGTCGACCTGTCGAAGGTCATCGAGCGCCCGAAGGAGGGCGACTGCACCACTTACCTGATCGTGGGCTCCGACAGCCGCGAGGGGATGTCCGACGAGGAGAAGAAGAAGCTCCACACGGGCTCCGCCGAGGGCAAGCGCACCGACTCGATGATGATCCTGGCGAAGTGCTCCAGCGGGAACACCATGATCTCGCTGCCGCGCGACTCGGACGTGGAGATCCCCTCCTTCGTCGGCTCCCAGTCGGGCAAGAAGTTCCCCTCGCAGGGGCGCCGGGTCAAGCTCAACGCCGCGTACGCGGAGGACGGGCCGGAGCTGCTGGTGCGGACGGTGGAGTTCAACACCGGCCTGCGCATCGACCACTACGCCGAGATCGGCTTCGCCGGCTTCGCGAACATCGTGGACGCGCTCGGCGGGGTGGAGCTGGACATCGAGCAGGGCTTCAAGGACGAGAAGTCGGGCGCCGACTTCAAGGCGGGCAAGCAGACCCTCAACGGCGAGCAGTCGCTGGCCTTCGTCCGCACCCGGTACGCCTTCGCCGAGTCGGACCTCCAGCGGACGAAGAACCAGCAGAAGTTCCTGTCCGCGCTCGCGAGCCAGGCCGCCACCCCGGGCACGGTCCTCAACCCCTTCTCCCTCTACCCGGTCATGGGCGCCGGCCTGGACACGCTGATCGTGGACAAGGACATGGGGCTGTGGGACATGGGCCAGATGTTCTTCGCGATGAAGGGCATCAGCGGCGGTGACGGCGTGTCGCTGAACATGCCGATCTCCGGTCAGCGCGGCGGCAACCTCGTCTGGGACAAGGCGAAGGTGCAGCAGCTGGTCAAGGAGATCCAGAACGACCAGAAGGTGACCGTCAAGGGGCAGTGATCCGGGCTCCGAACGGGTGAGGGGCCGGTGTTCGCTCGATCACTGCCTGTGGACAGCCCGCCGGTTTTCTCGTAAGACTGTTGCGGCCCAGACGCCCGGGGGAAGGCGCGAATGGGCCCGTGAACCGGCGCGGCCGTAAAAAATTCGGGCACGCGTCCGCCTGCCCGTGGAGCCTCCATGTCCCTGCATCCGTCCCCGCGCGTCCTCGAAGACCGACGGGAGGACGGCGACCGTCCCCTTGTGCCGTCCTCCCGGCCGGGGCAGGGGACCCCGCCGGCCGCGCGGCCGCCCCGGCTGGGCGTACTGGACGGGCTGCGGATCCTCGCGGCGGTGCTGGTGCTGGTGCACCACTACACCCGTCAGGAGGTGTGGGGGCGGGACGCCTTCGGGTGGCTGACGGTGGTCGGCCGGTACAGCTGGATGGGCGTGGAGCTGTTCTTCATGATCAGCGGCTTCGTCATCTGCATGTCGGCCTGGGGGCGGCCGCTCGGCAGCTACCTGCGCAGCCGGGTCATCCGGCTGGGACCCGCGTACTGGTTCTGCGTACTGGTCACCATGGGCGTGATGCTGGCCGTCCAGAAGCCCTTCGGCGGGGCCGGGCCGGGGCTGAGCCAGGTGCTCACCAACCTGACGATGGTGCAGACCCCGCTGGGCAGCTCGCCGATGGACGCGTCGTACTGGACGCTCTGGTCCGAGGTCCGCTTCTACCTGATCTTCGCCGTGGTCGCGTGGACGGGCCTGACGTACCGCAAGGTGCTGAACTTCTGCTGGATCTGGACGGTGGCCTCGCTGCTGGCGCCCGGTTCCGGGCTGCCGGTGCTCCAGGTGCTGGCGAACCCGAACTACTCGCCGCTGTTCATCTCCGGCATCTGCTTCTACCTGATCCGCCGTGAGGGGGCGCGCGCGGGCGAGCCGTGGGCGCTGCTGGTGTTCTCCTGGCTGCTGATGCAGCGCTGGCTGAACGACATCGTCCAGTGGAACACCGTCAAGGGCGACCGGCTGTCCTGGGAGATGTGCCTGCTCGTCGTGACCCTGTGCTACGTGGTGATGGCCGCCGTGGCGCTGGGCCTGCTCGACCGGGTCGACTGGCGCTGGCTGTCGGTCGCGGGGGCCATGTCGTACCCGCTGTACCTGCTGCACCAGCAGATCGGGGTGACCCTGCTGAAGCAGTGGCACCGGGACGTCGAGCCGTGGACGCTGCTGCTGTCGGCGATGGCCGTGATGCTGCTGGCGTCCTGGCTGATCCAGCGGTTCGTGGAGCGGCCGGCGGCGGGCCGGCTGAAGCGCTTCCTGGAGGCCCGGCCGGCGGGGCGGGGCGGGCGGAAGACCGCGTAGGGAAAAGGAGGAGGGGCAGCCCCGCCCGGGGTGCCCCTCCTCCTCTCGTTCCCGTCTACTTGCCGGCGCGGGCGCGGAGCTTCCACGGCATGGCGATGGACTCCAGCTGGACGGCCAGGTTCATCTTGGACTCGCCGACGGTGCGGTCCTCGAAGTGGATCGGGACCTCCATCACCTGGAAGCCGCGGCGCAGGGCCTTGTACTTCATCTCCACCTGGAAGCTGTAGCCGGCGCTGCCGATCGACGCGAGGTCGATCGCCTTGAGCGCGCCGGCGCTCCACAGGTTGAAGCCGCCGGTGATGTCGCGGACGCGGGTGCCCAGGATGGTGCTCGCGTACGCGTTGGCCCAGCGGGAGAGCAGCTTGCGGTGCGCGCCCCAGGCGTCGGAGAGGGTGCCGCCCGGCACGTAGCGGGAGCCGACGACGAGTCCGGCGCCGGTGGAGCGGGCGACGCCCAGCATCTCGGCGATCTTGCCGGCCGGGTGGGAGCCGTCGGCGTCCATCTGGAGCACGTACTCGGCGCCGTCCTCGACGGCCTTGGCCATGCCGGCCGCGTAGGCACGGCCGAGGCCGTCCTTGGCGGTGCGGTGCAGGACGGACATGCGGGGCTTGCCGTCCTCGGTGAGGAAGCCCTCGGCGAGCTCGTCGGCGATCTTGCCGGTGCCGTCGGGCGAGGAGTCGTCGACGATCAGCAGGCGCAGGCCCGGCTGGTCGAGACCCATGAGCAGCTCCACCATGCCCGGCAGGTTGCCCGCCTCGTTGTAGGTGGGCATGACCACGGTGAGCGGCGTGTCCGCCCAGGTGTCGGGGAGCTTGGTGGATGCGACGTCGGTCGCGCGGGGAGTCTGCTGCTCGCCTATCACAGGTTGTGCCTCACTCAAGTTGGTCACCGGTCGGAGGAGAAGCGGACGGAGGCGTCGGGCAGTTCAGCCTCGCACCACACCCGCACCCCTGCGCGAAGTTCGTTGTCAGCCCCGACGACGGCACCGTCGCCGATGACCGCGCCCGTCACCACCGTGCGCTTGCCGACCGAGGCGCCTGCGCCGATGAGGCTGGCGCTCACCACCGTGTCCGCGCCGAGGATCGCGCCGTCCAGCACGATGGAGCCCTGGACGACAGCACCCGATTCGATCCGGGCGCCGGCACCCACAACGGTACCGCCCGAGAGCTTGGCGCCTTCCGCCACCTCGGCACCGGGGAGCACGAGGGCCTCGCCGCGCGGGCCGGGGACGGCCGGGGAGGCGACGACGCCGCGCACCAGGTCGGCGGAGGCCTGGACGAAGGACTCGGGCTTGCCGAGGTCCAGCCAGTAGGTGTCCTCGGTGACGCCGTGGAGCTTGGCACCGGAGGCGAGCAGGCCCGGGAAGGTCTCGCGCTCGACGGATACCGCCCGGCCGGCCGGGATGGAGTCGATCACGCTGCGGCGGAAGACGTAGCAGCCGGCGTTGATCTGGTCGGTGATGATCTCCTCGGGGGTCTCCGGCTTCTCGGTGAAGGCCAGCACCCGCCCCTCGGAGTCGGTGGGGACCAGGCCGAAGGCGCGCGGGTCCTCGACGCGTACGAGGTGCAGGGAGACATCGGCGTCGGCCGCCTGGTGCGACTCGACCAGGCCGGCGATGTCCAGACCGGTGAGGATGTCGCCGTTGAAGACGAGGACCGGGGAGTCCGGGCCGCCCGTCAGGCGCTCCGCGGCGTTGCGGATGGCGCCGCCCGTGCCCAGCGGCTCGTCCTCGACGACGTATTCGAGGGTGATGCCGAAGGCGGAACCGTCGCCGAAGTAGGGCTCGAAGACCTCGGCGAGGTAGCAGGTGGCCATCACGATGTGCGTGACACCGGCGGCGGCGGCCCTGGCTATCTGGTGGGCGAGGAACGGGACGCCCGCTGCCGGAACCATCGGCTTGGGGGTGTTCACCGTCACGGGGCGCAGTCGCGTCCCCTGCCCGCCGACCAGCAGGATCGCTTCCGTCATTTTGTTCTCTCCCCAACCGGTTCGGGCGTACGAAGCTTCAAAGTTAGCCCATCCCGGGCGGTGCAAAGCCCGGAGGCGGGCCGGGCGGGCCGCCTCCGGCAACGTTCCGGTTACGGCGGGTTCCTCACTCTGCGCATGCGCGGGGGCCCGTCCGTCCCCTCTATATGTACGGCGTCCGGGCCGCGGGGCCGAAGAGCCGCTGCTCAGCGGCGAAACCCCGCCCGCGAGGTCCGCCCGCGCGCCGCGGGCGGCGCGGGCGGACGGGGATCCTTCCCCTCGGGCGGGGCGCGGCGGCCCGCGGGGGGCGCGCGCCTGCGGCCCGGCAGCCCGCTGGATCGGAATCGTTACAAAGGAGGGCGCACGGAAAGGCCCCCGTCGGATGCGGGGGCCTTTCGCGCGCGTACGGGCCGGGCTGCCTTACGGCAGGTTGCGGGCCATGACGATGCGCTGGACCTGGTTCGTTCCTTCATAAATCTGAGTGATCTTCGCGTCGCGCATCATGCGCTCGACCGGGTAGTCGCGGGTGTAGCCGTAGCCGCCGAGGAGCTGGACGGCGTCCGTGGTGACCTCCATGGCCACGTCGGAGGCGAAGCACTTGGCGGCGGCACCGAAGAAGGTCAGGTCGGAGTCGAGGCGCTCCGACTTGGCGGCGGCCGCGTAGGTCAGCTGGCGGGCGGCCTCGATCTTCATGGCCATGTCCGCGAGCATGAACTGCACGCCCTGGAAGTCGCCGATCGGCTTGCCGAACTGCTTGCGCTCCTGGACGTAGCCCTTGGCGTAGTCCAGCGCGCCCTGGGCGATGCCGAGGGCCTGGGCGGCGATGGTGATGCGGGTGTGGTCGAGGGTCTTCATCGCGGTGGCGAAGCCGGTGCCCTCGGCGCCGATCATGCGGTCGGCGGGGATGCGGACGTTGTCGAGGTAGACCTCGCGCGTCGGGGAGCCCTTGATGCCGAGCTTCTTCTCCGGGGCGCCGAAGGAGACGCCCTCGTCGGACTTCTCGACCACGAAGGCCGAGATGCCCTTGGAGCGCTTCTCCGGGTCGGTGACCGCCATGACGGTGTAGTAGTCGGAGACGCCCGCGTTGGTGATCCAGCGCTTGACGCCGTTGAGCACCCAGAAGTCGCCGTCGCGCACCGCGCGGGTCTTCATGCCGGCCGCGTCGGAGCCCGCGTCGGGCTCGGAGAGGCAGTACGAGAACATCGCGTCGCCCTTGGCCAGCGGGCCGAGGTACTTGGCCTTGAGCTCCTCGGAACCGGAGAGGATCACCGGGAGCGAGCCGAGCTTGTTCACGGCCGGGATGAGGGAGGAGGAGGCGCAGACGCGGGCCACCTCCTCGATCACGATCACGGTGGCGAGCGCGTCGGCGCCGGCACCGCCGTAGGTCTCGGGCACGTGGACGGCGTGCAGGTCGTTGGCGACCAGGGCGTCGAGGGCCTCCTGAGGGAATCGGGCCTCCTCGTCGACCGCGGCCGCGAACGGGAGGATCTTCGCCTCGCAGAGCGCGCGGACGGACTCGCGGAGCATGTCGTGCTCCTCGGCCGGGCGGTACAGGTCGAAGTCGGCAGAACCCGCCAAGATCTCTCACTCCCCAAGGTCACGCGCCGTGGGGCGCCGACAGCCGTGTGTCGCTGTCGCACGCTCGGCGCGGGATGCTAACTACCGTTAAGTAACCCAAATTCTAGTTCCCGGCGTCCGCACAGCGATATGCGGCACGTACGTGAGCTGCGTGACAGCGGGATGCTCCTGGGAACGTCCCCCCGGACCGGCCCGACTATGCTCGGGGCCGCAAACGGCCCCGCACCTCTGGAGCATCCATGGCCCCCCTCAAGATCACCGTGATCGGTACCGGCTACCTGGGCGCCACCCACGCCGCGGCCATGGCGGAACTCGGCTTCGAGGTGCTGGGCCTGGACGTGGTCCCGGAGAAGATCGCGATGCTGGCCGCCGGCCGGGCCCCGATGTACGAGCCGGGCCTGGAGGAGCTGCTCGCCAAGCACGGCGAGGGGCTGCCGGGATCCACCGGGCGGCTGCGGTTCACGCAGTCGTGGGAGGAGGTCGGCGAGTTCGGGGACGTCCACTTCGTGTGCGTGAACACCCCGCAGAAGCACGGCGAGTACGCCTGCGACATGTCGTACGTGGACGCGGCGTTCGAGTCGCTGGCCCCGCACCTGACCCGGCCGGCGCTGGTGGTCGGCAAGTCGACGGTGCCGGTGGGCTCCGCGGCGCGGCTCGCGGTGAAGCTGACGGAGCTGGCCCCGGCGGGCGCGGACGTGGAGCTGGCGTGGAACCCGGAGTTCCTGCGCGAGGGCTTCGCCGTGCAGGACACCCTGCACCCCGACCGGATCGTCATCGGCGTCCGGGGCGAGCGCGGCGAGAAGGTGCTGCGCGAGGTGTACGAGACCCCGATGTCCGAGGGCAGCCCGCTGGTGGTCACCGACTTCCCGACCTCCGAGCTGGTCAAGACGGCGGCCAACTCCTTCCTGGCGACCAAGATCTCCTTCATCAACGCGATGGCGGAGGTGTGCGAGGCCGCGGGCGGCGACGTGGTCAAGCTGGCCGAGGCCATCGGCCACGACGAGCGGATCGGCTCGAAGTTCCTGCGCGCCGGGATCGGCTTCGGCGGCGGCTGCCTGCCGAAGGACATCCGCGCCTTCATGGCCCGCGCCGGCGAGCTGGGCGCCGACCAGGCCCTGACCTTCCTGCGGGAGGTCGACTCCATCAACATGCGCCGCCGCGGCCACATGGTCGAGCTGGCCCGTGAGGCCGTCGGCGGCTCCTTCCTCGGCAAGCGGGTCGCCGTCCTCGGCGCCACCTTCAAGCCCGACTCCGACGACGTCCGCGACTCCCCCGCGCTCAACGTCGCCGGGCAGATCCACCTCCAGGGCGGCCAGGTCACCGTCTACGACCCCAAGGGCATGGACAACGCCCGCCGGGTCTTCCCCACCCTCGGCTACGCGGACTCCGCGCTCGCGGCGGCCCGCGGCGCCGAGGTCGTCCTGCACCTCACCGAATGGCGCGAGTTCCGCGACCTCGACCCGGCCGAGCTCGGCTCCGTCGTCACCGACCGCCTCGTCCTGGACGGGCGGAACGCGCTCGACCCGGTGCGCTGGCGCGCGGCCGGCTGGACGTACCGGGCGATGGGGCGCCCGCAGGCGTAACACCAGCCCCCACCTCACCGGACGGAGTCCGGTGCAGCGGTCCGAAGCCCCCGAGGCGCCCCGGCGCCGAGGGGCGCGAGGGCCGCGTCAAGAAGGGGACGGGCGGAACGCGCTCGACCCGGTGCGCTGGCGCGCGGCCGGCTGGACGTACCGGGCGATGGGGCGCCCGCAGGCGTAGCGGGCGCAAGGGATCCCGGGGGTCTGCCGGTTGAGCAGGGCATATATCCATACCCACTTTTGAACGATCTCAGTCAAAAAAGTGGAATAAATGACTGGGTAGACTCTGGGCCGATGACCACGACCAGCAGCCCCACAGCCAACCCCACCGCACCCGCGACGGCGGCGCCCGCCCCGCGCGGCCGTCGGGCATCCTTCGAAGCGGCCATGCGAGGACGCGGCGCCCTGCTGGGCATCGCCGGCTTCTGGCTCGCCAGCCGGGCCGCGATGCTCTGGATGCTCGTCAACGACTTCTTCAGCTCGAACGTCGTGCGCGTGGAGGTCACCGCGACCTACCACAACTGGTACAACGTCCTCGTCACGTGGACGCTGCCGCAGAACGACATCATGTGGCAGTACCCCCCGGCCGCCGCGGCGATCTTCCTCTCGCCCGACCTGCTGCCGTTCCTCACCTACTTCCAGGCCTTCGTGGCCCTGACGGTGCTCTGCGACGGCGTGGTCCTGCTCGGCCTCGTCCGGGCGGCGCGCAGGAGCGACGGCAGCATGGCCGGCGCCCTGGTGTGGCTGGTGACGCTGCCGATGATGATGGCGACCCCGTTCGCCCGCTACGACATCCAGGTCACCCTGCTCGCGGTCTTCGCGCTGCTCGCGCTGCGCAACCGCCCCAGGGTCGGCGGGGTCATCGCCGGCATCGGCGCGATGGTCAAGGTGTGGCCGCTGCTGACCCTGCTCGGCACCCCGCGCGGCAAGTCGACGCGGGACGCCTTCGTCGCGGCCGCGCTGTCCTGCGCGGCGCTGCTCGCCGTCTTCGCGGCGCTGTTCCGCGACACGCTCGGCTTCCTCGGCAACCAGGGCGACCGCGGCGTGCAGGTCGAGTCCCTCGGCGGCTCCGCGCTGATGGCGGCCCGCCTCCTGGACCTGTGGCCCGGGAAGATCAACTTCCAGTACGGCGCCTTCGAGTACGTCGGCCCGTACGTGTCGAGCATCGCGCGGGCCTCGCTCGGCCTGACCGTGGCCGGCTTCCTGCTGCTCCTGCTGTGGCGCGTCCGGGCCAACCGCTGGTCGAGCGCGACGCCTTTCGACGCCGCGCTCTGCGCGATCATGGTCTTCACGGTCACCAGCCGCGTCATCAGCCCGCAGTACATGATCTGGCTGCTCGGCCTCGCCGCCGTCTGCCTGACCTCCAGGAACACCACCCAGCGTCCGATCGCCTGGCTGCTCATCGCCGCCAACGCGCTGACCACGCTGATCTTCCCGGTCTGGTACGGCTCGGACATCCTCACCAACAGCACGCTCGGCACGGTCCTGCTGTGCACGCGCAACGGCCTCCTGCTCTACGCCACGGTGTGGTCCGGGATCCGGCTGTGGAAGGCGACCGTCCTGCCGAAGCGGGCGCTGGGCTCCCGCTAGGGCGCTCTGCGGTGCTGGGCGGCGCGGGCCGTGAACTCCGCGTCGCGCAGCACCCTCTGGGCGTTGCCCCAGGTCAGCAGGGCCAGGTCGGATTCCGACCAGCCCCGTTCCAGTAGTTCCGCGATCAGGTTGGGGTAGCCCGAGGGGTCCGTCAGGCCGGCCGGGCGGGGGCCGCCCCGCTCGGCGCCGAAGGCCGCGCCGAGTCCGACGCCCTCCGGACCCGCGATCGCCCGTACGTGGTCCAGGTGGTCGGCCACCGCGTGCAGGGAGTCCCCGGTCCGCGTGATGTCGAAGGTGACCATCGCCAGTCCGTTCGCCGCCCGCAGCGCGAGCAGCACCTCGTCCGTGACGTTGCCCGGATGCGGGTTGAGGGCGGCGGCCCCCGTGTTCGAGATGATCACGGGCGCCTTGGACGCCGCCGCGAGCTGGCAGGCCGCGGCCGACGGGCAGCCCGTCAGGTCCAGCAGCATCGCCAGCCGGTTCACCTCCTTGACCACCTCGTGGCCGAAGGCCGTCAGGCCCTCCTCGGCCCAGGGGGCGCCGGCGGGCGCGAGGATGCGGACGCCCAGCGCGTGGAAGGCCCGCAGCGCGCCGAGGGAATCGGTGAGCGTACTGCCGGGGACGGGGCCCAGGAACGAGGCGATCCGGCCCCGGTTGCGGGCGTCGGCCATGTCGTCGGCGCTCAGCGCCAGGCACAGGCTGTCGGAATAGCGGCGCATCAGGGACCGCGCCACGTCGATCTGTTCGAGGGTGTCGGACACCACCTGGTCCGCGGCCGCGTTCTCGCGCGGCCGGCCCGGGGGCACGAGCAGCGTCCAGAACTGGGCGCCCACCCCGCCGGCCCGCAGCCGGGGGATGTCGGTGTCGACACCGGTGTCCGGGGTGTCGATGTCGTGGTACGGACTCTGGCGCAGGGTCCAGACGAGGGTGTTGCACCCGTCCGCGACGGGATGGACGGCGAGCAGCGCGGCTGCGCGGTCCAGGGCGCCGCCCGCGAAGGCGGGGGCGGGGACGTCTTCGGCTCCGACGCCCACGGAGTGGGGTTCATCCTGCAGGTCGGCCATGGCGTTGGCTCCGGTCTCGGCGGCAGCAGGGAGAGAAGATGGTGCCACCGTGACACGTGGGGCGCCGGGGCCGCCCGGCGGATGTGGCGTTCGGGTGGTGCCCCGGTGCGGAGGCGGACTCCGAGGGGGTCACGGCCCGGTCCGGGGCGGGGTCCGGGGGCGGGCCCGGACCCCGTGTGCCGGGGCCGTCAGGGGCGGGCGTTGGACGGGCCGCGGAGCGCCGAGAGCTCCCGGGCCGCCGATTCCGCGTCGCGCAGCACCCGTACCGCGTTGGACCAGGTCAGCTTCGACAGGTCGGCCCGGGACCAGCCGCGTCCGATCAGTTCCGCGATCAGGTTCGGGTAGCCCGACACGTCGTCCAGCCCCGCCGGGGTGAAGGCGGTGCCGTCGAAGTCGCCGCCGATGCCGATGTGGTCGACGCCGGCCACCTCGCGCATGTGGTCCAGGTGGTCGGCGACGGTGGCGGCGGTGGCCACCGGGCGCGGGCGCGCCGCTTCGAACTCCCGGTGCAGGGCCATGGCCTCCGCGGTGGTGTCGAGGTGGTGGAAGCCGTGCGCGCGCAGGTTCTCGTCCGCCGCGAGGGTCCACTCGACGGCGGCGGGGAGGATGAACTTGGGCACGAACGTGGCCATCGCGACCCCGCCGTTGCCGGGCAGCCGCTCCAGCACGTCGTCGGGGACGTTGCGCGGGTGGTCGCAGACCGCGCGCGCCGAGGAGTGCGAGAAGATCACCGGCGCCCGTGAGGCGTCGAGGGCGTCGCGCATGGTCGACGCGGCGACGTGCGAGAGGTCGACGAGCATGCCGATGCGGTTCATCTCGCGCACGACCTCGCGGCCGAAGCCGGTGAGGCCGCCGTGCCGGGGTTCGTCGGTCGCCGAGTCCGCCCAGTCGATGGTGTCGTTGTGGGTGAGCGTCATGTACCGCACGCCCAGCTGGTGCAGGGCGCGCAGGGTGGCGAGCGAGTTGTTGATGGAGTGGCCGCCCTCGGCGCCCATCAGCGAAGCGATCCGGCCTTCGGCGCGGGCCGCCTCCATGTCGTCCGCCGTCAGCGCGCGCACCAGCGAGCCCGGGTAACGGGTGATCAGCTGGTCGACGGCGTCGATCTGTTCCAGGGTGGCGCTGACCGCCTCGTCGCCGCTGTAGTCGGAGCGCACGTAGACGGACCAGAACTGGGCGCCGACCCCGCCGGCGCGCAGCCGGGGGAGGTCGGTGTGCAGGTGGTCCGACTGGTCGCCGGCGATGTCCCGCCGGTCGAGGTCGTAGCGGACCTGCTGGCGCAGCGCCCAGGGCAGGTCGTTGTGCCCGTCGACGACCGGGTACTCGGCGAGCAGCTCCCGGGCCTGCGCCAGCAGGTCCGCCGCGCTCACTTGCCGAACCCGAAGGACTCCGCGCCCGCGACCTTCGTACGCAGCCGCTTGCCCTTCTCCGTGGCCTGGTCGTTCAGCTCCTGCTGGAAGTCGCGCATCCGGCCGAGCAGCTCCGGGTCGTGCGCGGCCAGCATGCGTACGGCCAGCAGGCCTGCGTTGCGCGCTCCGGCGACGGAGACGGTGGCGACGGGGACCCCGGCGGGCATCTGGACGATCGACAGCAGCGAGTCCATGCCGTCGAGGTACTTCAGCGGGACCGGTACGCCGATGACGGGCAGCGGGGTGACCGACGCGAGCATCCCGGGCAGGTGGGCGGCTCCGCCCGCGCCCGCGATGATCGCCTTCAGGCCCCGGTCGGCGGCCTGCTCGCCGTACGCCACCATCTCGCGCGGCATGCGGTGGGCGGAGACGACGTCGACCTCGTAGGGGATCTCGAACTCGTCCAGTGCCTTGGCGGCGGCCTCCATGACCGGCCAGTCGGAGTCCGAGCCCATGACGATGCCTACGACGGGGGAGGTGCTCATTCGGTGATCGTTCCTCTGAGGTAGCCGGCTGCGTGACGTGCGCGCTCCAGCACATCGTCCAGGTCGTCGCCGTAGGTGTTGACGTGGCCGACCTTGCGGCCGTGTTTCACGTCCTTGCCGTACATGTGGATCTTCACCTGCGGGTCGTGGGCCATGCAGTGCAGGTACGCCGCGTACATGTCGGGGTAGTCACCGCCGAGCACGTTCGCCATGACCGTCCAGCGGGCCCGGGGGCGCGGGTCGCCCAGGGGGAGGTCCAGGACCGCGCGGACGTGGTTGGCGAACTGGGAGGTGACCGCACCGTCCTGGGTCCAGTGACCGCTGTTGTGCGGTCGCATGGCCAGTTCGTTGACGAGGATGCGGCCGTCGGTGGTCTCGAACAGCTCCACGGCCAGGTGGCCGGTCACGTCGAGTTCCCTCGCGATGCGCAGGGCCAGGGCCTGGGCCTCGCCGGCGAGGGCTTCGGAGAGGTTGGGGGCGGGGGCGATCACCGTGTCGCAGACCCCGTCCACCTGGATGGACTCGACGACGGGGTAGGCCACCGCCTGGCCGTGCGGGGAGCGGACGATGTTGGCCGCGAGCTCGCGGACGTAGTCCACCTTCTCCTCGGCGAGGACCGGGACGCCCGCCTTGAAGGGGGCCTCCGCGTCCTCGGGGGTGCGGACGAACCACACGCCCTTGCCGTCGTACCCGCCGCGCACCGTCTTGAGGATGACGGGGAACCCGCCGACCTCTTCCGCGAAGGCCGCCACGTCCGCCGGATCGCTCACGATCCGGTGGCGGGGGCTGGGCGCGCCGATCTCGTCGAGCTTGGCGCGCATCACCCCCTTGTCCTGGGCGTGCACCAACGCGTCGGGCCCCGGCCGGACGGGGATGCCGTCCGACTCCAGGGCCCGGAGGTGCTCGGTGGGTACGTGCTCGTGATCGAAGGTGATCACGTCGCAGCCGCGCGCGAAGGCGCGCAACGTCTCCAGATCGCGATAGTCGCCGATGACGACGTCGCTCACGACCTGGGCCGCCGAGTCCTGTGGGGTGTCACTGAGGATCTTGAATCTGATGCCGAGGGGGATACCCGCCTCGTGGGTCATGCGGGCGAGCTGACCGCCGCCGACCATGCCGACTACCGGGAACGTCACGCCTCCAGGGTATCCGCCGGTATTCCGCCATTCGGACGGGACCCTGGCGCGGACCCGCCGGTGGGCCCCGGAGGCCTCGTGTGCCGTGCGTCGCACGGGGTGCCGGGGCGCAGACTCCCGCCACGGGGGACACTTAGCATGGTGTGGTTGACGACATCGGGTGACGCGCCGCCTCGGGGCGACGACGACGGACAGGGACTGAACCATCACATGAGCAGCACGCCGAACGCCGTACCGCTGTCCGAGCGCTTGCGCGGTCTGGCCCGGGAGGTCGTCAAGTTCGGAGCGGTCGGCGGAGCGGGCGTCCTGGTCAACTTCGGCGTCTTCAACCTGCTGCGCAGCACGACCGACCTTCAGACGGTGCGTGCGAACGTGATAGCCATCGTGGTCGCGATCATCACGAACTACGTGGGGTTCCGCTACTTCACCTACCGTGACCGCGACCTGGGCAGCCGGCGCCGCGAGATGGTTCTCTTCGCCGTGTTCAGCCTGGTCGGCATGGTCATCGAGAGCGGTGTGCTCTACGTGGGCACGTACGGCTTCGGCTTCGACAGCTCGCTCGCCAACAACGTCTTCAAGTTCGTCGGCATGGGCGTGGCGACCGTGTTCCGCTTCTGGTCCTACCGGACCTGGGTCTTCAAGGCCCTGCCCACGCCGGCCGCGCACTCGCTGGTCGTCGAGCAGCGCGACGGGCACGAGGCGCCCGCCTCCCCCCGCACCCCCGCGCCCGCGGCGAACCAGGGCTGACGGCTACCTGACCGTACGCTCCGGCTCCGCGCGCTCCGGGGCGGTGCGGCTGAGGAAGAGCGCGAACACCGGCGGCCGGCTCTGGAGGAGTTCCAGACGGCCGCCGTCCGCTTCCGCGAGGTCCCGGGCGACGGCCAGGCCGATGCCGGTGGAGTTGCGGCCGCTGATGGCCCGCTCGAAGATCCGGTTGCCGAGGTCGGCCGGGACGCCGGGGCCCTCGTCCGTGACCTCGATGACGGCCTGGTTGCCGGTCACGCGGGTGCGCAGGGCGACGGTGCCGCCGCCGTGCATCAGCGCGTTCTCCACGAGGGTCGCCAGGACCTGGGAGACCGCCCCAGGGGTGCCCACGGCCCGCATGCCGGTCTTGCCGGAGCGGACCACGGCCCGTCCGGCGCTGCGGTAGGCGGGCCGCCACTCCTCCACCTGCTGTTTGACGACCTCGTCCAGGTCGAAGGGGACCGCCGAGCCGGTCCGGGGGTCCCGGGAGTTCGTCAGCAGCCGCTGGACCACGTCCGTGAGCCGCTCCACCTGGGTGAGGGCGATGCTCGCCTCCTCCCGCACGGTCTCCAGGTCGTCGGTGACCGTGATCTCCTCCAGCCGCATCGACAGGGCGGTGAGGGGGGTGCGCAGCTGGTGGGAGGCGTCGGCGGCCAGGCGCCGCTCGGCGGTCAGCATGCGGGCGATCCGCTCCGCGCTGGAGTCCAGTACGTCGGCGACCCGGTCCAGCTCGGGGACCCCGTAGCGCTTGTGCCGGGGCCGCGGGTCGCCGGAGCCGAGCCGTTCGGCGGTCTCGGCGAGGTCGGTGAGCGGGGAGGCCAGCCGGTTGGCCTGGCGCACGGCGAGCAGTACGGCCGCCACGACGGCCAGCAGCGCCACCGCGCCGACCACCGCCAGGGTGCGCCCGACCTCCTTGGTGACGGTGGCGCGGGACTCCTCGACCACCACGAGCAGGCCGTGCTCGCCGCGCGCGGTGCCCCGGATGACGCTGTCGTCGATCCGGTCGCCGACCTCGAGCACCGGCCGGCCGGGGATGGTGATGCGGGCGTACGTGCCGAGGTCGAGCTGCTCGGCGATGGCGCCCGCGTCGACGGGCTTGTGCTCCAGGGCGTCCGCCTCGACGATGCCGAGCAGCCGCAGCGCCTCGGAGCCGATGCGGTCCTGGGCGCTGCTGGTGATGGTCCGGGTCTCCACGATGACGAGGGAGACCCCGAACACGGCGATCACTACGAGCACCACGGCGAGCGTGGAGTTGATGAGGCGGCGGCGCATGCCTTAGAGGATGCCCGATGGCCCGGAGGGCGGAGCGTCGGCTCTGCTCCAAGGGCCGGCTCTTCCCGAAGGGCCGGCTCTTCCCGAAGGGTCAGCTCTTCTCGAAGCGGAAGCCGACGCCCCGGACGGTGGCGATGTAGCGGGGGTTGGCGGCGTCGTCGCCCAGCTTCTTGCGCAGCCAGGAGATGTGCATGTCGAGGGTCTTGGTGGAGGACCACCAGGTGGTGTCCCAGACCTCGCGCATCAGCTGGTCGCGGGTGACGACCCGGCCGGCGTCGCGGACCAGGACGCGGAGCAGGTCGAACTCCTTGGCGGTGAGCTGGAGCTCCTCCTCCCCCATCCAGGCGCGGTGCGATTCGACGTCGATGCGCACGCCGTGGGTGGCGGGGGCCTGGCTGGCCTCGGTGGCGCCGCGCCGCAGCAGGGCCCGTACGCGGGCCAGCAGCTCGGCGAGGCGGAAGGGCTTGGTCACGTAGTCGTCGGCGCCGGCGTCGAGGCCGACGACCGTGTCGACCTCGTCGGCGCGGGCGGTCAGCACCAGGATCGGGAAGCCGTGGCCCTCGGCGCGCAGTCGCCGGGCCACCTCCAGGCCGTCCATGCCCGGCAGGCCCAGGTCCAGGACGACGAGGTCGATGCCGCCCTGCAGTCCGGCGTCCAGGGCGGAGGGGCCGTCCTCCCGGACCTCGACCTCGTACCCCTCCCGGCGCAGGGCGCGGGCGAGGGGTTCCGAGATGGATGCGTCGTCCTCGGCGAGCAGTACACGCGTCATGTGGGTGATGGTAGTCCGCGGCGGCTGAAAGCAGGCGCTTGCCCGCACACCCCTCTCGAACTGGGGTTATGAACTACTATCCGCCTTCGAACATGACGGATCGGTTCCCCGGAAGCCTGTGATCCATCTCTCAAGGCCTTCCATATCCATCGGTGCCCTGTCGTATGGTGGCGGAACGCCCGATGCACTATCGAGGGGACATCTGCGCTCAAATCCGAGCCAAGAACCTCAAATTCTGCTCTGGCCGGTTGGTTCCGGCCCAGATGACAGTGAATGACCTATGGGCCGGGCCCGGCGCGCGAGGAGGCGCGCAGGGCGTGGATCCCGGTTACGGCTGCCCCGTCATCCCGCCATAGCGGGACACGAGACCCCAGGGCGTGGGGTGGGACTGCCGTCGCCGGTGCCGGCCACCCCCCACCGGGCGCTGATCAGCTCACGAAGCCAAGCGTCCCGAGCAAGCAAGGATCGACCATGGCTTCCAGCCTGACGAAGGACTCGGCGACTCCGGCGCCCGAAAAGACCTTCCTCGGCCACCCCGTTGGCCTGGCCACGCTGTTCATGACCGAGATGTGGGAGCGATTCTCCTACTACGGCATGCGTGCGCTTCTCGTTCTGTACCTGGTCTCCGGCGGTGTCGACGCCGCGACCGGCAGCCAGGGCGGAGGCCTCGGCTACACCGCGGCGACGGCCACGGCGATCTACTCCGTGTACGTGGCGCTGGTCTACCTCATGGCGCTGCCGGGCGGCTGGTTCGGCGACCGCGTCTGGGGCGCCCGCAAGACCGTCGCCATCGCCGGCGGCGTGATCATGGCGGGCCACGTGGCGCTCGCGCTGCCCGGCCAGATCTCGTTCTTCACCGGTCTGCTGCTGGTCGCGGTCGGCTCCGGTCTGCTGAAGGCCAACATCTCCACGATGGTCGGCCACCTGTACAAGGGTGTGGACGACCCGCGCCGCGACAGCGGCTTCACGATCTTCTACATCGGCATCAACATGGGTGCCCTCCTCGCCCCGGTCGGCATCGGCATGGTCGGCGAGCTCGTGAACTGGCACCTCGGCTTCGCGCTCGCCGCCGTCGGCATGGGCATCGGCCTCGCGGTCTACCTGCTCGCCGGCCGCACGCTGGACCCGAAGAGCAGCCTCGTCCCGAACCCGCTGAGCCCGGCCGAGCGCAAGGCCGTGATCGTCAAGGCCCTCGCGGTCCTGGCCGTCATCGCCGTGTTCTACACCGCCGTGACCATGGCCGACATGTTCACGATCAAGTGGGCGCTGTACCCGATCACCATCGCCGGTCTGATCATCCCGGTCGCCGTTCTCGTCCGCATCAAGCGCGACAAGGACCTGACCCCGGGCGAGCAGACCAAGATGAGCGCCTACATCTGGTTCTTCGTGGCCGCCGCCGTCTTCTGGATGATCTACGACCAGGGTGGTTCGACCCTGTCGCTGTTCGGTGACAAGAACTCCGAGCGCAGCCTGTTCGGCTGGGAAATCCCGACCGTCATCTTCCAGTCGCTGAACCCGGCCTTCGTGGTGGCCCTGGCCCCGGTCTTCGCCGCCGTGTGGCTGGCCCTGGCCCGCCGCAACCGCGAGCCCAGCACCATCGTGAAGTTCTCGGTGGCCCTGGTCATCGTCGGCGCCTCGTTCTTCGTGTTCGCCATTCCGCTGAACCAGACCGCCGGCAACGACACCAAGGTCACCATGTGGTGGCTGGTGCTGATCTTCCTGATGCACACCGTCGCCGAGCTGTGCCTGTCGCCGGTCGGCCTGTCGGTCACCACGAAGATGGCGCCGCAGAAGTACTCGTCCCAGATGATGGGCGTGTGGTTCCTCGCCGTCACCGCCGGTGACTGCGTCACCGGTCTGCTCGGCCTGGCCGACGTGAAGATGAACGGCGTGGGCGTGATCCTCTTCCAGGCGGCCGCCGCCGTGCTCGCCGGTCTCGCGATCTTCATGTACCGCAAGAAGGTCGACGCGCTCGTGGGCGACACGAACTGAGTCACCCCGCGCGAGCGGTGAACGGCCCGGCACACCGGAAGGTGTGCCGGGCCGTTCTGCTGTCCGCGCCGGTCAGCGGGTGCCGCGCAGGCGGCGCCACGGCGTGAAGGTGAAGACCGCCCCGCCGAGCAGGATCACGGTGCCGGCGACCAGGGCGAGGGCCTTGACGCCGCCGTCGTCGGCGGCGCCGGTCTCGGCGAGGCCGCCCGCGGCGCCGGAGCTGCCGGAGGCCGCGGAGCCCGAGGAGGCGGAGCCCGAGCCGCCCGGCTGGGCGGTGGTGTCCAGCTCCAGGGAGACGCCGCTGCTGGCCGCCTTGCAGGGCACGTTGATCGGGGTGGAGCCCGGGGCCATCGTGACGTCGATCGTCAGCTGGTCGGGGCTCAGCGTCACCTTGCCCGACTTGCCGGGCTTGTAGGTGCCGGTCATGTCGCTGAGGCTGACCGGGGCCTTGTCCGGGATCGGCTCGGCGTTGGCCGGGCCGGTGACCTTGACCTTGCCGCTGTCGGCGCCGCCGAGCTTGATGTCCATCGAGGGCTTGAGGGCCCCCGCGGGCAGGGCCATGGGGGCGGCCATCGCTCCCTTGGCGGTCTTGACCGTGAGGTCGTAGGCGCCGCTCGCGTTCTTCTTGGCGTTGACGGTGACCGGGGTCTTGATGCCGCCCGGGACGACCGCGCCGCAGTCGTAGGCCACCTCGACCGCCTTGCCCGGGAAGTCGGTCTGGCCGCCGCTGCCGCCGGAGGAGCCGCCCGAGGTGGTGGTCGAGCCGCCCGTGGTGGTGGAGCCGCCGGTGCTGGCGCCCCCGGTGGCCGAGCCGCCCGTCGTCGTGCCGCCCGTCGTCGTGCCGCCGGTGGCCGTGCCGCCGCCGCTGCTGCCGCCGTCCGTCACGTCGATGACCGCGCCGCCCTTCACCTCGCCGACCGGGGCGCACTTGGTGACGAAGGTGCCGAAGGAGAAGGTCACCGCGACCTCGTACTTGCCGGGGGTCACGGTGATCTTGCCGGCCTTGGTCAGCTTCAGCTTGCCCTTCATGGTGGACATCACCATGGGGGCCTTCTTCGGGATCTCCGGGTTCTTCTTCTCCCCGACGACCTTGACCTCCCCTCCCCCGCCTCCGACGGTGAGCCAGCCGGTGGGCTGGACCGAGTCCTTCGGGATCACCATCAGGTCGGTGTTGTTCGAGGCCGGTTTCACCGTCTCCCACGACACGTCGACCTCGTCGCCGACCTTGGCCGTGGCCGGTGCGGTGATCTTGGCGGTGGTCTCGCCCTCCACCGGGTCGCCGCCGCCGGCCGGCGGTACGCACTTGACCTTGAACGTGGCTTCGGCGGCCTGGGCGGGGGAAGCCGCCACGGCGATACCCGCGCCGCTGAGCAGCAGCGCGGCCAAGGCCGCGCTCGCCCTCCGTTGGGTCTTCACGATGGTCCCTTCGTCGTCGGACTGTGATCGGACGGTGCGGATGTCTGTGGGGGGCCTGCGTCCCGCGGCTCCGGCCCGGATTCCGGCGGCTGCGGCTGCGGCTGCGGGGTGAACCACGGGAGGGCCGGCGGCGGGGCCCCGGGAGCGCCGGCGGCGGTGACCCCGGGCAGGCGGGCGGTCACCGCCCAGGCCGGGTCCGGGGCGGCCTTCGGCCCCCGGTGGCGGCCGGAGGCCCCCGCGCGGGGGCGGACCCTGTCGACGACGGCCATGCCCGCCCGGAAGAGCGCCGTCGGGATCACCACCAGCAGCAGGCCCCAGAAGAGCAGCACCCCGTACGGGCGGTCCACGCCCCAGGGCTGGGCGGCCAGGACCGTGTCCCCGTACTTGAGCGAGACGGTGTAGTCGCCGTGGGCGCCCGCCGGCAGGGCCACGTCCAGCGCGACCTCCGCCTTGCCGCCGGGCGGGATCGTCCCCTTCCAGCGGGCCTCCTCCCACACCGGGGCGAAGACCCCCCGCGCGGTGCCGAGCTGGAACACGGGGTCCTTGACCGGGGCCGAGCCGAGGTTGCCGACGGTGGCGGTGAACTTGCGGCCGGGCGGGGCGCCGAACCAGGTCAGCACCCCGTCCTCGCCCTTGAGGCGGACCCCCGTCAGCATCGCGAGCCGGGCCGTCCCGGACTCGGCGGGCAGCTCGGCCACCGGATGACCGGTGATCCTGATCGGCACGGCCACCGTGGACTGGTCCCCGTTGACGGAGGTCACGTTGACCACGCAGGGGCAGGGCTTGGGCGGCTCCGCGACCGGCAGACGGGCGGTGAAGCGCCCGTCGTCGGTGACGGAGACGGCCGCTCCGTCGGCGTTGGCGCAGCTGTTGGTGCCGCCGATCATGTTCTGGCCGCAGACCAGCAGCATGACGAGGGTCTTCGCCCGCCAGCCGGTGCCGGTGACCGTGATCTCGGTGCCCTTGGCCGCTTCCTGGAGGGAGAGCGTCGCGGCGGGCTCGCCCTCGGCCGCAGCGGCCGGGGCGGCCGCCGGGAGCAGCGGGAGCAGCGCCAGGGCGAGTGCCGCCAGGGCCGCGCCGAGGGGGGATGCGGCCTTCGGGCCGGCCGTGCGGCTCACCTGGGTGCTCCCGTCAGCTCGTGCTCGTGCTCGTCGTGGCCTTCCGCGTCCCCGCGGGCCGGTGCCGGTGCCTGGGGGCTCCCCGGCGCCCCGGGTGCCGCTTCGCGCCGGGTGCGCCGGGCGCGCCGGGCCCGTACGAGGAGCAGCGCGGCCAGGGCGCTCCCGCCGAGGGCGAGCAGGGCGCCGGCGGCCAGGCCCGCGCTGCCGCCGGGGGCCAGCCACGCCGGGGCGGTGGCGGTGGCCGGGGCGGCGCCGGGGGCGGTGGCGGTGAGGGTGAGGGCGACCCGGTCGACGACCGGGGCGCCGGGCCAGGGTTCGCTCAGCCGGGCCCGCTGGCCGGGCAGCAGCTCGACGGGCAGGGCGCGTGCGGGCCGGGCGGGCAGCTCGTGCAGGGTGCCCTCGGCGCTCAGGGCGAGCTCGGGGGCGAGGGCGACGTTGCCCCGGTTGACCAGGGTGTAGTCCACGACGGTGGCCGCGCCGTGGCCGCGTACGGAGACGTCCTCGACGGTGAGGGCGGCCACTGCCGGTCCCCCGACGCGCAGGTGGATCCGTACGCCCGCCTCGCGGCCGGCCTCGGTGGCGACGACGGCGGCCGGGTGGTCGCCGGGCGGGGCGGCGGGCGGCACGGTGACGGTGAAGGGGACCACCGCGCGGGTGCGGGGCGGGAGCTTCACGGTGGCGGCGCCGCCGAAGCTGATCCAGGAGCCCGCGCCGGAGGCCCCCGGCGCGGCGGGGCGCACGGCGAGGGCGCCGTCCGGGGTGTTGTAGGCGTCGGCCCCGCGCAGGGTGACGGTGTGCTCGCGGTCGCCGGGGTTGTCGAGGGTGAGGCGGTCCTCCAGGACGGTGCCGGCGGGGCCCGCGAGGTAGAAGTACGGGCGCGCGGAGCCGGGTCGGGCGGTGGCCGGCCCGGCGGTCCAGCCGGGCGCGCCGGGCTCGCCGGCGGCCGCGGCCGGGGCGCCGTACAGGGTGGCGGCGGCGAGGAGTACGGCGCCGAGCCGCTGGAGACCGCGTCGTCTGGGGTCGTGGAGCACGGGTGGGCGCTCCGTTCAGGGCCGGGTCCGCTGGGGCTGCCGGCCGCGCCGGGTCAGCCAGAGCACTCCGGCGGCGCCGGAGAGCAGCACGGTGGCGCCGAGGGTGCCGAGGGCGAGGGCGGAGTCGGCGGGGCCGGTCTGCGGGAGGGTGTCCCCGCCGCCGCCCCCGCCGCCGGTCTGCGGGGCTCCGCCGCCGGCCGCCGTGACGTCCATCTCCAGGGACGGCTTGGGGCTGTTGCCCGGGGTGCAGGTGGTGGTGGTCCCCATGGCCTTGATGGTGAGGACGCCCGCGGTGAAGGTGACCTTGCCGCTCTTCTTCGGGGTGTAGGTGCCCGAGAGGTCGGTGATCTTGATGGGGGTGTTGGCGGGCGCGGCCTCGGGGTTGGGCGGTCCGGAGACCGGCACGGAGGCCTTCTCGGCGCCGTCGGCCATGATCACGGCGCTGGGGTTCATCGCGCCCTTGCCGAGCTCGATGGGGCTGGAGGAGACGCCCTTCTGGAAGGACATCGTCAGCTTGTAGCCGTCGCCCTCCTTGACGGCTTTGATGTCGATGGGCGAGACCGCCGACTTGTCCCCGATCGGGGTCTGGCACTTGTACTCGACGTCGACCACGTCGGCGTGGGCCGCGGGGGCGGCGAGCAGGACCGCGGCCCCGGCGAGCGCGGCGGCCAGCGCGAGTGCGGTGGAGCGTTTCCGGTCGGACACCTTCGTCTTCCCCTCGGGCCACAAGTTACTGACGACACATCAGATTGGTGGCACAAGGTACGCCCGGGACCTTACGGAGGGAAGACAAAGGGCAGACGGCACTTCGGGCGGTTCTGCGGGCGGCGCCCGGACGCCGCTCAGGCGGCGCGGACCCCCCGCTGCCAGACGGCGGAGACGAGCGGGACGCCCGGGCGGTAGGCGAGGTGGACGTGGCTCGGGGCGTCGAGCAGGGCCAGGTCCGCGCGGGCGCCGGGCGCCAGGCGGCCGATGTCGCTGCGGCGCAGCGCGCGGGCCCCGCCGGCGGTGGCGGCCCACAGGGCCTCGTCGGGGGTCATGCCCATGTCCCGGACGGCGAGGGCGATGCAGAACGGCATGGAACTCGTGTACGAGGACCCGGGGTTGCAGTCGGTGGACAGGGCGACGGTGGCGCCCGCGTCGAGCAGCCGGCGGGCGTCGGGCCACTGGGCGCGGGTGGAGAACTCGGCGCCGGGCAGCAGGGTCGCGACGGTGGTGCCGGCGGCCTGGGCGAGGGCGTCCACGTCGGCGTCGGTGAGGTGGGTGCAGTGGTCGGCGGAGGCCGCCTCCAGCTCCACGGCGAGCTGCACGCCGGGCCCGTGGGAGAGCTGGTTGGCGTGGACGCGCGGGACCAGACCGGCGGCGGCGCCGGCGGTCAGGATGGCGCGGGCCTGGTCGCCGTCGAAGGCGCCCTTCTCGCAGAAGACGTCCACCCAGCGGGCGTACGGGGCGCAGGCCCGGAGCATCTCGCCGGTGACGAGGTCCACGTAGCCGGCCGGGTCGTCGGCGTAGTCCGGGGAGACGATGTGCGCGCCGAGGTAGGTGACCTCCTCGGTGTGCGCGGAGGCGATGCGCAGGGCGCGGGCCTCGTCGGCGACGGTGAGTCCGTAGCCGGACTTGGTCTCGAAGGTGGTGGTGCCCTGGCGGCGGGCCTCGTCGAGGTGGCGCAGCAGGTTGGCCTCCAGCTCCGCGTCGGTGGCGGCGCGGGTGGCGGCGACGGTGGTGCGGATGCCGCCGGCGGAGTAGCTGCGGCCGGACATCCGGGCGTTGAACTCGGCGGTGCGGTCGCCCGCGAAGACGAGGTGGCTGTGCGAGTCGACGAAGCCGGGGATGACGGCGCGGCCCTTCGCGTCGAAGGACGCGTCGGCGGCGGGGGCCCGGCCGGCTTCGCCGGCCCAGGCGATGGTGCCGCCGTCGATGACGAGGGCGGCGTTCTCGATCAGGCCGAGGGGGCTGCCGTCGCCGAGGGCGGGGTCGTTGGTGACGAGGCTGCCGATGTTGGTGATCAGGGTGGTCACGGGGTTCCTCTCGGAGGGTTCTGTTCCCCCACCCCGCCCCTTCCCGAAACCGGGGGCTCCGCCCCCAGGCCCCCGCGCCTCGATCGCCGGCGGGGCTGGATCGCCGCTGCGCGGTAATGGGGGCCGGGGGCTCGCCCCCGGTTTCGGGAAGGGGCGGGGTGAGGGGCTCCAGGCTGTCAGCCGCGGACGGCGGCGATCGAGTCGGCCAGGGCTGCGGCGACGTCCCCGACCAGGGTGTGGGCGCCGTCGCGGACCACCTGCCGGCCGCCGACCACCGTGTGGCGGATGTCGGCGGCCGAGGCGGCGAAGACGGCCGTCTCCGCGCCGAGGCGCGGCGGCGGACCGGCCGTGCGTACGGAGTCCAGCGCGACGGTGGTGAAGTCGGCGAGGGCGCCCGCCTCCAGGCGGCCCGCGTCCGGCAGGCCGAGCGCGGCGTGCCCGTCCTCGGTGGCGGCCCGCAGCAGGGCGTTCGCCGTCCAGTGGCCCCGGGTGCGGCTGGCGAGGCGTTCGTTCAGCTCCATCGCGCGGGCCTCCTCCAGGAGGTCGATCACGGCGTGGCTGTCGCTGCCCAGGGACAGCGGGCTGCCCGCCCGCTGGAGCCGGCCGGCCGGGCCGATGCCGTCGGCGAGGTCGCGTTCGGTGGTGGGGCACATGCAGGTGCCGGTGGTGGTCCCGCCGAGCAGGGCGATGTCCGCGTCCGTCAGGTGCGTGTTGTGCACGCCGGTGGTGCGCGGGCCGAGGACCCCGTGGTCGGCGAGCAGCTGCGTGGGCGTGCGGCCGTGGGCGGCCTGGCAGGCGTCGTTCTCCGCCGTCTGCTCGGACAGGTGGACGTGCAGGGGGGCCCGCCGCTCCTGCGCCCAGCCGGCGACCGTGGCGAGCTGCCCGGCCGGGACGGCCCGCACGGAGTGGACGGCCGCGCCGATCAGCGCGTGCTCGCGGGGCTTGAGGGCGGAAACCCGCTCGGCCCAGGCGTCGGCGGTGCCGTCGGAGAACCGCTTCTGGTGTTCGTTGGGGGCCTCGCCGAAGCCGGAGGAGAGGTACGCGGTGTCGAGGAGGGTGATGCGGATGCCCGCCGCGGCGGCGGCCTCGATCAGGGCCTCGCCCATGGCGTTGGGGTCGGCGTACGGGGTGCCGCCGGGGGCGTGGTGGACGTAGTGGAACTCGCCGACGTTGGTGATGCCGGCCAGGGCCATCTCCGCGTACACGGCGCGGGCCAGGTCGAAGTAGCTGTCGGGGGTGAGGTTCTGGGCGACCTTGTACATGACGTCGCGCCAGGTCCAGAAGGTCCCCGAGCCGACCTGGACCACCGAGCGCAGGGCCCGGTGGAAGGCGTGGCTGTGCGCGTTCGCCAGGCCCGGGACCGTCAGGCCGCGCAGTACCTCCGCGCCGGGGGGCGGGGTGTCCGTCCCGGTGCGCAGGGCGGCGATCCGCCCGTCGGCGGAAACCTCCAGGGCGACGCCCGGCTCGACGGTGTCGCCGAGCCGGGCGTGCTCCAGCCAGTACGTCTTCAGCGGCATGCCAGGCCTTCCAGTACGTCGGCGAGTGCGAGGACTCCGGCGACGCAGTCGTCCTCGGCCGCGAACTCCCGCGGCGAGTGGGAGACCCCGGTGGGGTTGCGTACGAACAGCATCGCGGTCGGGACCGACGCGGAGAGGATTCCGGCGTCGTGTCCCGCGCCCGTGCCGAGGACCGGGACGGATCCGCCGAGGATGCGGTTGAGCTCGTCGCGCAGGGCGTGCTCGAACTCGACGACCGGGGTGAAGGACTCCCGTACGACGGTCAGGTCGATGCCGTCGCGGTCGGCGTGCTCGCGGGCGGCCTTCTCCACGGCCGTGACGACCGTGTCGAGGGTGGCCTGGTCGGCGGCGCGGGAGTCGAGCCAGCCCCGGACGAGGGAGGGGATGGCGTTGACGCCGTTCGGCTCGACGGAGATCTTGCCGAAGGTGGCGACGGCGCCGGCGAGGGCCGCCTCCTGCCGGGCGGCGAGCACGGTGTGCGCGTACGAGAGCATCGGGTCGCGGCGGTCCACCAGGCGGGTGGTGCCCGCGTGGTTGGCCTCGCCGTGGAAGTCGAACCGCCAGCGGCCGTGCGGCCAGATCGCGGAGGCGATGCCGACGCGGTCGCCGGACAGGTCGAGGGCGCGGCCCTGTTCGACGTGCAGTTCGACGAAGGCGCCGATGCGGGCCAGGCGTTCGGGGTCGGCGCCGATGGCCTCCGGGTCGTACCCGGCGGCTTCCATGGCCCGCGGCAGGCTGACGCCGTCGGCGTCGCGCAGTTCGTACGCCTTCTCCTTGGTCAGCTGTCCGGCGGCGAGCCGGGAGCCGACGCAGGCCAGCCCGAACCGGGCGCCCTCCTCGTCACCGAAGTTGGTGATGGCCAGGGGCCGGGTCAGGGCGGCGCCGCGGGCGCGGAGCTCGTCCAGGGCGGCGAAGGAGGACACCACGCCGAGGGGGCCGTCGAAGGCCCCGCCGTCGGGGACGGAGTCCAGGTGGGAGCCGGTGACCACGGCGTCGCCCGCGAGGGGGTCGCCGAGCCAGGCCCACTGGTTGCCGTTGCGGTCCACCTCGTACGTGAGCCCGCGCGCCTCGGCCTGCCCCCGGAACCAGGCCCGGCAGTCGGCGTCGGCGCCGGTCCAGGCGTGGCGCCGGTAGCCGCCGGTGTCCGCGTGGCGGCCGATGGGGCGCAGCTCGTCCCACATGGCGTGGAAGGAGGACCCCGCCCCCGGCCGTGCGGCCGGGGACGGGTCGTGGGGCGAGCTCACGCCTGGTCACCCTCGCGCATCGGGACGCGGACGCCGCGCTCGTCGGCGACGTTCTCGGCGATGTCGTAGCCGGCGTCGACGTGGCGGATGACGCCCATGCCGGGGTCGTTGGTGAGGACGCGGCGGATCTTCTCGCCGGCCAGCGGGGTGCCGTCGGCCACGGTGACCTGGCCGGCGTGGATGGAACGGCCCATGCCGACGCCGCCGCCGTGGTGGATGGAGACCCAGGAGGCGCCGGAGGCCACGTTGACCATGGCGTTGAGCAGCGGCCAGTCGGCGATCGCGTCGGAGCCGTCGAGCATGGCCTCGGTCTCGCGGTACGGGGAGGCCACGGAGCCGCAGTCGAGGTGGTCGCGGCCGATGGCCAGCGGGGCGGCCAGCTCGCCGGAGGCGACCATGTCGTTGAAGCGCTCGCCGGCCCGGTCGCGCTCGCCGTAGCCGAGCCAGCAGATGCGGGCGGGCAGGCCCTGGAAGTGGACGCGCTCGCCGGCCATCTTGATCCAGCGGTGCAGGGACTCGTTCTCCGGGAAGAGCTCCAGCATCGCCTTGTCGGTCTTGGCGATGTCCGAGGCCTCGCCGGACAGGGCGGCCCAGCGGAAGGGGCCCTTGCCCTCGCAGAACAGCGGGCGGATGTAGGCGGGGACGAAGCCGGGGAAGGCGAAGGCGCGGTCGTAGCCGGCCAGCTGGGCCTCGCCGCGGATGGAGTTGCCGTAGTCGAAGACCTCGGCGCCGGCGTCCATGAAGCCGACCATGGCCTCGACGTGCTTGGCCATCGACTCGCGGGCGCGGGTGGTGAAGCCGGCCGGGTCCTTGGCGGCGGCGTCGGCCATGTCCTCGAAGTCGACGCCGACCGGCAGGTAGGCCAGCGGGTCGTGGGCGCTGGTCTGGTCGGTGACGATGTCGATCGGGGCGCCCTCGGCCAGCATCTGCGGGAGCAGCTCGGCGGCGTTGCCGAGGAGGCCGATGGAGAGGGGGCGGCGGGCGTCGCGGGCCTCGGTGGCCAGCCGGAGGGCGTGGGCGAGGTCGTCGGCCTTCACGTCCAGGTAGCGGTGCTCGATGCGGCGCTCGATGGCGCGCGGGTCGACGTCGATGCAGATGGCGACGCCGTCGTTCATCGTCACGGCCAGCGGCTGGGCGCCGCCCATGCCACCGAGGCCGGCGGTGAGGGTGATGGTGCCGGCGAGGGTGCCGCCGAACTTCTTGGCGGCGACGGCCGCGAAGGTCTCGTACGTGCCCTGGAGGATGCCCTGGGTGCCGATGTAGATCCAGGAGCCGGCCGTCATCTGGCCGTACATGGTCAGGCCGAGGTGCTCCAGGCGGCGGAACTCCTCCCAGTTGGCCCAGTCGCCGACCAGGTTGGAGTTGGCGAGCAGGACGCGCGGCGCCCACTCGTGGGTCTGCATCACGCCGACCGGGCGGCCGGACTGGACCAGCATGGTCTCGTCCTGCTTGAGGGTGCGCAGGGTGCGGACCATCGCGTCGTACGAGCGCCAGTCGCGGGCGGCCTTGCCGGTGCCGCCGTAGACGACGAGCTTGTCGGGGTGCTCGGCGACCTCGGGGTCGAGGTTGTTCTGGAGCATCCGGAGGGCGGCCTCCTGCTGCCATCCCAGGGTGCTGAGCTCGGTGCCTCGCGCGGCCCGTACGGGGCGGGGTCCTGACATGGCTGGTGCCTCCTCCGGTGTTGGTCAATCCATTCACATCCTCGCGGTATGAATAGTTCCAGTCAACAGCTGCGGGCGGGTCGGCGTGATGATGGGATGGCGGACATGGCCGCCGAGACGCACACGCAGGGCGCCGCCGAGCGCCGTGACCGGGCCGTACGGGCCGCCGTGGAGCAGGGGCTGCTGGACCGCGAGCCGGTGGTCTGCCTGCTCGACGTGGCCGGTATCCGCGCCTCCGCCGCCGCCCTGGCGGGCGCCTTCGCGGCCGCGGTGGCGCCCGGCACGCCCGTCCTGCACACCTTCGCCGTGAAGGCCGCCCCGCTGGTGCCCGTACTGCGGCTGCTCGCGGACGCCGGGCTCGGCTGCGAGGCGGCCAGCCCCGGCGAGCTCGCCCTGGCCGGGGCGGCCGGGGTCCCGGCGGAGCGGACGGTGCTGGACTCCCCCGCGAAGACGGCGGCCGAACTGCGCGGGGCGCTGGCCCTGGGGATCGCCGTCAACGCCGACAACCGGCAGGAGCTGGAGCGCCTCGACGCCCTGGTCGCGGCGGCCCCCACCCGCTCCCCGATCGGGCTGCGGATCAACCCGCAGACGGGCGCCGGGTCCATCGGCGCCCTGTCCACGGCCACCGCCACCTCCAAGTTCGGCTTCGCGCTGCGCGATCCGGGCGCGCGCGAGCGGCTCGTACGGGCCTTCGTGGAGCGGCCGTGGCTGACCCGGCTGCACACCCACTCGGGCTCGCAGGGCGTACCGCTGGAGCTGATCGCCGAGGGGGTGCGGGAGCTGCACGGGCTGGCCGAGGAGATCAACGCGGCGGCCGGGGAGCGGCGGGTCGACACCCTCGACATCGGCGGCGGGCTGCCGGTGAACTTCGCCTCGGACGAGCACGCGCCGGCGTACGGGGAGTACGTGGCGGCCCTGCGCGGGGCCGTCCCCGCGCTCTTCGACGGCTCGTACGGGCTGGTCACCGAGTTCGGGCGGTCACTGCTGGCCAAGCACGGGCTGGTGCTGGCGCGGGTCGAGTACACGAAGACGACCGGCGGCCGCCGCATCGCCCTGACCCACGCCGGCGTCCAGCTGGCCACCCGCACCGTGTACGCGCCGGCGGCCTGGCCGCTGCGGATCCTGGCGTACGACGCCAAGGGCGCCCCCAGGGCCGGCGCCCCGGTGGCCCAGGACGTCGCGGGCCCGGCCTGTTTCGCGGGGGACCTGCTGGCCACCGCCCGGGAGCTGCCGGAGCTCTTCCCGGGCGACGTGATCGCCGTCCCGGACACGGGCGCGTACGCCTTCACGGCCCACTACGGCTACAACAGCCTCCCCCGCCCGGCGGTCCACGGCTTCACGGAGGACGCCCGGGACGGCGTCCGCTTCGCCCTGGCCCGCGCGGCGCAGTCCCCGGCGGAGATCGTCGCGGAGGCGGGGGGCGGGCAGCGGGACGCGCTGCTGTAGGGGCGTGCCGGGCGGGGGCGGCCGAGCCGAGCTCCGCCGGACCGGGGTGCGCCGGGCGCCGGTGAGCGCCGCGGGGGCCTGCCGGGCGGGATCCGCCAGGGTCCGGCGGGCAGGGTCCGGAGGCCGGGGGGCCGCCCGCCGGGTCGTCGCCAGGGAGTCGCCAGGGTGGCCGCGAGGGCCGGGGCCAGGCCCTCCACGGCCTCCTCCGGGGTGAGCGCCGACGGACCGCCGGGCCGGGCGAGGGCTACTCCACGAACAGCCCGCGCGCCGCGGCCCGCGCGTCGAAGTCCTCCAGCCGCGCCTGCGCGTCCGGCAGGGCGTCCGCCATCGCCTCCAGCAGCACCCGGCCCAGCAGCATCGGCGCGCACGCCGTGTCGAAGGCCAGCCCGGTGCCGACCGGCGCCGGGATCAGCAGGTCCGAGTGCCGGGCGACGGGCGCGAAGGCCGAGTCGGCGACCGTCACCGCCGTCAGCCCGGCCGCCCGCGCGTGCTCCAGGGCCTCCACCACCTCGCGCGGGTGGCGCGGCAGCGCGAAGCACAGCAGCGCCGAGGCCCCGGCGGCGGCCGCCGCGTCGATCCGGTCGGCGAGCATGGAGCCGCCCTCGTCGAGGAGGCGTACGTCCGGATGCACCTTGGCGGCGAAGTACGCGAACCCGCGCGCCTGCGAGGACGCCGCCCGCAGCCCGAGCACCGGCAGCGGCGCCGAGGCCGCGAGCAGCCGGCCCGCCTCCTCGACCGGCGCCGGGTCCGCGAGCATCGCCGAGAGCCGCTGGAGGTTCTCGATCTCGCCCTGGACGGCCTGCTGGTACTCGTTGTACTCGCCGTCGGGCGCGGGCTCGGGGCGCCCGGCCGGAGCCACCTCGCGCAGGTGCCGGCGCAGCGCCGGGTACCCGTCGAAACCGAGGGCCACGGCGAACCGGGTCACCGAGGGCTGGCTCACCCCGGCCAGCTCGGCGAGTTCCACGCTCGACAGGAAGGGCACCTCCGCCGCGCCGCGCACCATGCAGTGCGCGATGCGCCGCTGGGTCGGCGTCAGCCGGTGTCCCTCGAACAGCTGTTGCAGCCGTGCGGCCGGGCTGTCGTTCATCGCCGCCCCCTCCGTCCCGTCCCCGGTCAGATATTCAGTCACCCTGCACTCTGCATGTGTCTATGCAGCTCGGCAAGCCGGTGCCCGCGATCCGGATACGGGGGCTAACCCCAGTGCGGGCCGCCGCGGCGCTTCCTACGGTGGCCGCATGACAGAGCTCAAGAAGGAACTCGCCGCCGCGCTGGAGGCCCGGCGGGAGCTCGGGCCCGAGTACGAGAGCGCACTCGTGGACTCCTTCGTGGACAAGGTCGACACCCAGGTCCGGCGCAGGCTCGCCGAGGAGCGGCTGCTCCAGGCGCGCGGCGGGCCGGGCCCCGGCGGGTCCCCGGCGAGCGCCTTCGGGGAGCGCTTCGGCTTCGCGATCGTCACGCTGGTGCTGGCGGTCCCGCTGTCGGCCATCGGCATCACCCAGGGCATCGGCGGCCTGGTGGTCGTCTGGGCGGGCATCGTGGGCGTGAACCTCGCCCACGCCGGCCGGCTCCGCCGCCCCTCGCGGGATCCTCGCGCCTAGGCCCTGGCCGGGCGATCTTCGCGGGCCCGCGACGTCTGGCACGGCACCTCGCCGCGTTGTCGGAGCGCGCGAGTACGGCCAAGTACGAGCTGCGCTGAAGATCGCCCGGACAGGACCCAGCGGACAGCCCCTGGCCCGCGCCCTTCGCGCAAACGGTACGGGGGCGACACGTGACGGCAGCACCGGCTTAACACGGCTGCGGCACAGTGGTGTCGTCGGCAGGGAAGCCCGGGAGACCGGGAAGGCAGCGCACCCGGCCGACGCCTCGCACGGCGCCTGCGCACCTCCGGAGCGGCTCCCGGAACGCGCCGGCGCCACGGACGCGGACGGCCCTGACCCGGCCCGTGTCCCGGGCGGGGACCGCCGTCGTCCCGCCCCCCGGCCCGCCGGGGGTGCGGCGGTCCCCGCCCACCACCATCACCGCGGGAAGGGCGGCGGCCCCGTGGCCCGCCGCCTCCCCGGCCGCGTACGCGGGGACTACTTGGCCGTCTTGGCCAGGAACGCCAGCAGGTCCTGGCGGCTCACCACACCGGTGGGCTTGCCCTCGACCAGCACGATCGCCGCGTCGGCCTCGCCGAGCACCGCCATCAGCTCGGACACCGGCTCACCGGAGCCGACCTGCGGCAGCGGCGCGCTCATGTGCTTCTCCAGCGGGTCGCCGAGCGAGGCCCGCTGCGCGAACAGCGCCGCGAGGAGCTCCTTCTCCACGACCGACCCGATGACCTCGGCGGCCATCACGTCGGGGTGGCCGGCGCCCGGCTTCACGATCGGCATCTGCGAGACGCCGTACTCGCGCAGCACCTCGATGGCCTGGCCGACGGTCTCCTCCGGGTGCATGTGGACGAGCGACGGGATGCCGCCCTCCTTGTCGGCGAGGACGTCGCCGATGCGCGCGGCGGGGCCCGCCTCCTCCAGGAAGCCGTGCCCGGCCATCCACTCGTCCGAGAAGATCTTGCTGAGGTAGCCGCGGCCGCTGTCGGGCAGCAGGACGACGACCACGTCGTCCGGTCCCAGGCCCTCGGCGGCGCGCAGCGCGGCGACGACCGCCATGCCGCAGGAGCCGCCGACCAGCAGGCCCTCCTCCTTCGCCAGGCGGCGGGTCATCTGGAAGGAGTCCTTGTCGGACACCGCGATGATCTCGTCGGTCACGTCCGGGTCGTAGGCCGTCGGCCAGAAGTCCTCGCCGACGCCCTCGACGAGGTACGGGCGGCCGCTGCCGCCGGAGTAGACGGAGCCCTCCGGGTCCGCGCCGATGACCTTGACCTTCCCGCCGCTGACCTCCTTGAGGTAGTTGCCGGTGCCGGAGATCGTGCCGCCGGTGCCGACGCCGGCCACGAAGTGCGTGATCTTCCCGTCCGTCTGCTCCCACAGCTCGGGACCGGTGGTCTCGTAGTGCGAACGGGGGTTGTTCGGGTTGCTGTACTGGTCGGGCTTCCAGGCGCCGGGCTCGCGCGCGAGGCGGTCGGACACGTTGTAGTACGAGTCCGGGTGCTCGGGGTCGACGGCGGTGGGGCAGACCACGACCTCGGCGCCGTACGCGCGCATCACGTTGATCTTGTCCATGGACACCTTGTCAGGGCAGACGAAGATGCACTTGTAGCCCTTCTGCTGGGCCACGATGGCGAGTCCCACACCGGTGTTGCCACTGGTGGGCTCCACGATGGTGCCACCGGGCTTGAGGGCACCGCTCTGCTCGGCGGCCTCGATCATCCGGACGGCGATGCGGTCCTTCACCGAACCGCCGGGATTGAAGTACTCGACCTTGGCAAGCACGGTGGCCTGCAGGCCTTCGGTCACGCGGTTGAGCTTCACCAGCGGGGTGTTGCCGACGAGGCTGATCATCGAGTCGTGGAATTGCACCATGTTCTCCAAGAAGGGGACTCCACGGGTTCTCCGGGAGGTCCGGCCAGAGTATGCGGAAAGGGATTGGCCGACCGGCAGTACGGGGCAGGTAGGTCAACACGACGCAGGAGGTGGCTCCAAGGGTGTCCAGGGCGAGGACGGCCCGCCGGATCGCGGCGGGGGCAGCGTACGGCGGGGGCGGACTCGGGCTGGTCGGAGTCGCCGCGTTCGGGCTGGTGCTGGCGGAGGTCCAGTTCGCGAAGCGCACGGTGGGCAACGGGCTGGGTGATCCGCCGCGCGCGGACGGCCTGTACGGGAGCGAGTTCAGCGGGCCGGAAATGAGCCCGGGGCCGCTGCGGATGGGCATGCTGGGCGATTCCACTGCGGCCGGGCTGGGAGTCCACCGGGCCCGCCAGACGCCCGCCGCGCTGCTGGCGTCCGGGCTGGCGGCGGTGGCCGAGCGGCCGGTGGAACTGCGCAACGTGGCGCTGTCCGGGGCCATGTCCGACGACCTCGACCGCCAGGTGAGCCTGCTGCTGGACGGGCGCGGGCCGGTGCCGGACGTGTGCGTGATCATCATCGGCGCGAACGACGTGACCAAGCGGATGCCGCTGACGCAGTCGGTGCGGCTGCTGACGGCGGCGGTACGCAGACTGCGGCTCGCGGGCTCGGAGGTGGTGGTCGGGACCTGCCCCGACCTGGGCACGATCGAGCCGGTGTACCAGCCGCTGCGGTGGATGGCCCGCCGGGTCTCGCGGCAGCTGGCGGCGGCGCAGACGATCGGCGTGGTCGCGCTGGGGGCGCGCACGATCTCGATGGGGGACCTGCTGGGCCCGGAGTTCGCGGCGAACCCGCGCGAGATGTTCGGCCCGGACTCCTACCACCCCTCGGCGGAGGGGTACGCGACGGCGGCGATGGCCGTGCTGCCGACGCTGTGCGCGGCGCTGGGCCTGTGGCCGGGGTCGGACCGGCTGGACATCTCGCGGGACGAGGACATGCTGCCGGTGGCGAAGGCGGCGTCCGCGGCGGCGGGCGAGCCCGGCACGGAGGTAACCCCGGCCCGCGGTCCGTGGGCCCTCCTGAAACACCGCCGCCGCCGGCGCCTCCCGGAACCCCAGTCCCCGGAGCCGGCCGCCACGGCCGCCGCCGCGCCGGAAGACCCCGCGTAGCCCCGCCGGGCCCGTCGGACGGAGTCCGGCGCAGCGGCGAGAAGCCGGCGGGGCGCCCCGGCGCCGCACCGGACGGGCGACGCGGCGAGAATGGGTCCGGCATCACATGCCGGACCCGGTGACCCCGACCGTACGGGGCGGTAACTTCGCTTGCGGTCCCGCAACGACGCACCCCCTTGGAGTCCCGATGCCCGAAGCCGTCATCGTTTCCACCGCCCGCTCCCCCATCGGGCGCGCCGGCAAGGGCTCGCTCAAGGACGTCCGCCCGGACGACCTCACCGCCACGATCATCCAGGCCGCCCTCGCCAAGATCCCCGAGCTGGACCCGCGCCAGATCGACGACCTGATGCTCGGCTGCGGCCTCCCCGGCGGCGAGCAGGGCCACAACCTCGCCCGTATCGTCGCCGTGCAGATGGGCATGGACTACCTGCCCGGCACCACGATCACGCGCTACTGCTCCTCCTCCCTCCAGACCTCCCGCATGGCGCTGCACGCCATCAAGGCGGGCGAGGGCGACGTGTTCATCTCGGCCGGCGTCGAGACCGTCTCCCGGTTCGTGAAGGGCTCCTCCGACGGCCTGCCGGAGACCCACAACCCGCTCTTCGCCGACGCCGAGGGCCGTACCGCCGCCGTCGCGCAGAGCGAGGGCAGCGACTGGCACGACCCGCGCGAGGACGGCCTGATCCCCGACGCGTACATCTCCATGGGGCAGACCGCCGAGAACCTGGCCCGCCTCAAGGGCGTGACCCGCCGGGACATGGACGAGTTCGGCGTGCGTTCGCAGAACCTCGCCGAGGAAGCCGTCAAGAACGGCTTCTGGGCCCGCGAGATCACCCCGGTCACCACCCCGGACGGCACGGTCGTCAGCAAGGACGACGGCCCGCGCGCCGGCGTCACGCTGGAGGGCGTGGAGGGCCTCAAGCCCGTCTTCCGCCCCGACGGCCTGGTCACGGCCGCCAACTGCTGCCCGCTCAACGACGGCGCCGCCGCGCTCGTCATCATGAGCGACACCAAGGCGCGGGAGCTGGGCCTGACCCCGCTGGCGCGGATCGTCTCCACCGGCGTCACCGCCCTGTCCCCCGAGATCATGGGCCTGGGCCCGGTCGAGGCGTCCAAGCAGGCCCTGAAGCGGGCCGGGCTGACCGTCGGCGACATCGACCTGTTCGAGATCAACGAGGCCTTCGCCGCCCAGGTCATCCCGTCCTACCGCGACCTGGAGATCCCGCTCGACAAGCTGAACGTCAACGGCGGGGCCATCGCCGTCGGTCACCCGTTCGGGATGACCGGTGCCCGTATCACCGGCACGCTGATCAACAGCCTCCAGTTCCACGACAAGCAGTTCGGTCTGGAGACGATGTGCGTCGGCGGCGGCCAGGGCATGGCGATGGTGATCGAGCGCCTGTCGTAGTCCCGGACGGCCCCGGCGACCACCGGATCGAGCGGGACCCCCAGGCCCCGCAAGGGATCCTCCAGATCCGTGCGCTCTACTGACGGCAAATCCAATCCCGTCGCGGCCGACCTGTGACCGAATCTCCCCCAGGATGTGACCTTTGTCCTGGGGGATCGGCATTTGCCCAGGTCAGAAGCCATCCCCCTTGGTCCGCAAGGACGAAAGACCTGTCCATTTCATGACGTAATGCACTGCACGCCATTCACAGCACGGGACAAGCTGATGTAGGAAGTCGGGGGATCGAATCAACCAGGAGTTAGTCAGTGAGCGCCATGTCTCTTGCCCTGCTGCTGACCACGGCCGCTGCCACGGCCGTGGGCGCTGCTGCGCTGCACGCCGTCCACGGACTGCGCAAGCAGGTCACCGCCCTGCGCGGTGAGCTTGCGGTGTCGGCCCACCCGCGCGCCGCGACCGTCCCGCACGCCCGCGCCGCGGTGCAGTCCCCCGCCGCCGAGATACGAGCCGCCGTGGCCGAGGCCCTGGCCGAGGAGCGCGAGCGCGAGCTGGCCGAGGCGCGGGCCTTCTGGGCCGCGCAGGAGGCCCGCGACGCCGCCGACGCCCCCTCGCTGCTGGGCGGCCTGCCGGGCCTCGGCGAGGACAGCCCGGTCTTCCTGCCCCGGCAGGCGGACATGGTCGGCCTGGAGCCGGTCCTGGGCGACGACCTCGCCGACGAGTACCCCGAGGATTCGGCCGAGCTGGCCGCGGCCCGCCGCCGCCACCCCTCGCACCCCGACTTCGTCCCGGTCCAGCCGAACCCCGGCGCCGACCACGAGCGCACCGTCAGCCGCCTCGAGGAGCTCGCGGAGGCCCGTACGGCCCTCGCGGACGTCCGCCCGGGCCCGCTGGGCACCCTCGACGTGTACGTCTTCACCGACGGCACCACGCTCTGCATGACCCCGGGCCACCGGGAGACCGCGGAGCGCCTCGCCGAGGCCCTGCGCTCGGGCACCGCCCCGGTCCTGCTGGGCGGCTCCGGCATCTCCGGCGCCTACGCGCTGACCTTCTCCTGCGGCGACGCCGGGGACCCCGACAGCAACGTCTACATCCTCGCGGACCGCGTCATCGCATCGCTCTGACTTCCGCCCGCTCCACCAGCGCCACGGCCTCGTCCAGCATCTCGGACGGGGCCTTCGCGCTGTCCGGGCCGCTCCCGGCGGCCGCGCGCAGCGCCTCGGCGAGGTCGAGGCCGGCCACGGCCACCTGGTCCCCCACCACGAAGAGGCCCGCGTCCGGCATCACACGCGCCGGAGCCGCCCCGGCCGGGTCCTCCAGCCGCTGGGCGCGCAGCGCGAGCTCACGGGCCAGCTCCAGGGCCTCGGCGGCCGCACCCCGCTGGAGCCTGCTCTGCGGGGCGGCCCGCAGCCGGTCGGCGAAGCGTTCCACGGCGGCGTTCAGGGGTGAGGTATCGAGCACCCGGCCGACCTTACGCGCCGTCCCGGCACCATTGCCAACGGGCGAACTCTGCGGCACGGTGACGTGAAGAGAACAGCACGGCGACACCCCCGGAGGCGCCCATGTCCGTAGAGTTCTCCGAGAAGACCCACCGCAACATGATCGACAGAATCCCCCAGACCACCGGTCGTGAGATCTCCGACTGGCTCCGTACCGTGGACGAAGGCCCCTCCCTCGTCCGGTTCGAGGAGAAGGTCAGCTGGCTGCTCGGCGCGCACGAGCTCTCGTACGGCCAGGCCAAGGCGATCATCCACGAGCACGGCCTGCGCAGAGCCGCCCGCAGGTTCGGCTGATCCCGCCGACGACCCGTTGTCCCCCTCACGAGCCCAGGACGCGGGAAGGCCCCGCGAGCGGTCCGCTCGCGGGGCCTTCCCCTTGTCCTGCCGGTGCGGCCACCAGCCGGTACGGCTAGTCGTCGCCCGAGAGGATCTGGAACAGGCGCAGCAGCTCCAGGTAGATCCACACCAGGGTCAGCGTGAGGCCGAAGGCCGCCAGCCAGGACTCCTCGCGCGGAGCGCCGTACGTCACGCCGTCCTCGACCTGCTTGAAGTCCAGGGCGAGGAAGCAGGCGCCGAGGATGACGCCGACGACGCCGAAGACGATGCCGAGCGGGCCGCTGCGGAAGCCGAGGCCGTCACCGCCGCCGAACAGCATGAACAGCGAGTTCGCCAGCATGAGCAGGACGAAGCCGAGGGCCGCGGCCATCACGAAGCCGGTGAAGCGGCGGGTGACGCGGATCCAGCGCATCTTGTACGCCACGAGCACGCCGGCGAAGACGCACATCGTGCCGAGCACGGCCTGGACGACCACGCCGGGGCTGATGTAGGTGCTCGTCACCATGGAGATGACGCCGAGGAAGACGCCCTCGAACGCCGCGTAGCCCAGGATCAGCGCCGGCACCGGCTTGCGCTTGAAGCTCTGGACCATGGCGAGCACGAACGCGATCAGCGCCGAGCCGATGGCGATGCCGTACGACTTGCCGACATTGGCCGGGTCGACGGGCAGGGCGATCCACGCGAGGGTCGCGGTGACGATCAGGGTGCCGAGCGTCATGGCCGTACGGGTCACGACGTCGTCGATGGTCATCGCGGTGCCGCGGACCGGGGCCGCCGGCATGCCGGTGGTCGGGTCGGTGGCGTAAGGATTCGTCGCGTACGGGTTGGTCGCGGTCCCGGCCTGCGCGTGCTGCGCCTCGAAGCCCGCGTAGCCGCCGTTGTCGCGGCTGAACCCCCGTCGCGAGAAGACCGGGTTACTGCTCCTCATCTCACTCCTCCATGGCCACCGTGCGCGGCCTTGCTTCAAGAGTAATGCGCTCGCAAAAAAAGCACCCTACTGCTGGAGGAGGATCTTAGGAGAAGGCGCGGCGAACCGCCGCCGATAAACGGAAGAGCCGCATGTGTGCCCGGAGCCGGACTTGAACCGGCACGGCCCGAGGGCCAGCGAGGTTTAAGCTCGCCGTGTCTGCCATTCCACCATCCGGGCAAGGCGCGGCGGGCCCCGTGGAAAATGCCTTGTACGCAGTGACGAGCCTATCCGGAACACCCTGGCCGACAGAGGGCTCTCTATCCGATGTTGTCTGATTTTATTGGCGATTGAGTGGGCGTCAGACCCGATAAGTCGCGGTCGGCCCCCTTCCGGAGGATGCGCCGCCCCGCCCCGGGATTGACCTGATTCCGTTGCCCCGCGCCACCCCGCCCGCCACCCCGGGCCACCCCGCGCGCCGGACCCCCGCGCGGACCCCCGCGACCGCCTCCTGTCATACCAAAGGAGGAGACGGCACCGCCCGTGGTCAGACTCCAGTGGGCCGTCGAACGGGCACCTCGGCTGATCCCCGGCGGGGGTGCCCCCGGTGAGGATGGAAGGGTCCCGCCACACCGCAGAACCGTTCGACAGGAGTCCCCCCGTGACCGCCATGAACTACGCCCGGCAGCACACCGCACAGGCCGTGGCCGCCCGCGCCACGCAGCTCTCCAAGGTGTACGGCCAGGGCGAGACCCAGGTGGTCGCGCTGGACAACGTCTCCGTCGACTTCGCCCAGGGCCAGTTCACCGCGATCATGGGCCCCTCCGGCTCCGGCAAGTCCACGCTGATGCACTGCGTCGCCGGCCTGGACACCTTCTCCTCCGGCTCGGTCCGCATCGGCGACACCGAGCTCGGCTCCCTCAAGGACAAGCAGCTGACCCAGCTGCGCCGGGACAAGATCGGGTTCATCTTCCAGGCCTTCAACCTGCTGCCGACCCTGACCGCCCTGGAGAACATCACCCTCCCCATGGACATCGCCGGCCGCAAGCCCGACAAGCAGTGGCTGGACACCGTGGTGGACATGGTCGGCCTCTCCGGCCGCCTCTCCCACCGCCCCACGCAGCTCTCCGGCGGCCAGCAGCAGCGCGTCGCCGTGGCCCGCGCCCTGGCCGCCCGCCCCGAGATCATCTTCGGTGACGAGCCGACCGGAAACCTCGACTCCCGCTCCGGCGCCGAGGTCCTCGGCTTCCTGCGCAACTCGGTCCGCGAGCTCGGCCAGACCGTCGTGATGGTCACCCACGACGCGGTCGCCGCCTCCTACGCGGACCGCGTCATCTTCCTCGCCGACGGCCGCATCGTCGACGAGATGTACGCGCCCACCGCCGACGGAGTGCTCGACCGGATGAAGGCCTTCGACGCCAAGGGCCGCACCAGCTGACCCGGAGCCGGACCGCCCCGCTCCGCGGAGCTCCCGCAGCCCTCCTCACAGACCTCCAGCCCCAGGACTGAGATCCCCATGTTCCGTACCGCCCTGCGCAACGTCCTCGCGCACAAGGCGAGGCTGCTGATGACGGTGCTCGCCGTCACCCTCGGCGTAGCCTTCGTCTCCGGCACCCTCGTCTTCACCGACACCCTCGGCAAGGCCCTGTCCGGCCAGGCCGCCAAGAGCTACAGCGGCGTCGCCGTCTCCGTCACCTCGCACGGGCAGGCCCGTGGCGAGGACGGCCAGAAGGAGGGCGACCCCGGCATCAGCCAGCAGACCCTGGAGAAGGTCAAGGCCGTCAAGGGCGTCGGCTCGGTCTCCGGCCGCGTCTCGGGCTTCGCCGGCGTCGGCGACGAGAACGGCAAGCTGATCGGCTCCGGCTGGGACAACAAGGGCTCCAACTTCGCCCCCGTCAAGGACGGCAAGGACCCCCGCTACACGTTCACCGACGGCACCGGCCCGGTCAAGGACGACCAGGTCGCCCTCGACAAGGAGACCGCCTCCAAGGGCGGGTACAAGACCGGCGACAAGGTCCGCGTGGCCACCAACGGCCCGGTCCGCGAGTTCACCCTCTCCGGCGTCTTCAGCACCGAGGACGGCGCCGTCAACGCCGGCGGCAGCCTGGTCCTCTTCGACACCAGGATCGCCCAGGAGCTCTACCTCCAGCCCGGCTTCTACGACGAGCTCTCCGTCGCCGCCGCCCCCGGCGCCTCCGCCGACCAGCTGCTGGCCGACATCAAGCCGCTGGTCGACGGCAAGTCCACCAAGGCCCAGACCGGCGCCGCGCTCGCCGCCCAGCAGGCCAAGGACATCGAGAAGGGGATGAGCAGCATGAGCAACATGCTGCTCGCCTTCGCCGGCATCTCCCTCTTCGTCGGCGTCTTCCTGATCTACAACACCTTCACCATGCTGGTCGCCCAGCGCACCAAGGAGCTGGCCCTGCTGCGCGCCGTCGGCGCCAACCGCGGCCAGGTCATGCGCTCGGTGCTCGCCGAGGCCCTGGTCGTCGGCGCCCTCTCGGCCGCCATCGGCCTGGCCGGCGGCATCGGCCTCGCGGTCGGCATGCGCTCCCTGATGGACTCCATCGGCGCCAAGATCCCCGCCGGGGGCCTGGTCGTCGCCCCGGGCACGATCATCGCGGCCCTGGTCATCGGCGTCCTCGTCACCACCGTCGCCGCCCTGCTGCCCGCCTGGCGCACCGGCCGGATCGCCCCCGTCGCCGCCATGGGCAGCGCCCACCTGCCGGCCTCCGCCAAGTCCCTCGTCGTCCGCAACGTCATCGGCTCCGTGATCAGCCTCGCGGGCATCGGCGTCGTCTTCCTCGGCGTCTCGATGGGCGGCGACGGCCGCATGGTCATCGGCGGCGGCGCCTTCCTCATGCTCGTCGGCATGATCGTGCTGCTCCCGCTGCTCTCCAAGCCGGTCATCGCGGCCGTCCGCCCGGCGCTGCAGAAGGTCTTCGGCGTCCCCGGCAAGCTGGCCGCGCAGAACGCCGTGCGCAACCCGCGCCGCACCGCCGTCACCGCCGCCTCCCTGGCGATCGGCCTCACCCTCGTCACCACCATGTCCGTGCTCGGCGTCACCATGGGCAAGGCCATCGACCGGATGAGCACCGACAAGCTCAAGGCCGACTACAAGGTCACCATGTCCGGCGGCATGGGCAGCCTGGACAAGTCGGTGGCCGAGACCCTGGCCAAGGCCCCCGGCGTCAAGGCGGTCTCCCCGCAGGCCGCCGGCTACTTCAAGATCGGCGACAGCTTCCGCTCGGCCTCCGGCGTCAACCCGGCCGCCATCGGCCAGCTCCTGAACATCCAGGTCGTCAGCGGCTCCCTGGACAGCCTCGGCAAGGGCGAGGTCGCCGTCGCCGAGAAGACCGCGAAGAAGCAGAACCTGACCGTCGGCTCCGCCCTCCAGGCGCAGTTCGAGGACGGCCAGAAGGCCAGCCTGAAGGTCGGCGCGGTCTACAAGGACCTCGACGGCCTGCTGTCCCCGTACGTCCTCGACAACAAGATCCTCGGCGCGCACACCGACCAGCAGTACATCCCCGAGGTCTACGTCAACACCACCGGCGGCCAGTCCAAGGCGAGCCAGCAGGCCGTCATCGACGCCCTCGGCAAGAACCCGGCGATGACCGTCGCCACCCAGCAGGACATGCGCAACGAGATGGGCGGCCTCATCAACACGATGCTCAACATCATGTACGGCCTGCTCGGCATGGCGCTGATCATCTCGGTGCTCGGCGTGGTCAACACCCTGGCGATGTCCGTCTTCGAGCGGACCCAGGAGATCGGCATGCTGCGGGCGATCGGCCTCGACCGGGCCCGGGTCAAGAACATGATCCGCCTGGAGTCCGTGGTCATCTCGCTCTTCGGCGCGGTCCTCGGTGTCGGCATCGGCGTCTTCCTCGCCTGGGCCGTCGGCTCCACCCTCACCAAGTCGGTGCCGAACTACGAACTGGTCCTCCCCTACGACCGGATCGGCATCTTCCTGCTGCTGGCCGCCGTCGTCGGCGTCCTCGCCGCCATGTGGCCGGCCCGCAGCGCCGCCCGGCTGAACATGCTGACCGCCATCAAGACCGAGTAGCGGCACGGCCGTACACGGCGGGCGCGGCGCACACGGAGGGGCCCCGGGGCAACACGCCCCGGGGCCCCTCCCGTTGCCCGGCCACGAGGGCCGCGGGGCTACGAGGGCCCCGCGCCCCAGACGCGCGCCCGCAGCGGCATCCCCGAGGCTCCGCCGCCCCCGGGGCGCACCGCCAGCACCTGGTTGACCCCCAGGCGTCCGTGCTCGAAGCCGAGCGCGGACGCCGCCATGTACAGCAGCCACACCCGGGCCCGCCCGGGCGAGGTGAGCCGTACGGCCTCGTCCCAGTGCCGCTCCAGGCGTGCCACCCAGGCCCGCAGGGTCAGCGCGTAGTGCTCGCGCAGCGCCTCCACGTCGCGGACCTCGAAGCCGGCCCGCTCCAGCTCGCCGACGGTGGTGCCGATCGGGGAGAGCTCCCCGTCCGGGAAGACGTACGCGTCGATGAACTCGTCGACCTCGTACGCCTGCTCGTCGTGCTCCGGGGGCCGCCCGATCTGGTGGTTGAGCAGCCTGCCGCCGGGGGCCAGCAGGGCGTGCAGTATCCCGGCGTACTCGCGGTAGCGCGCGGAGCCCACGTGCTCGGCCATGCCGATCGAGGAAATCGCGTCGTACGGGCCGTCCTTGACGTCCCGGTAGTCCTGCACCCGGATCTCGACCCGGTCGGTCAGGCCCTCCTCGGCGATCCGCTTGCGGGCGTACGCGGCCTGCTCGCGCGAGAGGGTGATGCCGGTGACGCGCACCCCGTACTCGCGGGCCGCGTGCAGGGCCATGGAGCCCCAGCCGCAGCCGACGTCCAGGAGCCGCTGCCCCGGCTTCAGGCCGAGCTTGCGGCAGACCAGGTCGAGCTTGTCCCGCTGGGCGTCCTCAAGGGTGCCGTCCGGGGTCCAGTAGGCGCAGGAGTAGACCATCGAGGGGCCGAGGACCCGCTCGTAGAAGTCGTTGCCCACGTCGTAGTGGTGGCTGATCGCCTCGCTGTCGCGCCTCTTGGAGTGGCGCGGCCCGCCGCTGCGGACGGCCTCCTCCGGCGGCGGCGCGGGCGCCGTCCACGGGCGCGCCAGGGCCACGAGGTCGCGTACGGCGGCCCGTGCGGCCGGGTCGCGCAGGAGCGCGGCGGTCCCGGCGGTAGCGGAGCCGTGCCCGGGCAGGTGCGGGCGCAGGGCGGCGAGCTTGCCCAGCCCCGAACGGGCCGGGGCGGGCGCGGGCGCGGGCGCCGGGTGCTCCCGCTCCCAGAGCAGGCCGGCCACCCGGTCGAGCAGGTCGAACAGGTCGCCCTCGGCGGTCAGGTCCCCGGCGACCCAGGCGCGGGCGAGCCCCAGCTCGCCCGGCTTCCACAGGATCCGGCGCAGGGCGCGCCGGTGGTTGATCACCAGCACGGGGCCGGTGGCCGGGCCGGCCTCACTGCCGTCCCAGGCCCGTATCCGCACGGGCACGGGGGCGCCCAGCAGGGTTTCGGCAATCGCTGCCAGCCGCGGCGCGGCGTCGGTCATTTCAGGCACCTCCAGAAGTTCAGTGGAACGACTTCCCACTTCGCCTCTGGGGCAATCAGACCGGTTTGCCTGCTGGACCGTCCCTCGACCGGGGCTCCAGCCCGCCGCGCCGGACCTACGGTAAGGGGGCGGGTCCGGCCACGCCCCCGCCCGGATCCGGCCACCCCGCCCGGCGGTCCCCGGGTACGCCGAAGGGGCCGCCCGCACCACGGATGGCGGGCGGCCCCTTCGGGGTCGTGCTCGGTGACCTGCCGGACCGGCCAGGGTCAGGAGGCCTTGGCCTTCTCGGCCGGGGCAGCGGCGGCGGCCGGAGCCGGCGCCGGCTTGGCGGCCTCGTAGAACTCCTCGCGCGGGGTCTCCAGCGCTCCGAGGGAGACGACCTCGCGCTTGAGGAACATGCCGAGGGTCCAGTCGGCGAAGACGCGGATCTTGCGGTTCCAGGTCGGCATGGCCATGCCGTGGTAGCCACGGTGCATGTACCAGGCGAGCCGGCCCTTGAGCTTGATCTTCATCTTGCCCATGACGATCATCGCGACGCCCTTGTGGAGGCCGAGGCCCGCCACCGCACCCTTGTTGGAGTGCGAGTACTCCTTCTGCGGGAAGCCCCGCATGCCGGAGACCACGTTGTCGCCGAGGACCTTGGCCTGGCGCAGCGCGTGCTGGGCGTTCGGCGGGCACCAGGCGTTCTCGACGCCGGCCTTGCGGGCGGCGACGTCCGGGACCTGGGCGTTGTCGCCCGCGGCCCAGATGTAGTCCGTGCCCTGGACCTGGAGGGTCGGGGCGGTGTCCACGTGGCCGCGCGGGCCCAGCGGCAGGCCGTAGCGGGCCAGCGCCGGGTTCGGCTTGACGCCCGCGGTCCACACGATGGTGTTGGAGTCGACCTCGAGGCCGTTCTTCAGCACCACGTGGCCGTCCACGCAGGAGTCCATGGAGGTGTTGAGGTAGATCTCGATGCCGCGGGACTCGAGGTGCTCCTTGCCCCAGGTGCCGAGCTTGGGCCCGACCTCGGGAAGGATCTTGTCGGCCGCGTCGACCAGGATGAAGCGCATGTCCTCGCGCTTGATCGTGGAGTAGTACTTCACGGCGTCGCGGGCCATGTCCTCGACCTCGCCGATCGTCTCGGCGCCGGCGAAGCCGCCGCCGACGAAGACGAAGGTGAGCGCCTTGCGGCGGACGTTCTCGTCCGTCGTGGACTCCGCCTTGTCCAGCTGCTCGAGGACGTGGTTGCGCAGGCCGATGCCCTCCTCGACGCCCTTCATGCCGATGCCCTGTTCGGCCAGGCCGGGGATCGGGAAGGTGCGGGAGACGGCGCCGAGCGCGATCACCAGGTAGTCGAAGGGCAGCTCGTACGCCTCGCCGACCAGCGGCGTGACGACGGCGACCTTGCGGTCCTGGTCGATGGTGGTGACCCGGCCGGTGAGAACCTCAGCCTTGGGCAGCACGCGTCGCAGCGGGACGACAACGTGCCGAGGCGAGATGTTGCCTGCGGCCACTTCGGGGAGGAAGGGCTGGTAGGTCATGTACGACCGCGGGTCGACGACCGTGACGGTCGCCTCGGCGTAGCGCATCTTCTTCATGATGCGCTTGGCCGCGTACAGGCCTACGTACCCACCTCCTACTACGAGGATCCTGGGACGCTCCGTGGTGCTCATGGAATGAGTATCCAGCACCCCAAGGGGTGACGCTCGTGAGCCCCTTCACAAGGTGACACAAGGTCTCTGCTACACTGCGCGGCCCGCGTGACCCAGATCATGACGCGCAACGGGAACCAACGTATAACGGGAGTCGTTGTTCACCCGGTCTGAACTGGCCTCCAAGGCCTCAACCGGACTGGACCACTGGGTTTCGTCCTTACCTCTGATACGAAACCCGTCGCGGCCGCGCATCGCACAAACAGGTGCCGAAACGGCCCTGCGACCCCCAAGAAGGCCCCGAAGGGCCACCTTGTTGACCCGACAGACCCTTTTTCCTTGTGAAGAACTTCACGAACCTCGTTCCCGCAGGGGTGCTTTCGGCCGCTCCGGGGGCCCCCACCGCCCCCGCACTGCCCCCGCACAGGCCCCCCTCCCCCCGCCCACCAGCCGCCCATCGGGCGGAACGCGATGTTCGGCCACACGAGCGCACGACGGCCGCTGCACGGCCGCCCGGGAACCGGTCGAGGCGGGGTTGCCAAAGGGGACCGGAAGCGCCCGGCCCGCTCGTACGCTGGATCCATGATCGAAAAGGACACCCTGGAAGCGCGGCTCACGGAGCTGCGCACCCTCATGGCCGACCACATCAGCGCCGCCCTCGCGCACCTCGACGGCATCCAGGACCCGCTGGAGCGCGAGCGCGCGGCACGCCTGCTGTCGGACGACCTGCTCCCCCACGCCGTGCGCTCCGCGAGGCAGGCACGCACCGCCGCGGTGCTGGAACTGCGCCACGGGCGGACGCTCAGGGAGGTGGGGGAACTGCTGGGCCTGTCCATACCGAGGGTGGACCAGCTGGCCAAGGGCAAGTAGCCGTCAGCCGGGCGGGGCACGGTGAACCCGCACTGGTTCGGCGCCGCACCGGCCTGTTCGGTGAGCGGGGTGACGGAGCGGCGCGAAGTACGCGTTCCGGTTCGCCACCGCGGCGCAACGGCGGCTCCGGGCGATCGGCAGGCCGGCCGCGATGCCCATGTCGGCGACCGGCGCGACGTCTGCCGCACCATCCGGGTCCTGCGGCACGACGGTGCTCCGGTCAGCCGACCGGAGCAGCGTCGTTCAGCGATTCGGCAGGTCAGACCCGCCTCTTGGCGGACTCGACCTCTTCCGCGGCCTTGATCGCGATGCCGTCCAGGATGTCGTGCTCGGAGACCACGACCTCGGCGGCGCCGATGCGCTCCATGATCGCGAGCAGGACCAGGGCGCCCGCGCCGATCACGTCGACCCGCCCCGGGTGCATCACGGGGATGGCGGCCCGTTCGGCGTGGGTGGCGGTCAGCATGCGCTCGCTGATCTCGCGGACCTGCTCGTAGGAGATCCGGGAGTGGTGGATCGCCGACGAGTCGTACCCCTCCAGGCCGAGCGCGATCGCGGCGACCGTGGTCACCGAACCCGCGAGGCCCACCAGGGTGCGGGCCTCGGCCAGCGGGACCGTCCCGGCGGCCAGGTCCAGGGCCGCCTCGATGTCGGCCCGCATGGCGGCGACCTGCGCCCCGGTCGGCGGGTCGGAGACCTCGCCGTCCACCACCAGGTGGCGCTCGGTCATCCGTACGCAGCCCACGTCGACCGAGCGGGCGGCGCGCACGTGGTCCTCGCCGACGACGAACTCGGTCGAACCGCCGCCGATGTCCACGACCAGGAACGGCCGCTCCAGGTGCTCGTGCGCGACGAGCTCCTTGGTGGCGCCGGTGAAGGAGAACTCCGCCTCCTGCTCGCCGGAGATCACCTCGGGCTCGACGCCGAGGATGTCCAGCACGCCCCGGACGAACTCGTCCCGGTTCTCCGCGTCGCGCGAGGCCGAGGTGGCCACGAACCGCACCCGCTCGGCGCCGAACTCCTTGATCACCCCGGCGTACTCGCGGCAGGCCGCGAAGGTGCGCTCCAGCGCCTCCGGGGCCAGCCGGCCGGTCTTGTCCACGCCCTGGCCGAGCCGGACGATGATCATCCGCCGGTCGAGCTCGACCAGCTCGCCGGTGGCCGGGTCGCAGTCGGCGACCAGGAGGCGGATGGAGTTCGTACCGCAGTCGATGCCCGCGACCCGGGTCATGCGGACTCCTCCCCGGTCTCCTCTTCCTTCTTCTCCCCGCACGGGGTGACGCAGGCGCCCTTGGCCCACCACTCCGGCAGCATGGCCAGCGCCTCGTCGCCGAACGGGTTCACCCCGGGGCCGGCGGCCAGCGAGTGGCCCACCAGCACGTGCAGGCACTTGACCCGGTCCGGCATGCCGCCGGCGCTCGGGAAGCCCTGGAGCACCTCGATGGCGTCGCGGCGCTGGATGTAGTCCTCGTGCGCCTTCTGGTACGCGGCGGCGAGCTCCGGGTCCTCGGCGAGCCGGGCCTGCATCTCCTTCATCACGCCGTTGGCCTCCAGGGTGCCGATCGCGGAGGCCGCGCGCGGGCACGTCAGGTAGTACAGCGTGGGGAAGGGGGTGCCGTCGGGCAGCCGGGGTGCGGTCTCGACGACGTCCGGCTGGCCGCAGGGGCAGCGGTGCGCGATGGCGCGCAGCCCGCGGGGCGGGCGGCCGAGCTGCTGCTCGAACGCCTCGATGTCCGCGTCGGTCGGCTCGGTCCGGTCGGTCTGGGGCGGGGGCGTCTGCATGCCTGGAGGAAGTCTCTTCGTTCGGTCGTACGTGATGGGTGGGTCATTCGCCGGGGCGGTCGGCCTTGTCGACGCCGTCCCAGACGTTGGAGTACCAGGGGCGGTCGGAACCGTCCTGGCCGCCGCGGCGGTGCTCCGGGGCCGCGGCCCCGGGGTCGGTCATGATGTAGCCGATCTCCCCCGGGCGCAGGAAGTGCAGGTGCTTGCGCGCCTGCTGCTCCGCGTAGGCGGGGTCCTGCCAGCGGGCCTTCTCGTCGCGGAGCTGTTCGAGGCGCTTGCGCGCGGTGTCGGCGGCCCGCCGCTGGTCCGTGATCTCCGAGCGCTGGGACACGTACTGGCGCATCGGATACGCGAGGGCGACGACCAGCGTACAGAGGACGAGGACCAGCAGTGCCGCGCGGCCGGTGAGCCGGCTGCGGCGGATGTGCCGGCGGGACTGCGAGCGGTAGACGCGGGCCGCGGTCCGTTCGCCGAGCTGTTTGAGCCGGGTCGCCGTCGAGAAGGTGGAGAACCGATCCCGGTTCCCGGCCATGGCCCCGCCTCCCCTGTGCGCGCACTACGCAATACGTCCCCGCACACGGTACGGGACCGAGTGCGGGGACGTACGGAGGCTAAGCCCCAGGGGTGTCCCCCGGGGGCGTCGCCCTGACGCGGTGTCAGCCCTTGAAGCGCGGGAAGGCGCTGCGGCCGGCGTACACGGCGGCGTCGTCGAGGATCTCCTCGATGCGCAGCAGCTGGTTGTACTTGGCGACGCGGTCCGAGCGGGCCGGGGCGCCGGTCTTGATCTGACCGCAGTTCACGGCGACGGCGAGGTCGGCGATGGTGACGTCCTCGGTCTCGCCGGAGCGGTGCGACATCATGCACTTGAAGCCGTTGCGCTGGGCCATCTCGACGGCGTCGAGGGTCTCGGTCAGGGAACCGATCTGGTTCACCTTCACGAGCAGGGCGTTCGCGGAGCCCTCCTCGATGCCGCGGGCGAGGCGCTCGGGGTTGGTGACGAAGAGGTCGTCGCCGACGATCTGGACCTTGGAGCCCAGGCGGTCGGTGATGGTCTTCCAGCCGGCCCAGTCGTCCTCGAAGAGCGGGTCCTCGATGGAGACGAGCGGGTACGCCTCGACGAGCTCGGCGTAGTAGTCGGTCATCTCGGCGGCCGAGCGGGACTGTCCCTCGAACTCGTACTTGCCGTCCTTGTAGAACTCGGACGCGGCGACGTCGAGCGCGAGCGCGATGTCCTTGCCGGGGGTGTAGCCGGCCTGCTTGATGGCCTCGATGATGAGGTCGAGCGCGGCGCGGTTGGACTCCAGGTTCGGGGCGAAGCCGCCCTCGTCGCCCAGGCCGGTGGAGAGGCCCTTGTTGTGCAGGACCTTCTTGAGGGTGTGGTAGACCTCGGCACCCCAGCGCAGCGCCTCGGAGAAGGACTCCGCGCCGATCGGGGCGATCATGAACTCCTGGATGTCGACGTTGGAGTCGGCGTGCGACCCACCGTTGAGGATGTTCATCATCGGAACGGGCAGCAGGTGCGCGTTCGGGCCGCCGAGGTAGCGGAACAGCGGCAGGTCCGAGGCCTCGGACGCGGCGTGCGCGACGGCGAGGGAGACGCCGAGGATGGCGTTGGCGCCGAGCGAGCCCTTGTTGTCGGTGGCGTCGAGGTCGAACATGGCCTGGTCGATCAGGCGCTGCTCGGTGGCGTCGTAGCCGACGAGCTCCGGCCCGATCTGCTCGATGACGGCGAGGACGGCCTTCTCCACGCCCTTGCCCATGTAACGGTTGGGGTCACCGTCACGGAGCTCGATGGCCTCGAAGGCACCGGTGGAGGCGCCGGACGGAACGGCAGCACGGCCGGTGCTGCCGTCGTCGAGGCCCACCTCGACCTCGACCGTGGGGTTGCCTCGGGAGTCCAGGATTTCCCGGGCTACGACGACGTCGATGGACGGCACGAGCATCTCCTTCTGGGATGTGACGCTGGGTGTGCGGTGGCGTGTGGGCCGTGGGACGGCCCTGCCGACTAGAGCCTAACCGGCTCCGGGCAGTGGGCTGCCCGACCGCCCGGGTCCTGGGACGAAAAAGGGGCCGAATACCCGTCTTCCGGGACATAGGGCCCTTGATTTCCGGAGTTCCTCGGGAGACAGGGCGCCGGAAGCCGGTGGTCCGGTTCCGGATTGCGGGTACCGGCGGACGACACGCCGCCGCCCGGCGCGTGGGTGGATACGCGCCGGGCGGTGGGGATGCTGCGGGGTGCCGCGAGTGTTACGCGGAGGTTCAGCCGAGCTTCAGCTTCTGACCCGGGAAGATCAGGTCGGCGTCGGAGACGGTGTCCTTGTTGAGCTCGAAGAGCTTCTCCCAGCCGCCCTTGACCTTGTTGGCCTCGGCGATGGTGCCCAGGGTGTCGCCTTCCTTGACCGTGTAGGAGCCGTTGCCCGTCTGCGGGGCCTCGGTCTTCGGGGTCGAGGGCTTGGCCGGGGTCCAGTTGCCGGCGCCGGAGCCGGAGCCCTTGGTCTCGGTCTCGGTCTTCGGCGTGGACGGCTTGGCCGGAGCGGGCTTCGCCGGGGCCGGCTTGGCCGGAGCGGGCTTGGCCGGGGCCGGCTTGGTCTCGGGCTTCGGCTTGGCCGGGGTGGTCGAGCCGCCGCCGTTGTACGAGGAGTTGGACAGGCCGACGCCGCAGTGCGGCCAGGCGCCCTTGCCCTGGCCCTTGAGGACCTTCTCGGCGATGGCTATCTGCTGGCCCTTGGTGGCCTGGTTGGCCTGCGCGGCGTACGCCTTGCCGCCGTACGCGGCCCACGTGGAGGACGAGAACTGCAGGCCGCCGTAGTAGCCGTTGCCGGTGTTGATGGACCAGTTGCCGCCGGACTCGCAGGCGGCGACCTTGTCCCACTCGGCCGCGGTGGCGGCGCTGGCGGTGCCGGCCGCCATCAGCGGGGCGGCGACGGCCACACCGGCGACACCGGCGAGCGTGACGATGCGGACGGCCTTGGAGCCGCGGCGGTGCTTGCCCTTGCCGGAAAGCAGCATGGATTTCTCCTCACCGACGCCTTCGAGGTGAGCTGTCGGGTTCGGGCGGATGAGTTGCCCGGTCACGCGGCGCGGCGCGTGTCTTCACCCCTAGCCGGTACACGGACCGTCTCTCAACGGCCTTTCCCGGCGCCTACCTTGGTTCCCCCGCTCCTGCCTTCGGCGCTTGCGCGACGACTGTCCCCTCCGTCCGCCGGCAGGATTCGGCGATGCGGTCGGAAGGAGCCCGCGGTGGCGAGCGATTCAGAAGGTAGACAGGTCTCTCCCCGATGTTCAACGTGTGATTTTGGGGAGAAACCGGCCTACTTGCCTTCCTCATGAGCACGTTTGTGCAGGTGAGAGGGGGGTTTGCGGAAGTTCCGGAACGAGACACGCCAGTTGTCCGGAAGAGATGCATGTCTCATTTGGCGATAACGGACATTCAACTCTTAATGGGTGTCCGAACTGCCGCTATTTCTTGGTTAGATCCAGGTTCTGCCCGGGCTTGATGAGATCCGCGTCCCCGCCGATGACCTGCTCGTTGGCCTTGTAGAGCTCGCCCCAGCCCCCCTTGAGGCCCTTGGCGTTCGCGATGTCCGAAAGGCTGTCACCCGGCTTCACGGTGTACGTGGGCTCCGCGGCGGCGGCTGACGCCGTGCCGGGTGCCGCCGGCACCTCCAGGGCGGCCGGGCCGCGGTGCTTGCCCGAGCCGTCGCCCGCCTCGGCGGACGGGGTGCCCGTCGGGGCGCCCGGGACGGCCGGGGCGGTGGGCGTGGCGCCCGGGGTGGGGGTGGCGCCCGGGGTGGCCGGGGCCGTCGGGGTGCCCGGGGCGGTCGGGGTGACCGGCGCCGTGGGGCTGCCCGGGGTGGGCGTGGGCGTGCCGGGCGTCGTGGGCTGGACCGTGAAGTCCGGCTCGGGCATGACGGGCAGTCCGCTGGAGGGGCCCAGCGGGTAGTCCGGCAGCCCGCTCGGGCTGGACGGGGTGTTCGGCGCCGGGGTCGGGGCCCCGAAGTCCGTGGAGGGCTTGCCCTTGCCCGTCTTCGGCACCGAGCTGTCGGGCCGGGTCGGAGTGGGCGCGACGGGCCCGGGGTTCAGCTTGTCGCCCGGGTCCACCTCGGGCGCGGGGCCCTGCTGGGTCAGCCCGGCCGAGGCGGAGCACAGCGGCCACGCCTGGGGGCCCTGGGAGGCCAGCACCCGCTCGGCGACCGCGATCTGCTGGGAGCGGCTGGCGAGGTCGGGGCGCTCCGCGTACGCGAGTCCGCCGGCGTTGCGCCACTGCTCCAGGGTGAACTGCAGGCCGCCGTAGGCGCCGCTGCCGGAGTTCGCGCTCCATGTGCCGCCGCTCTCGCAGTCGGCGACCTTGTCCCACGTGGCGGTGTCGGCCGCGTTCGCACCTGTGGCGGCGAGCAGCGGCATGGCCAGCGCGGAGCCGGTGACTCCTGCGGTGACGACGATCGCGGGTACCTGGCGGGGGCGTCTGTGGCGGCCGTTCCCGGGAAGCATGAGACTGCACCTTTCGCATAACGGCGGGGTAACGGCAGAACCTAGCCGCCTTCGAACGGATGTCACAAGTTCGGGAGTGGACTGACTTCCGGTCAGTTCCGCTTCGCTCGCGCCCTCATTCGTTCGGGACTGTGAAGCGGACCGGGAGGGTGCGCAGGCCCCGCATGATGAGCCCGCCGCGCCAGCGCAGGTCCGTAGGGGGAATCGCAAGTTCCAGATCCGGCAGACGCTTCAGCAAAGTTCCGAGCGCCGTCTGGCCTTCGAGACGGGCCAGCGGAGCGCCGAGGCAGTAGTGGATCCCGTGGCCGTATCCGAGGTGCTGATTGTCACTCCGGGAGAGGTCCAGGGTGTCCGGTTCGGCGAACCGCTCCGGGTCGCGGTCGGCCGCCGCGAGGACCACCAGCACGGGGTCTCCGGCCGCGATGTCCTGCCCGCCGAGGGTCAGCGGGCGGGTGGCGAACCGCCAGGTGGCGAGCTCCACGGGGCCGTCGTAGCGCAGGAGTTCCTCGACGCCGGTCTCCAGCAGCGCGCTCTCCCCGGCCGCGAGGGAGGCCTGGAGGCGCTCGCGCTGGTCCGGGTTCGTGAAGAGGGAGTGGATGCCGTTGCCGATGAGGTTCACGGTCGTCTCGAAGCCGGCGAAGAGCAGGATGAAGGCCATCGCCGTGGCCTCGGCCTCCGTCAGATGGTCTCCGTGGTCACTTGCCCGGATCAGATCTGAAATGAGGTCATTGCCCAGATCATCCCGCTTGCGGTGGATGAGTTCCCCGAGATAGGTGCGCATCCGCTTCACCGAGCGGGCGACCCCGCCGCGCGGCCCGCCGCCGTGGCGGATCATCATCCCGGCCCAGTCGCGGAAGTCGTCCTGGTCCTCGCGCGGTACGCCGAGCATCTCGCAGATGGCGTAGATGGGGAGCGGGAACGCGAACTCGTGGATGAGGTCCGCCTCCCCCTTCCCGGCACCGTGCTGCTTCTCGACGATCCGGTCGATGAGGTGGTCGGTCAGCTCCTGCACGCGCGGGGTGAACTCGGCCACGCGCCGCGGGGTGAACGCCTTCGACACCAGCCGCCGCAGCCGGGTGTGGTCCGGCGGGTCGATGTTCAGCAGGTGCGTCATCAGCTCCGCCTTGCGCTCCCCCGGGATCCCGGTCTTGCCCTTGGCGTGCGCCGGCTCCGCGTGGTGCGCCGGGTTCTTGCTCAGCCGCTGGTCAGCGAGGGCCTGGCGGGCGTCCGCGTACCGGGTCACCAGCCAGGCCTCGACCCCGCTGGGGAGCCGGGTGCGGTGCACCGGGGAGTTCTCGCGCAGCCAGGCGTAGGCCGGATAGGGGTCGGTCGCGAACTCCCAGTCGAAGAGCGTCGGCCCCTCGGGACGGGACGGATCGGGCTGGGCGGCGGAGGTCTGATCGTGCACCCGTCGACCGTATCCCGGCTCGCCACCGGCCATCCCTTATGGCCGCTTCGTCGCGGCTGTCCGCAGATCGGACATCACTTGACGTCAGCTTCTACGACATTCCTACTTTCGGTTCTGTGGACGTGAGGATCTTGAAAAGCAGTTTCGCGGTGGTGGAGAGAAGGGCCGAGCACTCGGTCAAGTACTTCTACTCCCACCTCTTCTGGCACAACCCCGGGCTCCGCGAACTCTTCCCGGCCTCCGCCGAGGACATGGAACGCCAGCGCGACCGGCTCTTCGCCGCGCTCACCCATGTCGTCACCCACCTGGAGAGCGGGACCCTCCTCCCCTATCTACGCGACCTCGGACGCGACCACCGCAAGTTCCTCGTCGGCCCCGAGCACTACGCGGCCGTCGGCGCCAGCCTGATCGCCGCCCTCGCCGAGACCTCCGGCGACGCCTGGACCCCGGCCGTCGAGAAGGCCTGGTACGAGGCCTACCAGGTCATCGCCGACGCCATGACGGCCGGCGCCGCCGACAGCGACGAACCTCCCTGGTGGGAGGCCGAGGTGGTGCGCCACCTCCAGTACGGCGAGGACATCGGCGTACTGACCCTCGCACCGCGCACCCCGCTGCCCTACCGGCCCGGCCAGTACGTCAGCGTGAGCAGCGACCGCGTCCCCACCACCTGGCGCACCTACTCCCTCGGCAACGCCCCCCGCCCCGACGGCACCGTCGACCTGCACGTCAGCCGGATCGACGGCGGCCGGCTCAGCACCGCCCTGGTCCGCGACGTCCTGCCCGGCGAAGTCCTGCGCCTCGGCGCCCCCGGCGGACAGCTCACCCTGCGCCGCGAGGACCGCCCCCTGACCCTCATCGCCGCCGGCACCGGCTGGGCGCCCGTCCGGGCCCTGCTGGAGGAACTCCTCCAGCACCCTCCCGACCACGACGTACGGCTCTTCGTGGTCGCGCGGGACGCCGCGCACCTCTACGACCGGCCCCTGATCGACCGGCACGCCGCCGCCTGCCGCTGGCTCGGCGTCACCTACATCACCCCCGCCCCCGGGCAGCACCGCAACCAGGCCACCGACCGGCTGGCGACCGCCCTCAGCAACCGCGCCCTGTGGCGGGAACAGGACGTCTACCTCAGCGGGCCGGCCCTGTTCATCGAGGAGACCTCCCACCTCCTCCGGGAACTCGGAGCCCGCCCCGACCGGCTCTTCCACGACACCGTCCCCGTCTCCGGCTCCCAGCGCACCCGGCCGCTGGGCTTCGGCGAGTGGTTCCTGCACCGCCCGTCCCCGCACTGGCACAACCCCTCGGCCCGCGCCCCGCGCGACTAGGCCGTGCCTTCCGGGCTACTCCCCTCCTACGCCCTCGGCCGCCCGGATCGCGTCCCGGTAGACGCGGGCCGCCGCACGCAGCGCCGTCTCGGGGTCGGTCCCCGACGCCTCCGCGCGCGCCGCCAGCTCCAGCAGCTCGTACCCGATGCCCTCGCCCCGGGGCAGCTCCACGGCCACCCCGCCCGTACGGGCCCGCCCGGCGAGCTTGGCCGCCAGCGCCAGGCCCGGCTGGCCCAGCGGGATCCCGTCGGTGACCGAGTCCCGCTGCTTCTCCACCGCCTTGGTGGCCTGCCAGTGGGCGCTGACGTCCTCCGGGGAGTCGGCCGTGGCGTCCCCGAACACATGGGGGTGGCGCCGGATTAGCTTGTCGACCAGGTCGCCCGCGACGTCGTCGATGGAGAAGGCCTCCGCCCCGTCCTCGCCGCCGCCCTCCTCCTCGGCGATCCGCGCGTGGAACACCACCTGGAGCAGCACGTCGCCGAGCTCCTCGCGCAGCGCGTCGCGGTCGCCGTCCTCGATCGCCTCGACCAGCTCGTACGCCTCCTCGATGGCGTACTTCACCAGCCCCTCGTGGGTCTGCCGCGAGGTCCAGGGGCAGTCCCGGCGCACCCGGTCCATGACCTGCACCAGGTCCAGCAGCCGCGCCCCCGGCAGGTCGTACGAACCGGGCAGCAGCTCCAGGTCGGGCATGGCGACCCGGCCCGAGCCGGCCAGCCGGGCCAGCCCGTCCGTCAGCCGCTGGTCGCCCTCGCCGGCCGGCAGCACGACGACCGTGCGGCCCCCGGCGCAGGCCTCGACGAGCGCGTGCGCCTCCGGGACCTCGTGCGCCACCTCGACCCCCGCCTCGCGCAGGTACGGCAGCTGCGGATGGCCCGGGTCGGCGCACAGCACCCGGTCCGCGGCGTGCAGGGTCTGCCAGGCCGGCCAGGACAGCAGCCCGGGGGCGACCCGGTGGCTGGCGGTCAGCAGGACGATCCGGCCGGTGGGCTCGGCGGCGGCGGGGGCGGGGGTGTCGTTCACCCCCCGAACCTACCCCCGCCCGCCGCCCTCAGGCTCCGGCGGGTGCCGCCTGCTCGGGACGGGTCCGCTGGGTGATCCACGGCGTCTCCTGGTCGCCGAGCAGGATCTGCTGCGCGTCCCAGCGGCCGTAGCGCGGGTTGACCTCGATGTGCAGCGCCTTCGCCGCCTCCGCCAGCTTGGCCAGCGCCTTGTCCTGGCTGCCGTAGTGCGCGAAGAGCTTGTCCCGCAGCAGCTTGAAGCGGGTGTCCGCCTCGATCTGCCCCGGCGCCAGCTGCGCCTGCTGGAGCGCCGCGTCCCGCAGCTCCTTCTCCCCGCCCAGCTGCTCCAGCTGCGCCTTGCGGACGTCCTGGACCTCCTTCGGGCTCACGCTCAGCCCGGCGTCCTCCGCGGCCCGCTCCAGGACGGCGCTCTGGATCATCTTGTTCAGCTTCAGCCGCTCCAGCCCGGCGGTCGCGCCGATCAGCTGCGCGCCCTCCTCGGACTTGTTCTGTGCGGCGCGCACGTCGCCGACCTGGGCCTGGAGCGCCGAGGTGGTGATGCGCTCCCCCCCGACGACGGCGGCGGTACCGGGCCGGGTCCCATCCGAACACGCGGTGAGAAGGGGGGCCGCCGCGAGCAGGACGGCGGAGACGGAGAGCGCAGTGCGACGGTGCAAAGGAGCCTCCAGGGCCGGGAGATTGTGCTTCGGTGCACAAGGGCCTTGCGGTGATCGATGGTATGCAGTCAGGGTGGCCCGAGCCACCGGTTCGACCAACGATTCCGGTGGTGTTGGGGTGCGAGTTCACCCCCCGGTCACCGCGGAGTCCTTCGTTCCTGAGATCGTCGGTGCACCATGCCGACATCTCAGCTCGCCCAGCGTCAGATCCCGGACCGGTCCGCGACACAGGCCCCGCGGGGGACCGGGCGGGGGGCGGGGGTGCTCGGGGCGGTGTTCGCCTCGCTCGTCACGGCCGTCGCCGTGTGCGGCGGGGACGCCGTCGCGCGGGTGTTCCCGTACGGGCCGCGCCACCGCAGCGTCAACGACCTCGGCAACCAGTTCGTGCCGTTCCACGCGCACCTGTGGGACCTGCTGCACGGGCGGGCCGAGGGCGGTCTCCTCTTCAACTGGCAGTCCGGGTACGGCACCAGCTTCCTGCCCGACTTCGGCACGTACCTGACGAGCCCGTTCGCCGTGCTGGTGGCGCTGTTCCCGCGCGAGGACATCGACCTCGCGGTGTACGTGGTGACCGTGCTGAAGACGGCCGCCGCCGCGGCCGCGATGGCCTGGCTGCTGCGGACCCAGCGGCGCGGGCCGTGGTGGGCGGCGGGGCTGCTGGGGGCCTCCTACGCGCTGTGCGGGTGGTCGGTGATCGAGGCCGCGTACAACCCGATGTGGCTGGACGGGCTCGTCGCCTTCCCGCTGCTGTGCCTGACCGGCGAGTGGGCGCTGCGCGGCCGGCGGCCGGTGCTCGGGGTGCTGGTCGTCGCGGTGGGGTGGACCGCCAACTTCTACACCGCGTACATGGCCACGCTCGGCGCGGCGCTGGTGCTGGTGGTGCGGGTGGTGCTGACCCGGGAGGGGGCGCGCGAGCGGGCCCTGGTGGTCGGGCGGGCGGCGGTGACGACCCTGCTGGGGATCGGGCTGGCGGCGCCGGTGCTGGTGCCGCTGTTCCTCAGCACGAAGCAGGCGTACCCGGGCTGGTCCAAGGAGTTCGGGCCGGTGCCGTGGTCGGACCTCTTCGCCCGGCTGCTGCCGGCCACGTACTCCTTCAACTCCCCCGCCGTGTTCGTCGGCACCGGGACCCTGCTGCTGGTGGCGGCCCTGCCCTTCCACCGGGCGCTGCCGGTCCGCACCCGCTGCTGGTGGGCGGGGCTGGTGGTGGCGGTGACGCTGTCGCTCCAGTGGGAGCCGACCCATCTGCTGTGGCACCTCTTCGCCACTCCGAACGGCAGCGCGTACCGGCAGACCTTCGTACTGGCCGGCATCGCGGTGATCGCCGCCTGGACGGGGCTCGCCGCGGGCGTGCCCGGGGTGCGGGCGCTCGCGGCGGGCGCCGGTCTGCTGACGGCGGCCGTGCTGTGGGCGGGCGGCAGCGCCCTGGTGACGACGTGGGGGTACGCGCTCTTCGCGGGCGGGCTGGTGCTGGGCGCCGCCGCCTGGCGGGCGCTGGGCCGGCGGCGGCTGCGGCCGGCGGCGGCCGGGCTGCTCGCGGCGGTGCTGGTGGCGCAGGCCGCGGCGACGACGGCGTACGGGCACAAGGGCAAGCTGGCCGGGCTGGACGACTACCCCTCCTGGAACCGGTCGCACACCGCGCGCGCCCGCGCCCTGGCCGGGGCGGAGGGCTGGCCGGCGTACCGGACCGACGCGGGCCGGCCGGCGCTGTCGGGCAACGACCCGCTGCTGCTGGGCGGGGAGGGCGGCTCGTACTACAGCAGCCACACCCCGGACGTGTTCACGCGGACGATGACGGCGCTCGGCGCGGGCTCGACCTCGCGCGGGCGCAGCGTGCAGAGCCTGGACAACCCGGTGACGGACGCGGTGTTCGCGGTGGGCGCCCGGCTGAAGCCCGACGGCACGGTCGCCCGCGCCGGGGTCCTGCCGCTGGTCACGGTCCGCCCGGCGGGGGCGCCCGGGGCGTACGGGGACTCGCCCTTCGCCAACCAGGAGCTGCTGCTGGGCGCGAAGGTGTACGAGGACCCGGTCGCGCCCGGGATCTGCCGGGCGGGGACGGAGGCGTTCCTGTGGGCGCCGGAGTACAACGCCACGGCCCGCCTGGCGGGCGGACGGCCCTTCAAGCTGAACGGCAACCCGCCCAAGAACCGGGCGGCGCTCCAGTCGCTCGGGCTCTCGCGCGGGCACGCCTCGAAGCTCGTCTTCGACCGCCCGGCCCCCGCGCAGTGGGCGCTGTCCTGCCTGGACGGGGCCCGGCTGGGCGCGGCGGTCGCGGAGCTGCGGGCGAAGGCCGCCACCGGTGTCCGGGTCAGCTCCTCGGGGCTGACCGCCACCCTGCCCCCGGGCAGCGCCGGCACGGCGGTGGTCGCGGTGCCGGCCATCGCGGGCTGGAGCTGCGAAGGCCGCCCGGGGCAATCCCGCCTCGGTCTGCTCGCCGTCCCGCTGGACGGCCGCACCACCACGGTGACCTGCGAGTTCAGCCCGCCGGGCCTGCCGGCCGGGGCGGCCGTGGCGGGGGTGTCCGTACTCGTGCTGGCCGGGCTGGCGCTGCGGCGGCGTCAGCGGGGCGCGGGCGCGGCGCTTTAGCGCCTGCCGCGTACGGCGGTCAACGCACCTGGCCCAGCCACTGGAGGGTGCGGCGGATCTCCACCGGGAGGGGGTGCGCCGGGCCGTGGACGCGGTCGGCGTCGTAGAGGAGGCGGACCAGGGTGTCGTGGGCGGCGGGGCGGTCGCCGAGGGAGAGCAGCAGGTGCGCTATCCGGCGCCGGACCTCCAGCGGCAGGCCCGGGTCCGGGTTGGCGTAGTGGTTCTCGAACAGGGGCAGCAGCGAGCGGTACTCCGCCAGGGCCGCAGCCGGTTCGCCCAGCTGCTCCAGGCACTGCGCGGCGTCGTAGCGGAAGCGCAGCGACTGGGGGTCCCCGGCCGGGAACTGGTCGGCGAGGCGGCGCAGCTCGGGCAGGGCGCGGCGGTACTGGCCGTCGTCCATCAGGGTGGCGGCGTACTGCTTGCGCAGGCTGCGGACCACCGGGGAGTGCTCGCCGTGCTCGGCGGCGGCGGCCGGGAGGATGTTGCCGAGGATGTCCACGGCCTGGGTGAGCCGGCCCTGGTCCAGCAGCTTGCGGGCCTCGTCGACCGCGCCGGGGATGTCCGGGCGGGGCGGGGCCGGCGGCGCGGCCGGGCGCGGGGGCACGGCGGCGGCCCGGTCGGGCCAGGGCGCCTGGGGGCGCAGGAAGGGACGGGTGGGATCGAGCGGGCCGGCCGGGAGGCGGCTGCCGGGGACCGGGAGCAGCGGCGCGAGGGCCTCGTAGACCTCCTGGGCGGAGCCGGGGCGGTCCTGGGGGTCCTTGGCGAGGAGGCGCAGCAGGATCGCCTCCAGCTCCGGGGGGATCTCGGGGCGCAGCGGGCGCACCGGGGCCGGGGGTTCGTAGAGGTGGCGGTGGAGGACGCCGAGGGCGGTGGTGCCGGCGAAGGGGACGCCGCCGCTGAGCAGTTCGTACAGCAGCACGCCGAGGGCGTACAGGTCGGTGTAGGGGCCGACCGCTCCGCCCATGGCCTGTTCGGGGGCCATGTAGGCGGGGCTGCCGATGGGGGAGCCGGTGCTGGTGAGGCGGGTGGTGTCGGTGTCCATCACGGAGGCGACGCCGAGGTCGAGGACGAGGACGGTGCCGTCGGGGCGGACCATCACGTTGCGCGGCTTGAGGTCGCGGTGGACGATCGGCACCGCGTGCACGGCGGAGAGCACCGCGCACAGCTGCGCCACCACGGCGACCGCCCAGGGCCAGGGGTAGGGATCGTGCTCGGCGAGGTGGTCGGCGAGGTCGGAGCCCTCGACGTAGCCCATGACGAGGTACAGCTCGTCGCCGTCGCTGCCCGCGTCGTGGACGGTGACCAGGCCGGGGTGGTCGACCTGGGCGGTGACCCGGCATTCGCGCACGAAGCGGCGGCGCAGCTCCTCGGCGACGGTGCCGGGGCCGGCGACCTTGTCCGGGCGCAGCAGCTTGACGGCGACGCGGCGGTCGAGGCGGCGGTCGTAGGCCGTCCACACCTGGCCCATGCCGCCCTGGCCGAGGACGGTGGCGAGCTGGTAGCGCTCGCCGATGAGGCGTTCGGGCTGGGTCACTGCCGGTCGTCCTGGATCGCCGTGGTGTTCGGGTCCTGGTAGGGGCCGCCGGGCTGCGGGGGCCGGGGCGGGTTCTGCTGGCGCAGGAGCTCGCTGAGCTCGTCGAGTTCGGCGCGGACCTGCCCGAGGCGCGGGGGCGGGGTGGGCTGCTGCGGGGGCACGGGCGGCTGGGTGTTCCGCGGCGCGTTCTGCGGCGCGGCCGGCGGGTAGCCGTAGCCGGGCGTGGTCTGGTGCGGAGGCTGCGGCTGGTGGTGCTGCGGCTGGTGGTGCTGCGGCTGGTGGTGCTGGGGCTGGGGCTGGTGGTGCTGGGCGTACGGGGCCTGGGGCGCGGGCGGGTACCAGGGCGCGGGCGCCGGGGCCAGGGCCTTGGCCTCGTGGTGCTTGATGTCGGCGACGAGGTAGTACACGCAGATCGCGAAGCCGGTGAAGATCGAGCCACCGGCACCGAGGTTGCCCTGCCAGCCGTTCGTGTCGGCCGTGGGGTCGAGCTCGATGAAGACGATCCACACGACCGACAGCACCAGGCTCAGCACCAGCAGCGCCCAGTCCCGGGGCTTGCGGGTGAGGATCGCGAGCCGCAGCATCGAGCCCCAGGCGAAGAAACCGCAGCTGAGGACGGGCAGCGCCGTGAAGAGCACGCGCAGCGTCATCGCGGCCCCGGAGAGGGGCCGGTGGCCGTGGGGGCCTTGCTGCGGCGGGATGCCGGGGCCGTGCATCGGTGCTCCTGACGGGCCGTGCGGAAAGGTGACGGCTCGAAGCGTATACAGCGTTTCCGGCCGTTCGTGAGGGGATGGACCCAACCGTTGCAGGGTCGCAGCACGGTCAGTCCGGAGTGACGCTGCCGTCCGACAGTCCGTCGTACAGGCCTTGTACGAGCTGCTCCCCCAGGCGTCCCGCCAGCCTCAGCGCGTCCTCGAACTCGGCGAGCGCCCGGAAGCGCGCCCCGTAGCGCCGCTGTTCGGCCGGGGGCAGCCGGGGCAGCTGGAGCCGGCGCACGTCGAGGCGGGTGGCGGTGGAGGCGTGGCTGCTGGCGCGGCGGGTGTTGGCGGTGCCGCGCAGGAACCCGGCGAGGAACCAGGGGTCGAGGGCGGCCGGGTCGGGGCGCAGCAGCTGGAGGTTGCGGCCGATGACGGCGCCGGCTCCGCTGGCGGGGTCCTCGGTGACGACGCGGGCGGCGGAGAGGGCGCCGACGACGGGGACGACGACGTCGCCGGGTTCGGCGACGAGGGTCTCGCCGGTGTCGGGGCCGGGGGCGGGGGCGGCCACGGTGCCGGAGGGGGCGGTTCCGGCGTAGACGTCGTACTCGGTGAGCACGGGCAGCTCGCTGCTCCCGGTGCCGGTTCCGGCGCGCAGCAGCAGGGCTCCGGCGCGGGCGAGTTCGCCGACGGTGGTCTGCGACAGCGGGGCGTGGGCCCCGCCGGCGGGGGACGCGGGCGGCGGGGTGAGCCGGGCCGCGCGGGTGAGGGTGGCGTCGAGCCGTTCGCGTACGGCGGCCAGCTCGGCGAGGCCGCCGCCGGCGGCGGGCGGGGGCAGGTGGCGGGCGGGGGTGATGTCCACGTCGTCGTCGAGGAGTTCGATGACGGGCACGACGCGGCTGACGCCGGGGGCCTCGGGGCCCGCGCCGGTGCGGTCGTAGGCGGTCCAGGCGGCGAGGACGGCGTCGCGTACGTCGGGCCACGCGGCCCGCGCCTGCGCCGGCCCGTCGGGGTCGAGGCCGGCGGTGTCCACGAGGAGCAGCCCGGCCGGGGCGGCGGCGCCGGGGGCGGGCTTGCGCAGCACCCACAGCTGGAGCGGGATCCCGTACGGGGGCGCGGCGCCGGCCGGGAGGGAGACGACGGCCCGCAGGGCGCCGCGGCGCAGCAGGTCGGCGCGGATGCGGCGGCCGGAGCGGCGGGCCGCGGCGGCGGGCGGCATGAGCAGCACGGCGGTGCCGCCCTCGCGCAGGCGCGCCAGGGCGTGCTGGATCCAGGCGAGTTCGGATTCGGTGCGGGCGGGGAAGCCGTACTCCCAGCGGGGGTCGTAGGCGAGCTCGTCGTGGCCCCAGTTGCGTTCGTTGAACGGCGGGTGGCAGAGCACGGCGTCGACGGCGGCGTCGGGGAACGCGTCGGCGCGCAGGCTGTCGGCGGCGGCCGCGCGGACCTGGGCGGAGCCGTGCAGGGCGAGGCGCAGCGCGGCGAGCGCGGCCAGTTCGGGCGAGGCGTCCTGGGCGTGCAGGACGGCGGCGCCGGTGAGGGCGCGCAGCGGGCTGCCGGTGCCGCAGGCGGGGTCGAGGGCGGTGCGGATCCCGGGTCCGGCGAGACCGGCCATGAGCTCGGCGCAGCCGTCGGGGGTCAGCGTGTACTGGCGGGGGTTGGCCTCCAGGTGGCGGCCGAGGAGGAACTCGAAGGCCTGGCGGGCGCCGAGGCCCGCGGCGAGTTCGGCGGTGGCGCGCAGCAGGGGCACGGCCGCGGGCCCGGTCCGTGGGGTCACCGGGTGGCCGGCTCCCAGCCGGGCGGTGAGCGCCTCCTCCCGTACGGAGGGCAGCCGCTCGGCGAGCCGTTCGTCGGGGAGGGCGGCGAGCTCCAGCCACTGCGCTGGGCGGTCCCGTACGACGAGCAGCGCGGCGCCGGCTTCGACGAGCGCGGCGACGGCCCCGCCGGGGTGGGCGGTGATCTGCTGCCAGACGCGTTCGCGCAGCGGGACCTCGGCGAGCTTGCCCTGGGCCCGCAGCCAGTCCTCCACTTCGGGCAGCGCGAAGGAGGGGCTGGTCTCGGTGCCGCCGACGGGCTTGGGGAAGTCGGGGTGGCGGCGGCGCCAGTTGCTCACGGCGGCCCGGCCGACCCCGGCCAGGCGGGCGATCTCGGCAGCGGTGACCTCGGGGACGTTCTCCTCCAGCATGCCGGGAGCATACCGGTACACAGCCTGAAATCCACTTCACAGCGTGAATTCAATCAATGCTGTGAATCGTGTTGACTCGGTTCACAGCCTCTGTTGTGATGATCCCGTCAACAGCGGAGCACGCCGGCCGCACCGAGAGATCCGAGACAGGAGCACACCCATGTCCCAGTCCTCCACCCCGCGCCACAGCTGGATCGCCCGCCACAAGGTCCTCACGGGCACCGGCGCGCTCCTCGCCCTCGTCGCGGTCGGCGCCTGCACCGGGGGCGGCGGCACGGACGGCTCGAAGGACACCGGCGCGAAGAAGCCGGCCTCCTCCAGCGGCAGCCCCAAGCCGAGCGGCGGCCAGACGGGCGGCGGCAAGCAGAGCCAGAAGCCCTCCGAACCGAAGAAGGACGGCAAGAAGGCGGCGATGCGCGGCAGCGGCACCTTCCAGGTCGGCTCGGACCTCCAGCCCGGCACCTACCGCACCACCGGCAACAAGGGCCTGGGCTGCTACTGGGAGCGCGCCAAGGACGCCTCGGGCGAGGTCGAGTCGATCATCGCCAACGACAACGTCGTCGGCACCAGCTACGTGACCATCGAGGCGGGCGACAAGCTCTTCAAGTCGAACGGCTGCAACGACTGGGAGACCGTCGACCCGAAGGCCGTCTCCGACGCCCCGAAGACCGAGGCCGCGGGCGACGGCGGCATGTTCAAGGTGGGCCTCGACCTCGCCCCCGGCACCTACAAGTCGAGCGGCCCCGCCGAGGGTTCGGCCGGCTGCTACTGGGAGCGCGCCAAGAACGCCGCCCACGACGTCGACTCCATCGCCGCCAACGACAACCCCACCGGCCCGGCCGTCGTGACGATCTCCGCGCAGGACGGCTACTTCAAGACCACGGGCTGCGCGACCTGGAAGAAGTCCTGACTCCAGCGCCTCCGGACACCCTCCGGATACCCTCCGGGCTCCCGAACGATCCCAGGGGGGACCAGCCCATGCGCACCACCATGTCCGCGACCATGCCCGCGACCGCGACCGCACTCGCCTGCGCGGTCCTGCTGACCGCCACCGGCTGCGGCCCCGGGACCGCCGCGGCGCCGAAGGGACCGCCCGCGTCCTCCGCGGCCCCCGACCCGCTCGCGGGCAGGGACCCGGCCGCCGTCCTGCGCGCCGCGTACGAGGAGACGGCGAAGGCCGAGACCAAGAACGCGCTCGTCACGCGCACCGCCGGCGACCGCGAGATCAGCGCGGACCTGACCTTCGAGGGCGACAGCGGCTGCTGGGGCAAGGTCACGGTCGCGCGCGCCGGGACCGGGGAGATCCTGATGGAAGGCGGCAGGCTCTCCTTCAAGGGCGACGAGGGCTTCCTCAAGGACCAGTTCAGGGACGCGCCCCCCAAGTCACCCGACACCGACCAGGGATGGATCGACGCCAGGACCTCGGACCCCTCGGTCGCACACCTGCGCGCCCTGTGCGCGGCGGCCCGGCCCGACCGGGCCTTCCCGGCAGAGCCCGCCGACATCCGCCGCGAGCCGGACGGCCACCAGAACGGCAAGCCGGTGGCGGTGTTCAGGTCGAAGGCCCCCGGCGGCGCCGAGATCACCGACCACGTCCTGCTGGACGCGGTGCCGTACCTGGTCAAGCACCGGCAGCAGGGGCCGGACTCCGGCTCGGTCGAGTACACCGGCGTACGCGGGCCCGCCGGGGCGGTGTCACAGGCACCCCCTACTCTCGGATCCTGAGTCCTACTTGCCGTTCCACGGGGGAAATCCAGATGCGCAGCCGTACGAAGACCACCGCGTCGGCACTCGCCGCCGCGTCCCTGATCGGCGGCGCGCTGGCGGCGTGCGTGCCCGCCGACGGCCGCGCCTCCGACGTCGGCAGCCGCGCCCGCGCGGCCCGGTCCCCCTCCCCGTCCACCCCCGCCCCGCCCTCGGGCCCGGCGGGCGCCGGGGGCGGGGGCGCGCTCGCCGACCTGTCGGGTGCCGAGATCCTCACCCGGGCCGGCGAGGCCACGCGCAAGGCGGAGGCGGTGCACGTAGCGGCCGAGGTCCAGTACGAGGGCAAGCCGATGCGGATCGACCTCTCCCTCGACAAGAAGGGCAACTGCAACGGCGCCGTCCGCCTCGACGGCATGGGCAGGCTGGACATCATCAAGTCCGCCGAACTCGTCCACTTCCGGGGCGACGCCGACTACTGGCGGGGCGCGGCCAGGCAGAAGCGCGCCCCGCAGAAGCAGACGGACCAGATGGTCACCATGCTCGCCGACCGCTGGGTGAAGATCCCCGCCACCGACCCCCGCGCCGCCCCGATGACCGGCAGCTGCGACCTCGGCAAGCTGACGGGAGACCTCGGCAAGGGCAGCCCGCTCGCCCGCAAGGGCGCGACCGGCACCATAGACGGCAAACCGGCCCTGGCGATCACCTCCCCGGCCCGGCAGGGCACCCAGACCGACTGGGTCGCCACCCAGGGCGAGCCGTACGTCCTCAAGTCGACCGTCAGCGGCGACACCGCGGGCGAGGCCCTGTTCTCCGCCTTCGGCGTCCCGGTCGACACCGCCTCCCCGAAGGACTCCGACGTCCTGGACCTCTCGAAGACCGGCGGCCCGGCGGGCGAAGCGGTCTGACCCGGCCCGCCGTTCAGGCCCCTGCGGGCCGGACGTGCAGGTGGCCGCTCAGGGGGAACTCGGGCGGGGCCGCCGGGAGGGTGGTGCGGAAGGCGTAGCCGCTCTTCGCCGCCACGCGGCAGGAGGCCTCGTTGTCCTCCTGGTGCAGGAGGTCGAGGCGTTCCAGTCCCGCGCCGGCGAAGGTCGCGAACGCCCAGGCCGTCAGGGCCTCCAGGGCGCGGGGGGCGACACCCCGGCCGCGGGCGCGGGCGGCGGTCCAGTAGCCGACCTCGGCCGACGGGCCGTCCGGCACGGGCTTCTTGAGGACGGCGCCGCCCACCAGCCGGCCCGGCTCGCCCTCCAGGACCGCGAACCCGAACCGCAGGCCCGCGTCCCAGCCCCGCCGCTGCTCCTCCACCCACCGCAGCCCGTCGGCCTCGCAGCCGACGGGATCGCCGGTCCAGCGCCGCAGGACGGGATCGGCGTACGCCTCCACGAGCGCGGGGACGTCCTCCTCGCGCCAGGGGCGCAGGAGCAGGGCCGGGAAGTCCGCCGTCGCGGCGGACCGGAGAGTCGTCGGCGTGATCATCAGCCGATGATATGCGTGGCCTCGGAAACCGGCGTACCGTCGCAAACGGGACACGGAAGGAGCCCTCGCATGGGGATTTTCGACAAGTTCAGGGACCAGGCCAAGGCCAAGGGCAAGGACATTTCCGACCAGCTCGAGCAAGAGGCCAACGAGAAGACCGGCGGCAAGTACTCCGACCAGGTCGACAAGGCCCAGCAGCAGGTGGAAGACCGGCTGGGCATCGACGACGACCCGAACAAGTAGGAGCCGCCGCCGTCCCACGGGGCACCCGAACGTGAGGGGCCGCCCGCGCCGTAGGCGGGCGGCCCCTCGTCCGCGCTACGAGCCGAGGATCGTGGTGAGGAACTCGCCGGTCCAGGCCAGCAGTTCACGGCCGACCAGCGGCTTGCCGCCGACCTTGGCCGTCTTCGGGCGCGGCACCAGCACCTGCGAGGTGGCCGGCTTGAGGACCGTCCCCGGGTAGAGGCGCTTGAGGCGAAGCTCCTGCGACTCGCGCAACTCCACCGGTCCGAAGCGGATGTTCGGCCCCTGGAGGGTGATGTCCCCGACCCCGCAGGCCCGCGCCAGCATCCGCAGGCCCGCCACCAGCAGCAGGTTCTCCACCGGCTCCGGCAGCTTGCCGTAGCGGTCCGTCAGCTCCTCGCGCACGGCCTTGATGTCGGCCTCGGAGTTCGCCGCCGCGATCGACCGGTACGCCTGGAGGCGCAGCCGCTCGCCGGGCGCGTAGTCGTGCGGGACGTGCGCGTCGACCGGCAGCTCGATCTTCACCTCCAGCGGCGGCTCCTCCTCCGCCCCGCCGCCCTCGACGGCGGCCCGGTAGTCGGCCACCGCCTCGCCGACCATCCGGATGTACAGGTCGAAGCCGACGCCCGCGATGTGCCCGGACTGCTCGCCGCCCAGCAGGTTGCCCGCGCCGCGGATCTCCAGGTCCTTCATCGCCACGTACATGCCGGCGCCCATCTCGGTGTGCTGGGCGATGGTGGCCAGGCGCTCGTGCGCGGTCTCCGTCAGCGGCTTCTCCGGCGGGTACAGGAAGTACGCGTACCCGCGCTCGCGGCCGCGCCCGACACGGCCGCGCAGCTGGTGCAGCTGGCTCAGGCCGAAGTTGTCTCCGCGCTCCACGATCAGGGTGTTGGCGTTGGAGATGTCGATGCCGGACTCGACGATCGTCGTGGAGACGAGCACGTCGAACTTCTTCTCCCAGAAGTCGACCACGACCTGTTCCAGGGCCTGTTCCGACATCTGGCCGTGGGCCGTCGCGATCCGCGCCTCGGGCACGATCTCCCGCAGCTTCGCGGCCGCCCGGTCGATGGACTCGACCCGGTTGTGGATGTAGAAGCACTGGCCCTCGCGCAGCAGCTCGCGCCGGATGGCCGCGCCGATCTGCTTCTCCTCGTACGGGCCGACGAAGGTGAGCACCGGGTGGCGCTCCTCCGGCGGGGTGGTGATCGTCGACATCTCGCGGATGCCGGTCACCGCCATCTCCAGGGTGCGCGGGATCGGGGTCGCGGACATGGTCAGCACGTCCACGTTGGCGCGCAGCTTCTTCAGCTGCTCCTTGTGCTCGACGCCGAAGCGCTGCTCCTCGTCGACGATGACCAGGCCCAGGTCCTTGAACTTGGTCTCCTGCGAGAAGAGGCGGTGGGTGCCGATGACGATGTCGACCGAGCCCTCCTTGAGGCCCTCCAGGGTGGCCTTGGACTCGGTGTCGGACTGGAAGCGCGACAGCGCCTTCACGTTGACGGGGAACTGGCTGTAGCGCTCGGAGAAGGTCCCGAAGTGCTGCTGCACGAGGAGGGTCGTGGGGACCAGGACGGCCACCTGCTTGCCGTCCTGCACCGCCTTGAAGGCGGCCCGGACGGCGATCTCCGTCTTGCCGTAGCCGACGTCGCCGCAGATCAGGCGGTCCATCGGAACGGACTTCTCCATGTCCTCCTTGACCTCGGCGATGGTGGTGAGCTGGTCGGGCGTCTCCGCGTACGGGAAGGCGTCCTCCAGTTCGCGCTGCCAGGGGGTGTCCGGGCCGAAGGTGTGGCCGGGGGCGGCCATGCGCGCGCTGTACAGCTTGATGAGGTCGGCGGCGATCTCCTTGACGGCCTTCTTCGCCCGCGCCTTGGTCTTCGTCCAGTCCGCGCCGCCGAGCCGGTGCAGCGTCGGGGCCTCGCCGCCCACGTACTTGGTGACCTGCTCCAGCTGGTCGGTCGGGATGTACAGCCGGTCGCCGGGCTGGCCGCGCTTGGCCGGCGCGTACTCGACGAGCAGGTACTCGCGGGTGGCGCCCTGCACGGTGCGCTGCACCATCTCGATGTAGCGGCCGACACCGTGCTGCTCGTGCACGATGTAGTCGCCGACCTCCAGGGTGAGCGGGTCGATGGACTTGCGGCGCCGGGTCGGCATCCGGCCGAGGTCCTTGGTGGCGGTGCGCTGCCCGGTCAGGTCGGTCTCGGTGAGGACGGCCAGCTTCAGCGCCGGGTCCACGAAGCCGTTGTCGAGCGAGCCGCAGGCGACGTGGACGATCGAGGGCTCCAGCGCCCCCAGCCGCGGCTCCAGCCGGGCGGCGATGCCCTCTGCGCCCAGCACCTCGACGGTACGGGCGGCCGGGCCGTGGCCCTCGGTGAGGTAGACGGTGTGCCAGCCGTCGGCGATCCAGCCCTTGGTGTCGGCGAGCGCACGGGCGGTGTCGCCCCGGTAGGCCTCGGGGGCGTGCATGCCGAGCTTCAGCGTGTCCCCGCCGATCGCCTCGTCGGCGGCGAAGGGGGACACCGACCACCACATCATGCCGAGCTCGCGCGCGTGCTCGCGCACGTCCGCGATGCCGCGCAGCGAGGCCGCGCCGACGTCGATGGGGGCCTCGCCGCCGCCGGCGGTGGCCGCCCACGAGGCCATCAGGAACTCCTGCGAGGTCGCCACCAGGTCGGCGGCCCGGGTGCGCACCCGCTCCGGGTCGCAGACCACGGCCATCGCCCCGGCGGGCAGGACGTCGATGAGCAGCTCCATGTCGTCGACGAGGACCGGGGCGAGGGACTCCATGCCCTCGACCGCGATCCCCTCGGCGATCTTGTTCAGCAGTTCGCCGAGCTCCGGGTGCTCCTCGGCCAGCGCGGCGGCCCGCCCGCGCACCTCGTCCGTGAGCAGCAGCTCCCGGCAGGGCGGGGCCCACAGGCCGTGCTCGGCGATCTCCAGGGAGCGCTGGTCGGCGATCTTGAAGTAACGGATCTCCTCGACCTCGTCGCCCCAGAACTCCACGCGCAGCGGGTGCTCCTCGGTGGGCGGGAACACGTCGAGGATGCCGCCGCGCACGGCGAACTCGCCGCGCTTCTCGACCAGCTCGACGCGGGCGTAGGCGGCCGCCGCCAAGGCCTCGGTGATCACGCCCAGGTCGGCGGTGTCGCCTTGGCGCAGGCTCACCGGCAGCAGGTCCCCGAGCCCCTTGACCTGCGGCTGGAGCACGGAGCGGATGGGGGCGACGACCACCGAGACGGGTCCGGCCGCCGGGTCCTCCTTGCTCGGGTGCGCGAGCCGGCGCAGCACCGCGATCCGGCGGCCGACGGTGTCGCTGCGCGGGCTGAGCCGTTCGTGCGGCAGCGTCTCCCAGGCCGGGTAGTCGACCACCTCGTCGGGGGGCAGCAGGGAGCGCAGCGCGGCGGCGAGGTCCTCCGCCTCCCGCCCGGTGGCGGTGACCGCGAGCACGGTCCGCTCGGTACGGGCGGCCAGCGCGGCGATCGCGAAGGGCCGGGCGGCGGGCGGGCCGACGAGGTCCACGTGCATGCGGTTGCCGTCCCCGGCCGCGGTGACCGCCTCGGCGAGGGCGGGATCCCGGGTGACGGCGTCGAGCAGTCCGTGCAGGCTCATGAGACAGGCTTTCCATCCGGTGAGGGGCGAGGGGTGCCGGGGGCAACGCGAAGGGCCCGACACGTGAACGGGCCGGGGGTTCCCACCCTATGACGCCGCTCCCCCGGCCGCGCGGGGCATTCCGGTCCCGGAAGGGGTGAGGCGGGGGGCGGATGGTGCGGGGGAGCCGTGCGGGGCGGGGCCAGGGGGGCGGAGGGAGGCATTCCGGTCGGGGGTGAGAATCTGTCCGGATGCCGATATCCGGAAGCACCCCGAACTCCGGCGACCGCGCCGGGCGGGCCGCGCGCCGGGCGCCGTACGCCCTCACCGCCGCGCTGTTCCTCGCGTACGCCGTGCTCTCGGTGACCCGCTACCGGCGGATGGAGGAGGCCTCCTGGGACCTCGGGATATTCGAACAGGCGGTCAGGGCCTACGCCTGGCTCCAGGCGCCCGTGGTGGACCTGAAGGGCCCGGGCTCCAACATCCTCGGCGACCACTTCAGCCCGGTCATCGCCCTGATCGCCCCGCTCTACCGGATCTTCCCGACCCCCGTCACCCTCCTGGTGGTGCAGGCGGCCCTGATCGCGCTGTCCGCGCTGCCCGTCACCCGGGCCTCGGCGAAGCTCCTCGGGCAGGCCCGGGGGCTCGCGCTCGGGGCGGCGTACGGGCTGTCCTGGGGGATCCAGCGGGCCGTGGAGTTCGACTTCCACGAGATCTGCTTCGCCGTACCGCTGCTGGCGTTCGCCCTGGAGGCGCTGCTCGCGCGCCGCTGGCGGGCCGCCCTGGGCTGGGGGCTGCCGCTGCTGCTGGTCAAGGAGGACCTCGGGGTCACTCTGGCCGCCCTGGCCCTCGTCACCGCCTGGCGGGCCCGGCGCGCCGACCCGCGGGCCGCTCGGCTCGCGGCGGCCGTCGCCGTGGCGGGGGCGGCCGCCGCGGCACTGGTGTTCACCGTGGTGATCCCCGCCTTCGCCGCCGACGGCTACGCCTACTGGGAGAAGCTCGGCGGGGGCGAGGCCGGCGGCGGCCCCCTGAGCGGCCTCGGCACGAAGCTGACCACCCTCGGCTGGGTGCTCCTCCCCACCACCGGGCTCCTCGCGCTGCGCTCCCCGCTGCTGCTGGTGGCCGTGCCCACCCTGGGCTGGCGGTTCCTGTCGGGGGACCCGCACTACTGGTCCACCGACTTCCACTACAGCGCCGTCCTGATGCCGGTCGTCGCCCTGGCCCTGGCCGACGCCCTCGACACCGCCCGGCGCAGCACCCGGCCGCGGGTGCGGGCGTACGCCCACCAGCTGCCCGGCGCCGTGCTCGCGGCCGCCCTCGCGCTGAGCGCGACCAGCCTGCCGCTGGCCCGGCTCGGCGAGCGGTCCGCGTACGAGAAGCCCGCACGGGTGACCGAAGTCGAACGGCTGCTGGCGCAGATCCCGGACGGGGTGCGGGTGGAGGCGGACCACGGGCCGCTGACCCGGCTGACCTCGCGCTGCCAGGTGTACTGGATCGGCGGCACCGAGGGGGTGCTGCCGGCCTTCCTGGTCTTCGACAACTCCTCCCTCGGGGCCGGCGACCCCGTCGCCTACGCCGAGCGGCTGCACCCGGGATCGCGCTTCGCGCCGGCGGGCGAGGCGGGCGGGTACGTCCTGCTCCAGCGGGTGCTGTGAGCCGGTGACGCACGACGCCGGGGGGGGGGGGGGGGGGGGGGGGGGGGGGGGGGGGGGGGGGGGGGGGGGGGGGGGGGGGGGGGTGGGGGGGGTGGGGGGTTGGCGCTGCCCGCTTTAGTCCCACCCTCC